>CALVQH010000001.1 GCA_944358115.1 uncultured Bacilli bacterium
GCGTGGGGTGTGCGCCCAGTATTAAACCTGTCGGCTGATGTTACAATTTCCTCAGGTGATGGCACTAGTTCTAATCCGTATGTAATCACAACGTAAACGAAACGTAAAGTGGGTTTATTTACCCACTTTTTTATGTTAGAATATATTAAGGTGGTAAACAATGGAAAACGTACTAAAAAGAATAGAAGATTACGCTTTAGAAGAAATTATGGGGGAGCGTTTTGCTTCTTATGCGAAAGAAATTATCCAAGATCGTGCCATACCAGATGTTCGTGATGGCTTAAAACCAGTTCAAAGAAGAATTTTATTTGCTATGTATAAAGCAGGAAATACTTATGATAAAAAATATATTAAAAGTGCGGCAACAGTAGGGGATGTATTAGGTAAATATCACCCACATGGAGATTCTAGTGTATATGATGCGATGGTAAGAATGTCTCAATGGTGGAAACAAAATGAAATTTTAGTAGACATGAAGGGTAATAATGGTTCTATGGATGGAGATTCTGCTGCAGCATATCGTTATACGGAAGCAAGATTAGCCAAAATTAGTAATGAATTACTTGCTGATCTTGATAAAAATACAGTTAAATTTGCTCCGAACTTTGATGATCGTCTTCTAGAGCCAACGGTTTTACCAGCTAAATTTCCCAATTTACTGGTAAATGGAACGATGGGTATTAGCGCTGGATATGCAACCAATATTCCTCCTCATAATCTAGGAGAAGTAATTGATGCTACCATCAAAAGAATTGATAGTCCCAATTGCTATTTAGATACCATTTTAGAAATTGTCAAAGGTCCAGATTTTCCAACTGGTGGTATTGTATGTGGAATAGATGGAATTCGTGATGCTTTTAAGACAGGAAAAGGAAGAGTCATTGTTCGTTCCAAATATGAAATTGTAAAAGAAAAAGGAAAAACAAAAATTGTGATCACGGAAATTCCTTACGATGTCAATAAAGCAATGTTGGTAAATAAAATTGATGGCTTTCGAATCGATAAAAAAATTGATGGTATGGCAGAAGTACGAGATGAATCGGACCGAGAAGGACTAAGAATTGTCATCGATTTAAAAGCGGGAGTAAATCCTGATTTAATTCTTGGCTATTTATTTAAAAATACTGATTTACAAATTTCTTATAATTACAATATGGTAGCAATCGTGAATCGTGTTCCCAAAACACTTGGAATCTTAGAAATATTGGACGCTTATATTGCTCACCAAAGGGAAGTAGTGCTAAAAAGGACAGAATTTGATTTAGCAACCTATGAAAAAAGAATGCATATTGTAGAAGGATTGATCAAATGCTTATCTATTTTAGATGAAGTGATCAAAGTAATACGTGCTAGTAAAAATAAAGCCGATGCGAAAAATAATTTAGTAGAAAAATTTGCTTTCACGATCGAACAAGCCGAAGCAATTGTAACTTTACAACTCTATCGTTTGACGAATACAGATGTATTAGAACTACAAGAAGAAATGAATAAACTTGCCAAATTAATTGAAGGATTAAAGGCAATCTTAAGTGATGAAGAAGCATTAAAATATGTAATGAAAAAAGAATTAAAATTAATCAAAAAAGAATATGAAACACCAAGAAAAACCAAAATTGAAGAAGAAATAAAAGAAATTAAAATCGATGCTAGAGAAATGATTCCAAAAGAAAATGTAGTGATCGTAGTAACAAATGAAGGATATGTAAAAAGAGTTAGTAGTAAAAGTTATGCAGCATCAACTGAAGATACAACCCTAAAACCAGGCGATTTCATCACAGGACTTTATGAATGTACGACGCTAGATACTTTAGTTATTTTTACAAGTCTTGGCAACTATTTATATGTTCCTGTATATAAAATACCAGATGTAAAATGGAAAGAGCTTGGTAAACATATGAGTAACATCATTATGTTAAGTGAAGGCGAAGAAGTAATATCATCTTTCATCTATAATAAAAACGATACTTATGTCTTATCAACCAAAAATGGTATGATAAAAAGAACCAAAGCAACTGATTTTGAAGTAGCAAGATGTACCAAACCAATGACAGCAATGAAAATGAAAGTAGACGATTCTTTAATTGATGTAAAAAAAGATTTAGGTCATATCTTGCTAGTAACCGAAAATGGTTATTACTTAAATTATGCAAGTGAAGAAGTACCACTTGTTGGTACCAAAGCATCTGGAGTAAAAGGCATCAATCTGAAAGATGACGTTGTAAAAAATATGGTAAGTTATAATGATCATTATGAATATATAACAATCTTTACTGATAACAAAACAGCCAAACGAATAAAATTAAGTGACTTAGAAACTCATAGTAGAGCCAAAAAAGGAAGTTTATTAATCAAAAAAACGAAAACAGTTACTTATAAAATTCTAAATGCTTTACTTACCAGCTCAAGAGATTTAATTTTAACCAAAGCAGATAGTGATATCAATATCTTTAAAAATAGTGATATTGCCATTATGGACTTATCATCAACCGGTTCTAATATTAGTAAGTACAAATTAGATAAAGCAAGTGTTGTTGCAATAAAAGAAAAGATTGAAACAGAAGAGAAGAAAGAACCAGAAAAAGAAGAAAAGAATAAAGAGCCTAAAAAATTATCTATGGAAGATTTTCTTGATGATTTTAAAATTTAGAAGTGAACTCACTTCTTTTTTTTTCTAAAATTTCATATAGTGTAATGGTGATAATAATGTCTAAAAAAGAAGAATTTAAAGAATTTGCCAAAAATCATCCTGAATTAGTAAACAGTATCCGTTCTGGTGATACTTCATGGCAAAACCTATATGAAATCTATGATATATATGGAGAGGATGATCGTGCATGGAAAAATTATTTTCAAAAATCTACATCTCCTAATATCAATAATATAACCGATATTGTCAAAAACATTGATATGGATTCTGTTCAAAAACATATTAATACTGCTCAAAAAGCATTAGGCCTTGTTCAAGAGTTAACCGGAAAAAGTAACCCAACTCCTTTAAGTAAACCACCCACGTCTCCAAGACCAATCAATAAATTCTTCGAGGATTAAAAATGCAAGTAAATGCTTTAATGGAATTAAAAAAGGATCAAAAAATGTTGGATCTTTTAAAATATAATTCTTATTGGATAAAAGAACTAAATCGCGATGCAACTTCTATAAAAAGATATAAAGAAGACATGAAAGTGAAATATCGTTTACGAACAACCGATAAAATAAGTGATGCGATCGATAATATTGATATCATAAGTAATGTTTTAAGTGCTTTAAAATAATTGCTATTTTTCCATTTTCTTGATATACTCTAAAAAGGAGATGAATAAATTGAACGAAAGAATAGAATTAGAAAATAAAAAGAATAATTTAAGGGCTGAAACTTTATTTCGGATAAAAACAGGTCAATTTACCGAATTATATCCATTAGTAGAAAATTTGGATTTAACAATTAATGAAATAGAGGAAATCATTGCTTGTTGGCGTATGACAGGGGAACAAGATTTAATATTTTTATATGGCCTTGTTTTAAGAATTAGAGATTTAGAACGAATCAAAGCAGCTGATCAATATTTAAAACATTTAAAACAAGAACAAGCAACAAAATTAGGAAAGTAAGGGATAGATACTTCCTCTTTTTTTGATATAATGAAAGAGGTGGTTAATTATGGAAAACTTTATTCCAGATATGTATCAAAAAAGTATTTATGATATTGATTATAAAAAGTTAAAAGAAAAAGGAATTAAATGTTTATTATTTGATTTAGATAATACCCTAATTCCTGTTAATGTCGATATACCAACAAAGAAAGTAAAAGAATTATTTGCTATCTTAGAAAAAGATTTTAAAGTAATTATTATTTCCAATAGTGGAAAAAAAAGATTAATTCCATTTAAGGAAGGATTAAACGTTGATGTCTCAGCATCTAGTCATAAACCATTTAAAAAAAAATATTTGAAAATTATGGATATTTATAAGTTTAAATACCATGAAATTGCTGCGATAGGGGACCAACTTTTAACTGATATCAATGGGGCTAATAGGGTAGGGATCACTTCTATTTTAGTCAATCCCATTGGTGATTATGAAAAATGGTGTACCAAAATCAATCGCTTTTTTGAGAGTTTTATTTATCGTAAATTAAGAAAAAAGGGGATCTTAAATAAAGGAGAATATTATGAATAAAAGATGTATCGGTTGTGGAAAAATCTTACAAGATCAAGATAAATCTTCGGAAGGATATACCCCTAATTTAAAAAATGAATACTGTATGCGTTGTTTTCGTCTAAAAAATTATGGTGAAAAAAAAGAAGGAGAGATAGTCTTAGAAAAAGATATTTTAACAAGAGTCAACAAAGGAAAAGGAATCGCTTTCTTTCTAGTGGATTTTCTAAATATCAATCAAGAAACAATTCATTTATTTAACAAAATTAAACTTCCTAAAATATTAGTAATTAGTAAAAGTGACATGTTAAGACGAGAAATGAATCAAGATAAAATAAGAATATGGCTAGATCAAGTGTATCAAGTAGATAAAGTTTTATTTATTAGTAATAAACCTAGTTTTAAGTCCAATAATATTTTCAAAATAATGGAAGAATATAATACTTATACTGCTTATATTATGGGGTTAACCAATGCCGGGAAAAGTACATTTTTAAACAAATTATTAAAAGAAGCTGGAATCAAAAAAGAAATTCTAGCATCTAATAAACCCAATACAACTCTTGATTTCATTAAAATAAAAATAGGAGAGTATACCATTTTTGATACCCCTGGATTCTCTTATCAAAATGACTCTTTAGCTCTTTTAAATAAAGAAATAAAGCCAATATCTTATCAAATAAAACCCAATACAAGATTAATAATCAATGATTTAGAATTATTTTTTAAAGAAGAAAATAAAGTGATCTTTTATGGCTCAACAAAGATTGAGAGAAAATATCAAGAAACACCACAGTTAGTCTACAAAATAAATGTATCTGCAAATCAAGATATTGTACTACCTGGAATTGGCTACTTAAATATCAAAGAACCATGTCAAATTTGGAGTAATAAAGATAACCTAGAAACAAGAATAGATGTAAGTGAGGTAAAATATGAGTAAGATTCATGTTATGAGTGAAGAACTTGCTAACAAAATTTCGGCTGGTGAAGTTGTCGAACGCTGTAGTAGTATTGTAAAAGAGCTTGTCGAAAATAGTATAGATGCCGAGGCAACCGAGATTAAAGTAGAATTAATAAAGGGTGGCCTTGATAGTATTAAAGTAATCGATAATGGTGTTGGTATGGATCGTGAAGATGCTCTTTTAGCTTTTGGTAGACATGCTACTAGTAAATTATTGCGTGATGATGATTTATTCTTTATTGATACCATGGGCTTTCGTGGTGAAGCGCTTCCTTCAATTGCTAGTGTATCCGAAGTAGAATTAAAAACAAGTGATGGAACCGATTCCACATATATTCATATTAAGGGTGGAGAAACACTAGAAAATATATCTGGTGATTTAAGAGTAGGGACAAGTATTACGGTAACGAATTTATTTTATAATACACCAGCTAGATTAAAATATTTAAAATCAGAAAATACGGAAACCTATAATTCTGTTAATTTAATTGAAAAACTAGCTCTTGCTCATCCCAGTATTAAATTTACTTTATCAAATAATGAAAAGATAATTGTAAAAACAAGTGGTTCAAACGAATTATTAAAAACAATCCATGAAATTTATGGCTTAAACGTATCAAGTAAAATGCTAGAATTTAAAAATAGTAATAATGATTTTGATATTTATGGTTATATTTGTAAACCGGAAATATTGCGCTCGAATCGGAATGATTTGAATACTTTTGTAAATGATCGTGTCATCCGCAATAGTGAAATTAATAAAGCGATCAATGATGCTTATCATACTTATAAACCAGATGGCAAATATCCAGTAGTCGTCTTAAAAGTAAATACCGATCCTACTTTAGTTGATGTCAATATTCATCCTACCAAACAAGATGTAAAAATAAGCAAAATGGAAGAATTATATGATTTAATTTATACAACAATTAAAGATACTTTATATAATAATTTGTTAATTCCGAGTGCTTTAAGAGAAGAAAGTGTAAATATTATCAAAGATAGTGTGATCGCGGATATTGTCTCTTCTATGACTAAAAAGGAAAGTGAACCAACTCAGACAGAATTAAATTTTCAAGTTGAATTAGAAGCCAATGCTCCGGAATTAAAGATAAGTGACGAACTAGTAGTAAATAAAGAGATGAAAAGCTTAGTTTTATATCCTGTAGGTCTTGCCCTAGGAACCTATATAATTGCTCAAAATGAAGAGGGAATTTATTTAATCGATCAACATGCTGCCCAAGAAAGGGTAAACTATGAAAGATATTTAAATGCTTTAAGAAAAAGAGAAGTTACTACAACTTATCTTTTAATTCCAATTACAATTGAACTTTCGGCATCTGACTTTTTAACTTTAAAGGAAAATTTGCATATTTTAACTGATATGGGTTTTGTAATTGAAGAATTTGGCGTAAATACTTTTATTGTAAAAGCACATCCAACCTGGATTTTACAAGATTATGAAGAAGAAAGTATTCGTAAAATTATTGATTTAGTGATAGATATCAAAGATAGATTCGATCCTATTAAATTCAATGATCATGTGGCTGCTACTCTTGCTTGTAAAATGAGTATTAAAGCCAATATGAGAATCTCTCATGAAGCTCAAGAGGAACTTTTAAATGAACTGGTCATGTGTGATAACCCTTATAATTGTCCTCACGGAAGACCTACCATTATTAAATTTAGTATTTATGACTTAGAACGAATGTTTAAAAGAGTCATGAATTGAAAGTAAAAGACAAAAAAAGAAGGAAATCAAAAAGAAGTAGAAAATATCATAATAGATATGATGAATAAAACAAGAACGAGAAAAGAAAAATAAAAAATGATTATCAATCGCATTTACTATCAGTAAATGCTTTTTCTTGCTTATGTGATAAAATTATCATATAATATTATCGTAGATAAGAATAAAAAGGAAGTATTACTTCATAGTAAAAAGCTTCACTTCCTAGTAAAATAATAGTGGAGAGTGAATAAGGAATGACGACATTTAAAAGAGATTTTACTTTTAGAGATAATATTATTGAAGTAGTAGCGAGGAATGTAAGAAAATATCGGAAAATGGCAGGGATAACGCAAGAACAATTAGCAACTGATATTGGGGTATCCAATGATTTTTTAAGAAGATTTGAATCTACTTTTGGTAAAGAAGGAATGAGTTTAAATACCCTTTATAAAATATCAATTGTTCTAGATGTTCCAATGGACAAATTTTTTATTGAATAGTGCTTTTAAAATAGAAAAAATAAGTGTACAATATTAGGTGAGGTGTACTTATGAATAAAGATTATAAATTTAATCCTGAAATGTATAAAACAGTAGCAAAAAATGTAAGAAAATACCGTAAAGAAAAAAGGCTGTCAATCGATGAATTAAGCAAATATGCTGAGATCAAAAAAGAATTTTTACAAAACTTTGAACTAGCTGAAACTAACATGCCCATTTCTATTTACGATTTATATAAAATTAGTGTGATTTTAGATACTAGTATTGATCAATTTTTTGTTGAATCTTAAAATTGTTTGATATTTTTCCTCGATTGTGGTAAATTAATACAAACGAAAGGAAACGACTATGATAAAAAGGAAAAAAAGAGGAAGTTTAATTATTATTTCTGGTACTACTTGTGCTGGAAAAGGAACCGTAATCGAAGAATTATTAAAACGAAATGAAAATCTATATTTATCCATTTCTTATACATCAAGACCTAAAAGAGGTAGTGAAGTAGATGGGAAAGACTATTTCTTTGTATCTCCAGAAGAGTTTCAAAGAAAAATAGATCATGGAGATTTTTTGGAATATGCCCAAGTTCAATATGGCTGTTATTATGGAACGCCTAAAAAAGAAATAGAAGAGAAACTAAAAGAGGGAATGGATGTAATCCTAGAAATTGATGTTGAAGGAGCAAAACAAGTAAAGGCACTTTTTCCAGAAACCATTTTAATATTTATTATGGCCCCTTCGATGGAAGAGATTAAAAGGCGAATCAAAAAAAGAAACACCGAAAATCCAGAACAAATCATTAAACGATTTCGAAAAGCTTATCAAGAAATTAATGAAATTAATAAATATAACTATGTGGTCGTAAATGATAATGTTCTAGACGCAGTAAAAAAGATTGAAGCTATTTTAATCAGTGAAAAGTGCCGTGTCGATAGAATTGAAGAAATAAGTGTGGAAAATGAAGAAGAAATCATTCATGAATTCTTAATGGATGAATATTTTAATAATGATACCAAACCAATTGTGTGAGTGTTTGGTTTTATTTTTGTAAAAATTGTTTAAATAGTCAAAAAAAGAATTGATTTTTATTTCATAATAAGGTATATTAATAACATAGGATAGTTAAAATTTACCTATCATTATTTTTTATAATATTAAGAGCCTATTTATGTATTAAGAAGTTTTGGCAAGTTTTGTCGAAACGAATGAAAAATAATTTTATTTATTATAAAATAGTAGAAAGTAAAGGAAGAAAAATATGAAAAAAAGCACAAAAATAACCCTTTTAGTAGCAGGAGCACTAGTAATATTATTGGGAATGATTGGAATAACCTATGCCTTTTTCTCAACAGGAGGAAGTCAAGAACAAGCAAATACTTTTACAAGTGGATGCTTAAATATAAGCTTAACAGATGCCTCATCATCAATTAGTTTATCTAATATCTATCCAATTACAGATGTTGAAGGGTTAGAGGGAACTAGTTATGATTTTACAATTACTAATACTTGTAATACTTCTACTAATTATTCCATTAATCTAGAAAGTTTAAATCAAGTATCCAATTCATTAAGTGCAGATTATATTAAAGTAGCACTATCTAGTGATACAGTAGGAAATGTCATATCAATATTAAGTGACAATACAAGTGTAACACCAGAAATAGATGGAGCTTATGAATCATATAATTTATATACGGGAACACTAGGAGCAAGTGAAGCAAAAACATATCACTTAAAACTATGGTTAGATTATGATGCAACGGTTGAGCAAGCAGCAAATAAAGTATACTCATCTAAAATAAATGTAATAGCTAATTCAGAAACACAAGTAGTAGATACATTAGAAGCAACATTTGAACTAAATGATACAACTTTAACATCAAATCTAACAAGTAATGTAACAAGCGCAACATATTGCACTACAACTGATAACATCTGTACACCGGGTACAAGCGCTATAATAGAAGATAATAAATATACAGTTGAAATGGGAAGCAATGCAAATATGCAAATGATTTGTACTAAGTTAAATGAAACGAGTAAGTTAATATGTGGAAGCCCTATAAAAATAACAGCAAAAGATATAATATTAGCAGATAACGAAGTTAATGGTGTGCCAAATTTTAATCAAATTGCAACAGCGGATGAAGGAATGTATACTACACTTGACAATTTAGGAACCAGCTATTACTTTAGAGGGGCAGTCACCAATAACTATGTTCAATTTGCAGGATACTACTGGAGAATTATTCGAATTAATGGAGATGACTCAATTCGATTAATTTATGACGGAACAAGTGCTCATGCAAATGGCGAATCATCCGCGGATAGACAAATTCAAACAAGCGTATATAGTACAAGTCTAAATTATAATTATAGTTACTATGTAGGCTTTACCTATCAAGCAAATACTCAAAGGCCTTTAGTTCAAAATGAGGAAATATCAAGCACAATTAAAAATGTGTTAGATAATTGGTATACAGAACACTTACAAGAATTTGACAATATTATAATAAGTAAACCTGGATTTTGTAATGATAGAAATTCGTATTCTGATGAAAACGGAATAACATCATCATGGGTAGCAAATGGAGCTGTGATTTATTATTCAGCATACATAAGAGTAGTAACAAATAAGACTCCTACGTTGCAATGCAATAATAATAGTGATTGGTATATAACTAATATAGGATTAATTACGGCAGACGAAGTACTGATGGCTGGTGGTGGATATTTAACTAATAATGATAGTTATTATTTGTATACCGGACAGAATTATTGGACTATGTCTCCTTATAATTTTAATGGCAACAATGCTGTTATGTTTGCAGTAGATTTGTATGGGATTCTTGGCTGGGATTATGTCTCTATCGAATGGGGCGTCCGTCCTGTCATCAATCTTTCAGCAGATGTCACTATTTCCTCGGGAGATGGAACCATAAATAATCCTTATGTAATTGCATAACTTACTTGCCTATGGCTCTTTTTCCTTTACCCATGGGCAAGTATAATACTTTTGAGGAGAGTATTCTCCTCTTTTTTTGTGCTTTTTTCTTTTTCTTTTAATATACTTTACTAGGAAGTGAATATATGTTTTTAAGTTTGCTTAGCATAATAAAAGATATGCTTTTATTTACCGGGAGTTATTCAAATGGCGTATTTCCAGAACCATTAAAACCAGAAGAAGAAGAAATCGTGATTACAAGAATGTTAAATGGCGATAAAGAAGCTAGGAATACGTTAATTGAACATAACCTAAGATTAGTCGCTCATATTGTCAAAAAGTTTGATAATTCCTCTTATGATACCGATGATTTAATTAGTATTGGTACCATTGGCTTAATTAAAGGAATTGATTCATTTAAAAAAAGCAAAGCAACCAAGATTACAACTTATGCTGCTAGATGTATAGAAAATGAAATCTTAATGCATTTTCGCAGTAATAAAAAAATAGCAAATACCGTAAGCCTAAATGACTCTATTGGTTTTGACAAAGATGGTGGGGAAGTAAGTTTAATGGAAATTATCAAAGATGATTCCAAAGATATCGCTGATACTCTTCATTTAAAAGATAATATTGAGTTATTAAAAAAATACTTTCATGTACTAACTGATAGAGAAAAAGAGATCCTAATCAAAAGATATGGCTTACTAAATGAAGATGAACACACTCAAAAAGAAATAGCTCGTGATTTAAAAATATCTCGAAGTTATGTATCAAGAATTGAAAAAAGAGCATTATCGAAAGTTTTAAAAGAATTTATGAAACAAGATCAAGATTTATAATTTACAAAATAGAAAGTTTGATTTACAATTACATTAGGAGGTAACGTTATGCATACATTAAAAGATTATTGTTTATCATTAATATTAAACAAAGATGCTACTAAGCACATAGATCCTAATAAATATCAAATGGTAATTAGTGCCATTGCAATGAATGATCATGTAGATGAAATCATATCTTATATATTCCGATCTATCGAATATCAATATATCAATGCCAAAGTAGTACCACAAGATCATCATATTTTAGAAATCTTATCACCATCTTATTGTGTTGATAGAGCTTATGAATATTTATTATTTTTACAAAATGATCATGAATATGCTCATGAATGTGAATCCTTTGCAAGGTAATCTTGCTTTTTTTTCGCTAATCAAGTAAAATAGTAGTAGAAAAGAGGTTATTATGACAAACAAAGAGTTAGCAGATTTAATATTTCCAAATATTACTAAAACACCAGAAGATTATGAATTAATGTATCCTGAAAGAAACTTAAAAGAAGGCACTAAAGTAGTAAGATTTGCTCCATCTCCAACCGGATTTATGCATATTGGTAACATGATGAGTGCAACGATTAATTATTGTTTAGCAAAATCAAGTGGCGGTGTATTTTTCTTAAGAAATGAAGATACCGATCAAGCAAGAACAGTAGAAGGTGCAGTCGAATTTATTCATCATACATTAAACCATTATGGCTTAACTCCTGATGAATATGAGTTTAACGGCAAAACAGTTGGAAATTATGGCCCATATATTCAAAGTGAAAGAATTGAAATTTATCATACCTTTATTAAATATTTAATTAGTATAGGAAAAGCTTATCCTTGCTTCTTAACAAGTGATGAATTAAACGAAATAAGAGAGTATCAATCTAAATCCAAAAAAAGAATTGGTATTTATGGTAGATATGCAAAATTTAGAGATGTTTCTAATGAAGAAAAAGCTAGAAGAATCAAAAATGGTGAAAAGTTTACGATTCGTTTTCGTTCAGAAGGGGATTTCAACAGAAAATTTGTTTTTGAAGATTTAACCAAAGGCAAAATTGAAATGCCGGAAAATGATATTGATGTTCCAATCATGAAAAGCGAAAACTTACTGCCAACCTATCACTTTGCTCATGTAGTTGATGATCATTTAATGCGTACGACTCATGTTGTTAGAGGAGAAGAGTGGATGAGTAGTGTTCCTCTTCATTATGATTTATTTAAAGCCTTCGGTTATAAAATGCCCAAATACATTCATACTTCTTTAATATTAAAAAAAGATGGCGACACAATTAGAAAAATTTCTAAAAGAAAAGATCCCGAAGCTTTAATGTTCTTTTATGAAGAAAAAGGTTATCCAGCTTTAGCTGTCATTGATTCAGTCATGACAATTGCCAATTCTAACTTTGAAGAGTGGCGAACAAATAATCCTGATAAACCATTCTATGAATTCCCATTTAGTCCAAAGAAAATGAGCTCTAGTGGAGCACTATTTGATTTAGATAAATTAGATAATATTTCTAAAAATTATATTTCCAAAATGAGTGCCGAAGAATTATATGAACAATATCTTTCTTGGGCTAAAAAATATGATGAACATGTTTATGAACGAATTAGTAAATATAAAGAGGAAACCATTTTCTTTTTAAATATTGAAAGAGAATCAAAAAAGCCAAGAAAAGACTATGAAAACTACATTAGTATTTTTCCAAAAACTTGGTATATTTATGATGAAGAATGGGATAAAAAGTTAACTTATGATTTTGTTAAAATTACGGATAAAGAAGAAATCAAAAAGATTATGGAAGAATATTTAAATCATGTTTATAATGAATTTGACACAGAAGAAATATGGTTTAATAAAATAAAGGAATTATGTGAAAAAATGGGATATGCTTCTAATATGAAAGTATATAAAGAAAATCCTAGCCAATACAAAGGAAGTGTAGCTGATTTTACAACTGTAATGCGTGTTGTCTTAACTACTTCTAGTATGACTCCAAATCTTTATGATATTATGAAGTTACTGGGTAAAGAAAAAATGTTAAAACGTTTGGAAATTTTTATAGAAAAATATTAAGCAAAATAATCATTGCTATTGCGAAAGTTATATTTTTATGATATGATTAATTAGCTTTCTTAGTTTAGCAGTGGTTTATGGTCTGTTGGTGAAGCGGTTAACACATTGCCCTCTCAAGGCAACATTCATGGGTTCAAATCCCATACAGATCACCATTTAGTGATTTATCCCTTATTTAAGGGATTTTTAATTGCAATTTACTTGCGTAACTTTTTCTTGAATATTTCATATACTATAATTGACAAATAATATGTTTTTGTGATATATTACTTGTACCGGAAGCAATATTTGCTTTGTCAGGTCTATAACTGATGTATGATTTCAAATTTAGTGCTTGGCACCTTCTCAGTTAGGATTAAAAGAACGAAAGTTCTTTTTTTCTATGGAATAAATAATTTTACTTCGATAAAACTAATAGTAGACGTAATGTCATTTCCTGTAGTAAGATGCCATTCATATTTACTATGTAGATAATGTGACATAATATCTGCACTCTGTATTCCGAAATTATACTTAGAATCATATGTTTTAACCTTAACAATTAGGGGACCTGATAATATGGGCTTATGAATCATGGAATAATCATAATTGATAATACCATTAACTAATTCTTCATAAATGCTATCTTGTAGATTGTAATAACCATTACTTTTTGTTTTACATTCATCTATTTTTATATAAAGTTTTAAAGGCTGATTAGGATCAATAAAGTGATTACGAATAGAATACAAAATAATTTCCTTAATAATTCTTTTCTGTGCATAATCACAAAATCTACCTCGAGCGGATTTATCATTAATAATTGGTGCAAAAACTTTACTATTTTTTATAAATACACCAAAATTTTTTTCTTTTTTTACTAAATTAAATATTCTTCGTTTGTCAGACTTACTAAGTCTAGTAGTACCCTTAATTTCAATGCAATGTTTATCACAATGCTTTGAATTTTGATGGCAATATTTACATTTTATTTGATCAATGATATTTTTATACTTGTTTACAAAATTCATATATTCATTTGATGAATAAAAAAATAATCCACCAAAAATACAGGAATTTTCATTTTTATTTAATTTCCCAGAATCATCCATTAAAATAAATATTTCGTGAGTCATATTACCTCCCTTTAATAATTTTTTACATATATCTTTGTCTATCTCATTTCTATTATAAAATAAAGTTTGTACAATAAACATAAGCAATTATCTTATTAGAATAACACTTAATCGCATTTCAATAACTTTTATGATATTTTGATATATCTATTAATTTTCATTTATTTGCTTTAACAATAGTTAATACAATTATGATATTTTTAAATTTGCTTTCATTTTTCATGATATTAATCCATTTTTAAATAATTACATAACTTGTTAAATTCAGTACTATTGTTATCAACCGTTTTTGTCTCACGATGGCCATCTTCATATTCAATTAAGAAAGTGGTCTTACCAATTACTTTGTTTTTTCCTGACAAAGCACCACCCACTAATCCTGCGGGACCAAGTAAAGCACCTCCTACGGCACCTCTAACTACTGTGCTTCCTACTTTTTTTCTGCTATCAGTATTATTTCCAACTATCATAACTTGTCTTATAGTTTTTGATTTTTTTAACTGTTCTTGATATGCAAGACGTTTCTCATATTTTGCCTTTTCTTCATCATTCATTAATCCATTTTTATATTTTGTTTTCTTTTTATTCTCATTAATTCCAATAGCTAAGACTAATACTACAATTACAAGAAAAATAACTAATACCATTTTTTATCACTCCTTTAAAATTGCTTTTTTAATGATATACTTTCTCCTAAAAAATAGATAAATAATTATGTTTATTTACAATTTCTATAAGGCAATATTCTTTTTTCCTTACAAATAATATTATACCTTAAATAAAGAAAGAACACAATGAAAAGGTATTCCTTATCATTACTGTTATGCTATTAGATGTTAAAAAGTAAGAAAAGAATCAAAAAGGAAAGCTAATTTTCTAGTTTTTGTATAAAAAAATGTAAAGTTTAGGAATATTAGCTAGTTTTATCCTCATATTTAAGATAAACTATTAGTAGTGATAATTATGAAAACAAAAATAATTAATTATGATCATATAAAAGAAACGGAAATAACGGATCGAGTAATTCGTGTAAAAGCTTTAATGATCAATAGTAAAAAAGAAATTTTACTTGCTGAAGCATTTAGTACGATTCAGTTTCCTGGTGGCCACTTAGAACAAGGTGAAGAATTAAAAGATGCCCTAAAAAGAGAAGTCATGGAAGAAACTGGAATTATTTTAAATCAAGAGTATGAACCCTTTTTTGCAATTAAATATTTTTTAAAAGATTATCCCATAAAAGGAAATAATCGTAGTATTGAAATCTATTATTTTTACATTTTTACGGATGAACCATATAATTTAGATAATATTCATTTAGATGATCAAGAAAGAAATGGTGATTTTAAACTCACTTATGTGAAATTGAAAGATTTTAAAAAATATTTAAAAAATCATCCCGGTAGTTTAAAAATTAATCAAATAGTGAGAAGAGAAATGTTAGAAGCGGTAAAATATTTAAAAAAGGAAAAGAGAAAATATGGAAACAAAGAAATTTAAAATGATTGATGAAGCTTTTACTTGTGTAGTATGTAATAAAAAGGTAGAACCATTATCTTATACAGCTCGTGATCATTGCCCCAACTGTTTATGTAGTTTACATGTAGATGATTATCCAGGTGATAGATTATGTAATTGTCATGGTGTGCTGCGACCAATGGAAATAGAAAAAGGGAAAAAGGATACCTTAAAAATTGTTTATCGTTGTGATAAATGTGGAATGATTAAAAAAAATAAAATGGCTCGCGATGATAATTATGATTTAGTGATTAAAATCATGAGTCATGATCATGTAAAGTAAGGAATAAGATAGGGTAGAATAAAAAAATTTTTGGTATAATAGAAAAACAAAAGAAGAAAGAAGGATAATCATGGCAATTCTTTTAAAGAAAAAATTAGAAGTAATGAATCATTTAAAAAACGAAGTAGAATTCATTGAAAAGTTAAATGAAAAAAAGCCTCATGTGAAAGTAGGAATCTTGAATTTAATGCCAACCCTAGAAGATACTGAAAGACAATTAATGGTTGCTCTTGATACCAAATTGTTGCAAGTAGAACTAGACTTTTTATATTTAGATACCAAAATAGTAGAGAAAGAAAAAAAAGAGTATTATAAAAAATATTATCGTTCTTTTAGCGAAATAAAAAAAGAGGACTATGACGGTATCATTATCACCGGTGCTCCTCTTGAACATATTAATTATCATGATATTGATTATATTGAAGAATTAAAAGAATTCTTTAAATACACGAAACAACATGTAAGATCAACTCTTTTTTTATGCTGGGCCTCTCAATTCGGTTTACAATATTTTTATGGTGTCAATCGCTATAATTTACCAGAAAAGTTATCAGGGATATATGAACATTATATTGTAAAAGAAACGAATTTAGTAAAAGGTTTAAATGATTATTTTTTAGTACCCCAATCAAGATATTGTAGTGTGATTGAAAGTGAAATTATGGATCGTAAGGATCTTATATTAACAAGCAAATCCAATGAATCTGGACCTTATATTATTGAAAGTATTGATGGCAGTAAAGTCTTTTTAACAGGACATGCTGAATATGATTTATACACGCTAGATAAAGAATACAAACGAGATATAAATAAAGGATTAAAAATAGATCCGCCATGTAATTATTATAAAGAGAATGATCCAAAGAAGGATCCAATCTATTCATGGCATGCAACTTCAACCATTATTTATCATAATTGGTTATATTACTATGTTTACGAAGAAGAAGTAATGTGAAGAATTTGCCGAAAAGAAAGTATTTTTCCACATCCAAGTTCAATAGTTTTTGAATTTGGATGTATTTTTTTGATTGTACTTTGAATTTCTCTTATTTTTCCTGCTTCATAAAAAGTAAGAACAATAGAATCTTTACTATAATAAGCATCCATAATTTCTTCGCTTAAAAAACTAATTTCTTCAGGAAATAAAGTTGGTTTTTGGAAAACTTGCTGTTCATCAATTTCTCGAAAAACTTCCTTCGAAGGAATAAGAGATTCGAAAGGCCGCCATTTGACAAAACCACGATCAATCATGCACTGTGTCCTCCAATCTTTTTATTTCTTTCATAAATGGTTGAATCTGGAAGTAAACTAGATGCTTTTAAAAGAGCATTTTTTCCATACTTATCTTTAATTTCTAATATAGCTTGATTAATTTGTTCTTGTTCCTTCACTTTTTCTACTTCATCAAAAATATTTAATTGAACTCCTGTTTTATCTTTAAGTTCACCACAAGAAACAGTAACCTTACGAATAGGTAATCCTTCATAAAACTTATCAAAAATCATAAGACAGTTTGCTAAAATAACTTGTTCTACATCAGTTGGATTATTAAGCTTGATTTGATGAAAGAACCCACCGCCAACACTTTTAGAATATCCAATTCCAAGTCCAATAACAGAAGTGGTTTTATGGTTTTTATAAAGACGAATAGCAATTACTTCAACCATTTCTCGAATAATAATTTTAATATTATCACCATGATAATCTTTAAATAGTACTTGACTATGAGAATAAGATTTATCTTCTACTTTTCCCATATCTCCAATCCGACTTAAATCAATCCCGTTTGCATGATTCCAAAGCTCTTCGCCAATTACTCCGAATTTTTGTTTTAATTCATGACGATCAAAATGAGCTAAATCATACATCGAATAAATACCTAGTTTATTGAGATTTGCTTCCATCCTCGGGCCAATTCCCCAAACTCTAGATAGGGGAGAAATGCACCATAATTTAGTTGGAATATCATCATAATCCCATTTAGCAATAAAATCTTGATTATGTTTTGCTTCAATATCCATACTAACTTTAGCGAGTAACATATTAGGTCCAATCCCACAAGTAGCGCATAAGCCAGTAGATTTTTTTACATCTTTTAAAATATCTAAGGCAAGCTCATAATCACTTTTTCCATACATTTTAAGATAGTCCGTAACATCCAAAAAACATTCATCAATCGAATAAATATGTAAATCTTCTTTTGCAACATATTTTAAATAAACTTCAACAACCTCTCTAGATTTCGCTAAATATAGGCTCATTCGTGGTTTTGCAATGGTATATTGAATGTGTTTTGGTATTTGATAAAGTCGTCCTCGAGAGGGAACACCTTTCGTTTTTAGATAAGGACTAACAGCTAGAGTAATGGCACCATTACCTTGAGTAGGATTCGCAACCACTAAAGGATAATTAAAAGGATCTAATCCTCTTTCAATACATTCACAACTAGCAAAAAAACTTTTTAAATCAATACACAAAAAATGTCTGTGTAAATAAACCGTATCCATATGCATCACCATAACTTAATTATAAACAAACAATTGTATTATATCAAGCGGTAAATAATGGAAATAAAAAACTAGATTAATTTTTAACCAAATCTAGTTTTATCTCTTCATCGATTTTACCAGTAACAAAATCAGCTGAAACATGAAAGTACTTACAAAAGCCTATAATATAACTCGTAAGAGCAAGATTAATGCCATTTTCATATTTACTAATAGAAGAACGAGTAATATTAAGAATTTTCGCAAGCTCATCTTGAGTCAAATCATTTTCGCGTCTAATTCTTTTAATTCTTTTAGCAAGTAATTTAGAATCAATTCTTTTACTATTTTCATATTCCCAAACTTCAGTAAAACCTAAAACATAATCTAGTGATACATGAAAGATATTACAAAACTTATCTAATTGTCTTAATGGAATTAAATCATTTTCTCTTTCCCACATGTTATAACTGTTCCTAGATACTCCTAGAATTTCCGCAACTTCTCTTTGCTTTAAATCAGCATATATTCTTACCTTTTTTAGTCTCATCATCTTAAAACTCTCTTTCTTATGTAATCATTTTTACACAAAATATTAAAACAGAGAACTACACATAGTGATAAGAAATAAAAAGTAAATAAATATAACAAAATATAAAAATAAAATTACAAAATAATTGACAATCACTCAATAATAATGTATAGTAAAAATATATCATAGAAAAACATAGTAGAAAGAAATTGAAAAGTTTTGACAACGTTTGTCGAATACCATGTATTATCTATTAAAATGTGATATGATGCCAAAAGGAAAGGAAGAGAAGAAGAATGGAGTTCGAAACTTTAAAACAAAGTCATTTAAAAAGAAATATTATGATAGGAGTAGTAGCAGTACTAATTATTAGTGCCGTAGTACTAAATTTTACCAGAGCAAAATACCGAGTGACACAATCAATACCTTTAGTCAATGGTACAATCAATTATAGTTTAGCAGACCTAAATATTGTAGCACTATACATTGATGGAGTAGCAGCTGACGAATTAGATAGTTCTAAAAATTATACACTAGATACCGATCAAAGTACATGCACCTACAAAGATGGTAGCACAATTCAAAATTTAACATTAAATTATGATAGTGATACCAAAACATTTACGATTGCTCCTTATACAACCAAGGGAACAAAGTGTACATTGTATTTTGATGAACAAAAGATACCAGCAGTAGATGTAATAGAAGAAGCTTATAACACTAATCCAAACATGTTAGCATATGATGATTATGGAAATTTAAGATACATAGGAGCAGACCCAAATAATTATGTTTTATTTAATAATGAATTATGGAGGATCATAGGAGTATTTAGTGAAGATACACATGGAGTAAGTGGAGAAAAATTAGTAAAAATAATTAGAAGTGAATCAATAGGAAGTATAGAATGGGATAGTGGTAACGTAAATGATTGGTCCACAGCCAGTTTACAAACAACATTGAATGGGGATTATTTAAATGGAAGTGGAAGCTATGCTAGTACTGGGATAAAAAGTGATACAGCAAGAAATATGATTGAAACGGTAACATGGAAACTTGGTGGAAGAGCAAGTTATACAAGTTCCAGTAATGGACTAGCAAGTCATTTTTATGGATATGAAAGAGGAACAACAGTATATAGTGGAAGACCAACAACATGGAGTGGAAAAGTAGCATTAATGTATCCAAGTGATTATGGATATGCCACAAGTGGAGGTTCAACAACAAATAGAGAAGCATGCCTAGCCAAAGAGTTGTACAACTGGGATTCGTCAAGTTTTAGCGATTGCAAGAACAATGACTGGCTTTATGATAGCAGTACATATCAATGGACACTTACGCCGGGCTCGTCGCGTTCGGACTACGTCTTCCTTGTGGGCAAGCCTGGTTTTGTGGGCCGCAGCAATGCGAGCTACTCGAGCGAGGTCCGTCCTTCGGTATATCTAACATCGAATGTGAAAATCTCAGGAGGTGATGGAACTAGTAATAGTCCATACACTTTGGAGGTGTGATAAGGCTCGCAGGAAGAGGGAAGTCTTCCCGAGCCGGCGCCACTTATCCACAGGTAGGAAGTAGTAAAAGTGGGAATATATAATAGATATTATATTGCTAAGAAAAAACATCAAGAATATCTTATTGTGATTATAAGAAAAGGAAAATATGTTTCTTATGGTATTGATGCTCTCATACTAAAACATTTAAAGACAAATGTGAATATAGAGCATCAACTACAAGAAAAACATATTAATTATCTAATATTAGATAATTTAGATATTATAAGTAAATATGCTGATGAAAATAATCAGTATAATAAATATTTTTATTTAGAAACAATTAGAAAAATATTAAATAAAATTGTAGGGTAAGTATTAGTAAAAAACCGAACTCGTCGAATTCGAACAACGTCTTCAATGTGAACAATACTGGTTATGTGAACAACAACAACAATGCGAACAACTCGAACGGGGTCCGTCCTAGAGCTTTCTAATAATCGGGATTTTATGGTTAAGACTATAATTTGTGTATGTTAGAAAACATTACTTATCCTAAGGCTTAGCCTTGAATAACATATATGGATGGAAAGTGATACGTCACTTTCCTAGTACTATATATTAAGAAAAAAATTAAAATGAAATTTGTAACAATTAGAAAAATGGGTTTATTTTATCAAGTATTTGATGATGATGCTTTCATATTGCATTATTTATTAGATTATAAAGTAATAGATAGGAAAGCAGGCTTTCCCAATAATGCAATTAATAAAGTAATAAATATTTTGGAAGCAAAAAAAATTAATTATAAGATTATTGGCGAGAATATAACAAAAGATTTTAAAGATTTAAATAAATATGCTTTTTATTTAGCAAAATCTAAAGACAAAATAGTTGTTCAAAATTTAATTCATAATATTGAATTAAAATTGGAAGAAAAAGATGAAAGCGAGTTGCTTCAAATATTAGAAGGAATTGAAAAACTGGTGAATGAATAATGAGTTTCGAATTGTAAAAAATATGAAGCAATTTATTTTATCTCTAGATTCTTTTTTATCTTATAGGAAAGTACACGAAAAACGTGTATTTTTAAAACTTATTCTTGACGAACGTATGTATTTACAGTATAATACTATTATCAGGGGTGATTATGATTATGAAAATACACAGGGCATATCAATTTCGTTTGTATCCAACAAAAGAACAAGAAGTAATTATTCGTAAAACATTTAGATGTACGAGATTTGTTTATAATTATTGTTTAGATTTAAAAAAGAAAAATAATTATTTAACTAAGTTTGACTTAATGAAAGAATTACCAAAATTAAAAAAAGAATATCCCTTTTTAAAAGAAATAGATAGTTGTTCCTTACAAAATGCCATTACAGATTTAATGGTAGGTTTTAGATTGTTTGAAAAAGGCCATGGAGGATATCCTAAGTTTAAGAAAAAAGGAGTAAAAGAAAGTTTCCGTACTAGTTTTATTACTAGTAGTTATAAAGGTACAATTTATGAAAATATAAAACTAGATTTAAAAAGAAGAATCATTGAATTACCAAAAATAAAAGAGATTAAAATAAGAGGATATCGTAATTTAGATAAGATTAGTGGAAGAATACTAAATGCCACGATAAGAGAAGTAGGCACTAGATTTTATGTGTCTGTATGTGTAGAAGAAGAAATCAAGTTACCAGAAAGAAAAAATAATCAAGCAGTAGGAATCGATATAGGAGTAAAGAACTTAGTTGTAACAAGTAATAAAGAATATTATGGGAATCCCCGATATTTAGAAAAATATGAAAAAAAGATAAAAAGATTCCAACAAGAATTATCAAGAAAAATAAAGGGAAGTAAAAACTATATTAAGTGTAAGAAAAAATTAGAAGAAGTATATCGAAAGCTAAAAAATGCAAGAAAAAAGACAGTAGAAGAAATAGTAGCCAAAATAATAGCCTTACATGATATTATTATTGCCGAGAATCTCCAAGTAAAGAAAATGTTAGAGCATAAAAATAACCACAAACATTTACGAAAAGAAATCACAAATGCTACATTTAGTGAAATCATAAGAGTACTCAAATATAAGTGCAACTGGTTAAATAAGATATTTATTCAAGTAAATCCCTATTATGCAAGTAGTCAGATTTGTAGTGGATGTGGAAATAAAGAAAGTATTATGAAAGATATAAGAGTAAGAGAATATAAATGTAGTAAATGTGGTTTAGAAATAGAGAGAGATTACAATGCAAGTTTGAATATATTAAAAGAAGGATTAAGATGTTACAATAATTAAATTAAATGAAAATAAAGAAAGAAAGTACGGGAGCAACTCTCGGAGTTTATGTCTGTGATGTATTAAAATACAGCAGAAAAAAACGAATCGTGAGGTTCGGCGAATTAACGTAAGTTAATTCTTATGTTCTTTAAATAGATTAGACCATTATATTATTCACAATTTACATTTAAAGTATTATGTTCGATATATGGATGACTTTTTAATATTTCATCATGACAAATATTATTTGGAAGAATGTCTAATTAAAATAAAATATCAATTAAATAACATTTATCATTTGAATATTAATGAAAATAAAACAAAGATAATTAATACAAAAGAAGGATTCGTCTTATTAGGTTATTATTTTAAAATAAGAAATAAAAAGACAATAATAAAACAAACATGGAATAAAGTACAAAAAAGAATAAAAGATAGTAATGATTTATATAATAAAAAGCAAATAACTTTTTCCAAATATTTTTCATCTATTAATAATTATCGCTTTACTTTTAAATATTCTAATAATCATAAAATAACAAAATATATTGAAAGAAATTATTAGAATTGATATCATTGTATTGGTGAGTGTTATGGATTTAAAAAATATTATATGGAATAAAAAAACATATCAAGAATTTATAGATTATTTAAAAAGTATAAGGGAAGAAGAATATAAAAAGTTTAGTGAAAAAATAACTTTTACGAAATATGAAATGTTAGGTATCAGACTTCCTGAATTAAGAAGAATATCAAAAGAAATAAGTGAATGTGATTATCAATCATTCTTAAAAGTAAGTGAATCAACTTATTATGAAGAAGTAATGATTTATTTATTAGTAATAGCTAATATCAAAAATATAAGCGAGTTAATGATTTATTTTGATCATGCTATAGCCTTAATTGATAATTGGGCTTTATGTGATACATTCTGTAATAGTTTAAAATTAGTAAATAAAAACAAAGAATATTTTTTAACTAAAATAGACGAATTAATGAATAGTAATAAAACATATCACATAAGAGTAGGGCTTATTTTATTATTATGCTTTTATGTAGAAGAAAAATATTTAGATTTGATCTGTAAGTATTTAGATTGTATTAAAAGTGATGAATACTATGTGAATATGGCTGAAGCTTGGCTTGTATGTGAAATATTTATTAAGTATGAAAGTGTTGGTTTAAAATATTTAGAACATAATGAGCTAAATAAATTTACAATCAATAAGAGTATTAGCAAAATAAGAGACAGCTATCGAGTGGATAAGGAAATGAAAGAATATATTTTAAAATTTAAAAGATAAAAAGTCCGAATTAATTTTCGGGCTTTTTGCATACATCAACATATTCTACATAATTAGATGCTTCTTCTAGTTCTGGTATTGTTAATTTAACCGCACTATTACTGGTTCCACATGCTGGATATACAGTATCAAATTCTTTTAAGGAAACATCTAAATATACTTTAACATTTGAATTGATTCCAAAAGGACACACGCCACCAGCAGTATGACCAACAAGCGTTTCTAACTCTTCACTTGGAATCATTTTTGCTTTCGTATGGAATGTTTGTTTAAATTTAGAATTATCAATTTTTTTGTCCCCACTAGCTACAATTAAAATAGGGGAATCATCCACTAAAAAAGCCATAGTTTTAGCAATTTCAGCATCTTTGCATCCTAAAGCTTCGGCTGCTTCTCTAACCGTTGCTGTACTCTCGTGAAATTCTATCACATTTCCATCTAAATGAAATTTTTTTAAATATTCTTTTGCTTTTACTAAAGACATAAACAACCTTCTTTCTTTATTACTTATAGCATACTTAAAAACAAAACACAAGAAAATTTAAAAATAAATAATAATTATCATTGACATACAAATGTATGTTTTGATATAATTAAAACAAGAAAATCAGTGGGGTGAAAATATGAATGATATTATTTTAAACAAGGAAGAAAAAATTGAAAATTTAATTTATGAAATACGGGGCAAACAAGTAATGCTAGATAGTGATTTAGCAAGACTTTATGGTTGTGCAAATGGTACTAAATCGATTAATTTAGCCGTTAGAAGGCATATTAATAGATTCCCAGAAAGATTTATGTTTCAACTAACCCAAGAAGAATATGATAATTTGCGGTTTCAACTTGAAACCACAAAAAACGGTAATATGGCAAGAACCTTACCATATGCCTTTACAGAGCAAGGCGTTGCCATGCTTGCAACCGTCCTTAGAACAAGTGTAGCTGAAGAAATAAGTATTTCGATTATGGACGCTTTTGTTGCTATGCGTAAATATATATCAAATGATTTAATGGAACAAAAATATATTAAAAATATGGTATTAGAGCATGATACCCGAATTAAATTATTAAAAGCATCTTTTACGAAATTTGAAGAAAAAAGAAAGGCTCATGAAATTTATTTTGATGGGCAGATTTATGATGCTTATTCTAAGATATTAAATATTTTTAATAGTGCTAAAAAAGAGCTAATAATTATTGATAGTTATGCCGATAAAAAAATTCTTGATATTGTTAAAGATTTAAATATAAAAGTAGTTATTATAACTAAGAAAAATAATTTATTAAAAGAAACAACTATAAAAGAGTATAATAAAGAATATCATAATTTGACAGTCAAATATGATAATACGTTTCATGATCGATATTTTATATTAGATAATGAAATAGTATATCATTGTGGTGCCAGTATTAATAGGATTGGTTATAAAACTTTCTCTATTACCCTAATTGGGGATCAAGAAATGATTAACGCTTTAATAAACAAAATCAATTAGAACTTAAAAATTAAGGAAAATAGAGTGTGGCACCACCATAAAGCTGTGCTAACGGAACTAAAGACATAAATAAAGTATTAAGATACTCTAATAAATAAAACTAACTTTACACTTTTTTGTTAAATTATTCTAGTTAACACGATAAAAATGAATATTTTATGGTACAATAAATAATAGAGAATGGAGGTAATGGTGCACTAAGTAGGATATAAATGAATTTAATGATTTTAAAGTCCAAATTTAGTAGAAAACATTTAGTTAAGAAAAGGAGAGTGGAAGAATGTTAAAAACAAAAGTTGGATATAGTGAAAACGTAGATGCATATGCATCAGGTGTAGAAACAGCCAAAATGGCAAACGTAATTGAAAATCCTCAAGTTGGATTATTCTTTACTAGTTGTGTTCAAGATCAAGTAAAATTAATGGAAGGAGCTAAAAGCGTTTTAGGAGATGTTCCTATTATTGGATGTACTTCATCTGCAGCTTTATGTACTCAAGATGGCTATCTAAATAAAGAAACAGGTTATTCTGGAATGATGCTATTTGGCGGTGATGCTGAAGTTGTTACTGCTGGATCTAAAAAAACAGATGAAAGTCCTAGAGAAATCGGTAGACGTATTGCTGAAGAAGCAGTAAGTAAAGTAAAAGGCAAAGATGTAGAACCAGATTTCTTCTTTATGAGTGCAAGCCCAGCAAACGAAGAAGAATACATGAAAGGAATCCAAGATGTAATTGGAAACATTCCAGTATTTGGTGGATCTGCAGCTGATAACACCGTTGAAGGCAAATGGAGTATCCTAAATGATGGCGAATATTTTGCTGACGGTTGTGCAATTGCTATTTTCTATACAAATGGTGAAATGAAAAACCTTTATACAGGAGCTTATCATGAAACAGAACATGCTGGTATTATAACGAAAGTAAGAGATTCTAGAACTTTAGTGGAAATTGATCATGAACCAGCTCTAAAAAAATATGCTGAATGGACAGGCAAAGACGTAAATTCATTAATGGGAGGTAACTTACTTACCGAAACAATTTGTGCACCTTTAGGAGTAAAAGACCCGATTGGCAAAGTAACCGCTGTACGTCATCCAATGAATGGTAATGATGATTATTCGATGAATATTGGCGCTGACTTAGCCGAAAATACAGCTATTATATTACTTTCTAATACACCAGAAGGAATATTAAAAGCCAATGAAGAAACAATTGAGAAAGTAACAGATATGATGGAAGGTGAAGTACAAAGCTATTTCTTAGTTCATTGCGGAGGACGTCGCCTTGGACTAGCCCTAGCAAGTATTGAAGATAAGATTTATCCAGAAGTAAAAAAAGCCATTCCAGATAAAGAATTCTTAATGGTATTTACTTTTGGAGAGTATGGTGAGGGCGATCATTCATCTAACACGGTTGGTGGATTATCACTTTCTTATACAGCATTTGGAGAATAAAAAAGGAGGAATTATATGAAAAGTTTAATAGGAAATAAATGGTGCGATTCATCTGATGGCAAGGTTATTGAAGTATATAACCCTGCCACGAACGAATTAATTGATACCGTACCAAGTTTGACAAAAGAAGATGTAGAAAGAGCAATTGACTATGCGGATGCGCATCAATTAGAATGGGAAGCAAAAAGTGTAATTGAAAGATGTGAAGTATTATCAAGATTTGCAGAGCTTGTCGAAGAAAATAAAGATGAACTAGCAATGCTACTTTCTAAAGAAACAGGTAAACCAATTAAAGAAGCTTATAATGAAATAGCAAATATCCAGATTGGTGTTCCTGGATATGTTGAAAAAGTAAAACATGAATATGGAAACATTGTTTATAGAGGTACTGAAAAAGGCCAAGAAAATACGATTCAATATACGATTCAACAACCTCTAGGCGTAGTAGTAGCCATTATTCCATTCAATTTCCCAAGTGATATCTTTATTAATAAAGTACCACCTGCATTATTAATGGGAAATGCCGTAATCTTAAAACCTGCTAGTGTAAATCCACTTACTTTAACAAGATATGTTGAATTACTTGTGGAAGCAGGAGTTCCAGCAGGTATCATTAGTGTTGTTCATGGAAGTGGTGGCGTTGTTGGAAAAGCCCTAACTAGTAACAAGAAAGTGGATATGGTAAGCTTAACTGGTTCTACTGCTGCGGGAATTGATGCAGCTAAAAATTGTGCTGACCATTGTGCTCATAGTTCTCTAGAACTAGGTGGAAATGATACTTTCATCCTTTGTGCTGATGGCGATATGGACTTAGCTATTGAAGAAACTGTTTGGGGAAGACTTTATAACACAGGTCAAGTATGTTGTGCATCAAAAAGATTTTTAGTTGAAAATTCTGTTAAAGATGAATACATTAGAAGAATGGTTGAAAAAATTAATTCTTTAAAACAAGGAGATCCTCAGGATATGTCTACAGACATTGGTTGCTTAGTAAGTGAAGAAGCTGCGATTGAAGTAGAACGTCAAGTGAATGGAACCATTGCCGCTGGTGCAACACTCGTTTGTGGTGGCAAACGAAATGGTGCTTTTTATGAACCAACGATTCTAGATAATGTAACTCCAGATATGGAAGTAGCGAAAGACATGGAAATCTTTGGTCCAGTAATTCCTGTCATTGGCTTTGATAACCTAGAGGAAGCAATTGAAATTGCTAATAAATCTATTTATGGCTTATCTGGTTCCATTATCACCAAAGATATTAGTAAAGCAATTAAAGTGAGTGAAAAAATGGAATGTGGTGGTTTTGTTATTAATGGTGCATCATTCTTCCGCTCATTCGAGCAACCATTTGGTGGCTGGAAATATTCTGGAATTGGCAATGAAGGAATTATGACAACTCTAAAAGAGATGTCAAGAACGAAAACTGTTATTTTAAAAAATATTACAAAATAAAGGAGGAATTTTATGTTTGATTATACAGGAAAAATTGTTGTAGTCTCTGGTGCGTCATCTGGCTTAGGCCGTCAAATGGCTTTAGGATATGCGCATCAAGGTGCAACTGTTGTAATTACAGCTAGAAGAATGGAAAAACTAGAAGCTGTGGCAGATGAAATCCGTGCTTTAGGTGCTGAGGCATACCCAATTAAATGTGATGTAACGGATGTTGCAAGTGTAAATGCAGCAGCCAAAGAAGTAAAAGAAAAATATGGCAAAGTAGATGTTTTAGTTAACTGTGCTGGAAGTGCTAAAAATGCTGGAGTCTTAGATATGACGGATGAAGATTGGGATTTCACCATCAAAACCGATATGACTAGTTTATTCTATGTAACCAGAGCATTCGCAAGTATCATGAAAGAGCATAATTATGGCCGTATCATCAATATTGCATCAATGTATGGAATGGTCGGAAATATGGCTATGGACACCGTTGCATATCATACAAGCAAGGGTGGCGTAATAAACTTTACTCGTGCCGTTGCAGCTGAACTTGCTAAATATGGTATTACTTGTAATGCCATCTGCCCAGGATACTTTGATACAGAGCTTACGCATGAAACATTAATTACCGATTCATTTACTGCTTACATGAAATCGACTGTACCACTTGGAAGATATGGCCGTGAAGGCGAGTTAAATGCTGCTGCCATATTCTTAGGAAGTACTGAAGCAAGCTATGTCACAGGCGTAATCTTACCAGTTGATGGTGGATATACTTGCGTATAATAATAAAAAAGAATCTACTAGGAATCTAGTGGATTTTTTTATTTGTCCCAAAATATGTAAAGTTGTGTAAAAAGAAGGAAATAAAAAAGGAAAAAAGAATAGTACAAGCAATAAATAATAGTAAGGAGTGTAACTTTTATAATTTATTTCATAGGAGAGTTTAAAAATGCAAAATGAAATTATAATATTTGAAAATCAAAATGTGAAACTAGAAGTAAACATGAAAGATGAAACGGTATGGCTTAATCGCGAACAGATGGCCAAGCTATTTGATAGAGATATCAAAACAATTGGTAGGCATATCAATAATGCTTTAAAAGAAGAGTTAGATAATTCAACTGTCGCAAAATTTGCGACAGTTGCCAAAGAAGGAGAACGTGAAGTAACTCGTAATATCGAATATTACAACTTAGATATGATTATTAGTGTTGGTTATCGTGTTAAATCTCAAAATGGAATAATATTTAGAAAATGGGCGAATAAAATATTAAAAGATTATTTAATCAAAGGATATGCGGTTAATGAAAAAAGATTAGAATATCTAGAAAAAACAGTAAAACTAATAGATATTGCCAGTCGTAATTTAGAAGGATTAGACGGGGTAGGGGCTAGTGATATCATAAAAGTATTACAAAGTTATACCAAATCACTAGATTTACTAGATGATTATGATCATAAAACCTTAACAAAACCAAAAGGAAATATTAGTAAAGAAAAAATCACTTATAAAAATTGCATCGATATTATCAAAACGTTAAAGTTTAATGAGAAAAGTAATTTATTTGCCCAAGAAAGAGATAGAGGATTAGAAAGTATTATTAAAAATATTTATCAAACATTTGATGGTAAAGATGTATATGAAAGTATAGAGGAAAAAGCAGCTAATTTTTTATATACCTGTGTAAAGAATCATGTATTCATTGATGGCAACAAACGAATCGCCGCAACACTTTTCATTTATTTCTTGCAATTTTATAACATTTTATATGTAAGTGATAGACCCATCATTGATAACAATACATTAGCATCTCTAACACTTTTAATCGCAGAATCAAACCCTAAAGAAAAAGAAATACTAGTCGATTTAATTATGAATTTTCTAACGTGAATTTAATATAATAGGAGAAAACAAAGAAAATGATACATTAAAGAATCCGTTATAAACGGATGGCCAAGACCTACAATAATACATCAAATTGAAACAAAACTATATGAAAGAAAGGCTTTGCTTGAAAATAAAGCTACTAATTTTGATAGTACTTTACCAAGCATTGAAGATATCGAAAAAGATTAGAAGAAACGATAAAAAATGAATAGAAACATCTTTTTAAAAATATGAAAGCTATGATATAATGGAAATAGCAAGAGGGATCAATATGAAAAAATTGGACATCATCTATGAAGACAAAAATATATTAGTCGTAAATAAACCTTCTAAAATGTTAACAATTAGTGATGGCACAAATGCTAAAACTTTATATGAAATGGCAAGAGACTATGTAAAGAAAAAACATAAATCCAATAAAATATTTATTGTTCATAGACTTGATAAGGATACTTCCGGAGTTGTGTTATTTGCCAAATCAGAAGAAATAAAAAAGAAATTGCAAGAACATTGGAATGAACTAGCTAATAGAGAGTATATTGCCATATTAGAAGGTAATTTAAAAGAAGATAGAGGTGTAATCAAAAATTATCTATTAGAAGATCGCACCCATAAGGTATATGCCTCAAAAAATAAAAGGGGAGAATATGCCGAAACGCACTATGAAGTGATAAATAGAACAAATAAAAATACCGTAGTAAAAGTAAATATTAAAACTGGTAAAAAAAATCAAATCAGAGTTGCCTTTGCTTCTTTAAATCATCCCATTATTGGCGATAAAAAATATGGCAGCACAACAAATCCAATCAAAAGACTAGGACTCCATGCCTACAAACTTGCAATCACAATAGATAATAAGCATTTCGAGTGGGAAGCAAAATTGCCTTCTGGCTTTACACAATACTGTAAAAAAAGATGAAATAAAAGAAGAAATATAGTAAAATAATAATGATAGTGAGGAATGTATATGTTAAAAGTAGAAAATGTAACAAAATATTATGGCGACGTTTTAGCAGTCGATAATCTGTCATTTACAATTAATGATGGCGAAATCTTCGGCCTACTTGGAGTAAACGGCGCTGGCAAAACAACAACATTTAGAATGATTATGAGCTTACTTGAACCAACTAAAGGTAAAATCACCTTAAATGGTGAGTCTGTTGGCTATGATGTAAGTGAACAAATTGGTTTCTTAACGGAAGAACGAAGTCTTCTTACCAAGCTGACTGTTAAAGATCAAGTCATTTATTATGCAACACTAAAAGGTATGAAGGAAAGCGATATTCTAAAAAAACTAGATTACTGGTTAGATCGTTTTGGAATTAGTGAATATAAAGAGCGGAAAATAAAAGAATTATCAAAAGGAAATCAACAAAAAATCCAATTCATTACTGCAATTATTCATGAACCAAACTTACTCGTATTAGATGAACCTTTTACCGGACTAGATCCAATCAATGTTGAATTATTTATGGACGTAATAAGAGAATTTAAAGAAAAAGGAAAAATGATTATTTTTTCTTCTCATCGCATGGAACATGTTGAACTTTTCTGTGAAAAACTAGTAATTTTATTAAAAGGAAAAACAGTTTTAAGTGGCTCTTTAAAAGAAATCAAAAAAAATTATCGTAAGAAAACCATTCGCATTAATGGTGAAGTTGATTTAGAAGCTTTAAAAAAATGTAACGGCGTAATAGAAGTAAAAGAAGAAAACTTAGATATTATCGTAAAAATTGAAAGTGATGAATACGTAGATGAAGTATTTAAAGTTGTAAAAAAGGGTAAAGAAATTACCAAATTTGTAGTAGAAGACGCATCATTAAATGAAATATTTGTGAGTTTAGTAGGTGAAGCATATGAAAAATAAATTTAAATATTTAGTAAAATATAGCTTAAAGAAAAAAATAGATACCAAATGGTTTAAAATTGTAAATGTTTTATTATTAATTTTATTAGTCTTTTTAGTAAACATGGATTATTTCATCAATTTATTTGGTGGTGATTTTGAAGAAAAAGAAAGTATTTATGTAGTAGATCATGTAGGATCTTTTGATACGTTCTCTACCTATTTTAATGCCTTAGCTTCTGAAATGGGTAGTGATGAATATGAAATCATATTAGATCAAGATATTTTAAATAAGGAAGAAGAAATAGATGATGAAGTAGTTGTCGTTTTAAATCCTTCAGATACAGGATATTTAGAAGGTGAAATTGTATCATTTAATGCTGTATCTAGAACTACATATGAAATGATTGTAAATGCTCTAAATGCTGTAAAAAGTGAACTTGTCCTAAGTACAAGTGGTCTTACTCAAGAACAAATTACTTCTTTATCAAGTCCAGTTGAAATAACCGAAAAAGTATTAAATGAAGAAGCTCAAAATAATGAAACCAAGGAGAATGTAGGTGCCATTGTCACAACAGTCTTAATAGTACCTTTCTTTATTCTCATTGTAACCATGGTTCAAATGTTAGGTGCGGAAATTAATGATGAAAAAACAAGTAGGGGAATGGAAATTATTATTTCTAGTGTGCCTGCCAAAATACACTTTATATCAAAAGTAGTCGCAGCGATTTCCTATGTTTTAATTCAAGGGGTATTATTATTAATCTATTCCGGAATTGCGATGCTTTTAAGAAATATTTTAGCAAGTTCGTCTGCGATGTCATCCACCGGTATGTTTAGTGAAATTATAACGATGTTAAGTGATGCCGGCATATTTAGTTTACTAGCAAAAGGAAGCATTGTTCTGATTATCTTATTTGTGGTAAGTTTTATTGCTTATGCAATTACCGCTGCTATTTTAGCTAGTATGACAACGAATATTGAAGATTTTCAACAACTACAAACACCACTTATGATTATTATGCTAGTAGGGTATTATGTTGCTCTTATGGCCGTCATGTTTGATGGGTCAGTATTTATCCATATTCTCGGGTTTATTCCCTTATTATCAGTCATGATTGCTCCAACCCTCTATTTAATAGGGGAGATGAGCTTGTTATCACTTACTTTATCAACTCTCTTAACAGTAGTAGTAACTTATCTTTTATATAAATATGGACTTCGTATTTATAAAGTAGGAATCTTAAATTATTCTTCTAGTAAATTATGGCGAAAGATGTTTAAATCATTAAAAAATAAAGAATAAGACGACTTGAATCAAAGCCGTCTTTAATTTTTCTTTTTTAATTTTTTTAATGTATCTTTAATCGTTTTGGTATCAATATTACTTACGGTGTACCAACCACATTCCGTCATTTTTTGATACAAGTTATGTTGAAGTTTAAGTGTTTCTTCGAGTCCATAATGTAGAGCTTCATGAACTTCTTTATTAGATGCTTCTAAAGTACCGTGAACATAAACTTCCATATTACTCTTAAGGAGTAATAAAATATTTTCCATTAATAATTGATCGTTCATTTAACTTCACTCTCCAATAAATTCATAAGTTTTGCAAGGATTGCTTGATGCTTCTTAAGTTCACTTTTTAAAAATGTCTTCAAATTTTTGTCTTGAAGCATCTGAATAGCATCAGCAACAATTTGTCCTACATTTTGTTCATGACCAATTGCATCTTCCACATATAATAATTCTTTTTGTGTCATAAAAACACCTCCTAAAACTAGTATGAGCAGAAGAGGGATTTTTAAACAAAAAAATAAGAGAATGACTCTTATTTATTATAGGTATTTACTAAATTAGTAAATATAGTTTGTAAATTTTTAAGTCCCACTTCGTCTTTTGCTTCACATCGCATTGTGATATTAGGCCCTGTATTACTAGCTCGCACTAAAGCCCAACCGGTTGAGAAATTAGCTCGTACCCCATCGATTGTATTTAAAGACCATTTTTGCAATTCACAAAATTCTTTTATTTTTTTAACTACCTCAAATTTTTTATCATCTGGACTTGGAAATTTAATTTCTGGTGTACTGTAATATTTAGGAATATCAGAGAGGAGAGAACTTAAACTTTTATTGGTTTTACTCAAAATTTCAAGTAAGCGAAGTCCGGCATAAATACCACTTCCAACATCCGCAATTTTATCTCGGAAATAAAAATGTCCTGAATATTCTCCTCCAAAAGGCATATCATCTTCTTTTACTTTTGCTTGCGTATAACTAGCGCCAGTCCGGTAACATACCGGAGTACCACCCAGTCTTTTGATTTCATCTTCTAGAGCCTTGGAGCACTTAACATCATAAAGGAAAGTTTTATTTTTAACTTTATTAATAATATCGCGAATTATCAGAATCATAAAGTGATCACTAGGAACGACTTGACCGAGTTCATTGACAATACCAAGTCGATCACCATCGCCATCAAAAGCAATACCACAATCAGCCTTTTTAGCTACTACTGTCTTTTTTAAGACTTCCAAATTTGCTTCCACATTAGGATCTGGATGATGATTAGGGAAATTGCCATCACTTTCTTCAAATAAAATTTCAAAATCAACATTTACTTTTTCAAAAATCTTTCTTGCAATAATAGATGTGGTTCCGTTTCCAAGGTCAATAATCACTTTTCTTTTTCTTCTGCCAAATTCTACTCCATATCTTAAATATTCTACATACTTATCAGTAATATTACCACTAGAAACGGTTCCATTACCTGTTAAAAATTTACCAGCTAAAGTATAATTTTTAAAGTCTTCAATCATTTCGCCTCGAGCATTTGCCAAATTATCAAAAGAAAATTTAAAACCATTATCATCTTTAGGATTATGACTAGCCGTAATCATAATACCAAATAAATTGTGAATAAAGCGCGCATAATAATGCATTGGTGTTGTGGTAAGTCCATAATTATAAACGTTTAACCCACTATCCGTAATTCCTTTTGTAAGATAAGCAGCAAGACTTGGACTAGATAAGCGATTATCATAAGAGACAATACATGTTGTTTGATTTAATTTTTCTCTTAAATAGCTGCCATAACTTCTGCCAATCGTATAAGCGACGGTTTCATTAATTTCGGTAGGGTAAACACCTCTAATATCATACTCTCGAAATATATTTGGATTCATATTTAACCTCTTTCTATCCTCCTAATGATAACATAAAAAAGTATGAAATTCAATTGCTTATCACCAAGTTCTATGTTATAATGAATTAAATTGATAAATATTTTTTGGCATGAAAGTAGGGATACTAGAATGAACACAGAAGAATTAAGACAAACATTATTTGAAATGATTGAGGAAGGAAGAAATTTATCACTTTCTGAAACAGAATTAGTTCCTCATACGGAAGTAAGAGTAAAAAAGGGTAAGACACAAGATTTTTTAAATTTGGCAAAAGAGTATTATCAAAGACAAATAAAAGAAGAAGAAGCCTTAAATTATGTTTTAAAAGATTTAAAAGAACCGGAAGAAGAAAATCTATTAGAAGATAAGGAAAACAATATATATAAAAAGGATTTTCAAAAATTAGAAGAACTAAATAAAAGTTTAGAATTAAATGCGAAAGATAGAGCAAAATATCAGAAAGCCAAAGACGATCTAAGTAAAAGAGCAGAACAAGATCCTGGAATCTGGAGTGAGATAAGAAATCTTCAAGATTTAATAAAATCCTTAGAAGATGAAAAAAGAGAAATACAAAATAATATTGCTAAAATAAAAGATGAGATTAATAATCGTGTAAAAGCTTTAGTAGAAGAAAGAATGAATACTCTAAGAGAACGCTATCTTGCTTCTAAACCCAAAGATCATGAGACCGGTTATGATGATGCTTTTATTTTAAAAGAAGATAAAGAAGAATATGATGATTTATATTTATTATTAAAAGTAATCGAAAATGCAAGGGAAGACCTTCCTTTGATAAATATTGATAATCTTATATGTGTAAACCCTCATCAAGAAGCAACCGCTCACATATTAACCTCAAGACTCTCAATATTAAAAAGTTTAAATCCAGAAATAAAGCCATTAAAAAAGCCCCAACTATTGGAATTAAACGAAGAATTGACAAAAGAAATTGCAATGGAATTAGCAACACTAATTAAACATGCTAAAGATCACCCTGAAGAACCTTTAGCCGAAGGCAAAGAAGTATTAGCAAGTGATTTAGAAGAGTATAATTTACTAGCAAAACAATTTGAAATATTGACCATGGTTTATGATACGGATACCTTGACAATGATAGGAAAGGCCAAAATACCAATTGAAAAAGAAGAAGAATACAAACGTGTTTGCACGAAACTAGAAGCATTAAGAAAATTAAAGGAAGAAGCAAATGCTCACACTGAAAAAATAGAACCAACGGAAGGAAAAGGAAAGAAAAATCCCGCAAGCAAGTTAGAACATAAAGATACAAAAGAAAACAAAAATTTACCAGTAAAAGAGCAACTAAAAAGAAAAGCAGTAAAAATGATTCGCAAGGCAAAGAATCAAGAATGGTGGCAGAAAAATGGTAAAAAAGTAGTTGGTGTTGGTTTATCTCTAGCTGTTGCAGCTTATTCTCTTACCACACTTGCTCCTACCGTTATTTATGCAACCAGCTGTTTATCTTTAGCAAATCCAGCTTTAGCAGGAGCTATTAATAGCTTTAATGCTAGTTTAATTAATGGACTAGGTCTTTCACTAGGATCTCTAAACTTAAATATTGCCGCAGCGAATGTAGGAGCAGCCATGCTTACCAGTTTAGTGAAATTAGGCCTCATCGGTGGAGGACTTGCCGCAGCAAACAAAATTATCAAAACGGAAGAAATGCAAAAACTACCTGATCCTGAAAGAAAAACACTTACACAAAAATTAATAAATTTAGGTGATCAAATCATTGGTAAAACAAAAGAAGTAGCTTCCACTCTTACTGATAAAGTATCTACCTTGACTGAAAATCTGGCCTATGCTACAGATGGCCCAAACATCAATTTAGTAAATGAAGGCATTAAAGCAAAAATCGAGGCGGATAGCAATATTGAGTCTTTAGATGATGATGCAACATTTAAGGAAATACAAGAAGGGGTAACAAAGCAAATCGCAGAACAAGAAAGTAAGCTAGAAGAAGAAGCGCAAAAAAGAAAAGCCATTGAAGATCGAATTAATGAAAGATTTAATAGTATTAAGCATGATGAAGCAGCAATTTATATCAAACCTACTAATATTGCCCCTCCAAAAGTGGAAGAAAAACTTACCCCACCGGTAATTAAACTTCCATCTGATGAAGAAATCATGCAATCAATTAGTACAGAAAATCTAAATTTAGCGCGGATAGATAATTATTTAGAGGCAATGCAAGAAAATGATTTTATGACTGCTCGTAATCTTCAAAGTCTCATTCTAGGTGAAACTGGAATCAATGTTGGCGAATATGATATAAAGGAAGAAGCGGAAATAAACCGCTTGAGGGAAGATATCTTAAATGCTACAAATAATAAAGAAGAAAAGAGGACTAGGTAATGGAAAAAGAAGATATTATTACACTTGAAGATAATACCGAGTATATGGTGCTAGATACAGCTCTTTTAAATCAAGAAAAATATTTATATTGTGTGCGAATAGATGAAGAAGAAAAACCAACAAGTGAATATAAATATTTTAAAGAGATTAATGAAAATAATGAATTATTCACGGAAGAAGTAGAAGATGAAGTCGTGATTGAAACCATTACTTCTATGTTCGCCGCTGATTATTTAAATAGTGTAACAGACGAAGAACAAGACGTTTAAAAGGAAAACTAAAAAAGAGACTTGATGGTTGGTGAAAAATCAAGAGTAGAACTTTTAAAAAATCACTTGGGAGTCGAATATTTGATAAGTAAAATATTACGTAACTTTGCGTTAAAAAGAAAAAGAGAAAAATAAAGGTGGTACCGCGCATAAAACTTGCGCCCTTTGGTGCTACCTTTTTTGTGTAAAAAGAAGGAGGAAATATGAAAAATTTTAAAGATTTAGACAAACGTAACGTAAATTTAGTAGAAAAGGATATAAGGGATTACTGGGATAAAATAGATATCCTAAAAAGAAGTATTGAAACGAGAGATAAAGAAAATAACTTTGTTTTCTATGATGGACCAGCAACCGCAAATGGTATGCCAGGACTTCATCATATGGTAGCAAAATTCTTAAAAGATACATTCTGCAAATATGAAACAATGAAAGGAAAAAGAGTAATAAGAAAAATTGGTTGGGATACCCATGGCTTACCCGTGGAAGTTCAAGTTGAAAAGAAACTTGGGTTTACTGGCAAAGGTGACATTGAAAAATACGGAATTAAAGAATTTAATCAAAAATGCCGCGAAACTGTTTGGGAAAATGAAGATGCTTTCTCTAGACTAACCAAAGAAATGGGACAATTCATTGATTTAGAGCATCCCTACATCACGTATAATAATGACTATATCGAAACGGAGTGGTGGATCTTAAAGAAATTCTTTGATGAAGGATTATTCTATGAAGGTCTAAAAATTTTACCATATTGTCCTAGATGTGGTACCGGTCTTGCCTCACATGAAGTTCAACAAGGCTATAAAGAAGTAGAGGTAGATACAGTCATCGTTCCTTTTAAAAGAGTAGATAAAGATGAATATTTCTTAGTTTGGACAACTACTCCATGGACCTTAATTGCTAATGTTGCTTTATGTGTTCATCCCGATGAAGATTATGTACTAGTAGAATCAAAAGGTTATAAATTTATTTTAGCTGCTAAATTAGCATCAACTGTTTTAGGCGAAGAATACACCGTTTTAGATACATTTAAAGGTAGTACCCTAGAAAATGTTGGTTATGAGCAATTGATACCAAGCTTGTCAGTTAATAAAAAAGCATTCTATGTAACGTGTGATACGTATGTAACCATGGAAGATGGAACGGGTATTGTTCACATTGCTCCTGCTTTTGGTGCGGATGATTATGAAGTAGGAAGACGTTATAATTTGCCAATTTTAAATCCAGTTGGTGATGATGGCTGTTATACGGAAGGATTATGGAAGGGAATGTTTGTCTTTGATGCGGATAAAGAAGTCATTAAATATTTAAAAGAAAATGATAAATTATTCAAAAAAATTCACATGACTCATAACTATCCTCATTGTTGGCGTTGTAATACTCCACTCATCTATTATTCAAAACCAAGTTATTATTTAGAGATTACTAAAATAAAGGATAAAATTGTAGAAAATAATAAAAAGGTAAATTGGTACCCAGATTATGTCGGTGAAAAAAGATTTGGCAACTGGCTAGAAAACTTAAATGACTGGGCTATTTCTAGAAGTCGTTATTGGGGAACTCCACTACCACTTTGGAGATGTGAATGTGGCCATATGGATATGATTGGTTCCCGCACAGAATTAGTTGAAAAAGCGATTGAAGAAATTGATGAATCCATTGATTTACACCGTCCATATGTTGATGATGTTCATATCAAGTGTCCAAAATGTGGTAAAGTAATGAGTCGTACGCCAGAAGTAATTGACTGTTGGTTCGATAGTGGAGCAATGCCTTTTGCTCAATATCATTATCCATTTGAAAACATGGATATCTTTGAATCTCAATTTCCAGCTGACTTCATTTGTGAAGGAATTGATCAAACCAGAGGTTGGTTCTATTCTTTAATTGTTATTGGTACTTTTGTAAAAGGTGTAAGTCCTTATAAAAATGTATTAGTAAACGAATTATTACTAGATAAACATGGTAAAAAAATGCATAAATCAAAAGGCAATGCAATTGAACCATTTAGCTTGATGGAGCGTTTCGGTGTAGATACTATTCGTTGGTACTTACCTTATACTTCTCCTGTATGGACCCCAATCAAGTTTGATGAAGATGGCTTAAAAGAAGTATATTCAAAATTCTTTAATCCCCTAAGAAATACTTATAATTTCTTTCAATTATATGCCAATACCGATCATATTGATATTGATGAATGTAAAGTAGCTTATGAAGATTTAGAAGAAATTGATAAATGGTTATTATCAAAATATCATAATCTATTAAAATATGTAATCGAATCTTATGATGAATATGATTTAAATAAAGTAGTAAAGAGTATTACTAACTTTGTATCAGAGGATCTATCAAACTGGTATATTAGAAGAAATAGAAGTCGCTATTGGGGTAGTGAGCTTAATAATTCCAAAAAAGCCGTTTATAGTACAACTTATGAAGTTTTAGTGGGTGTATGTAAAATGATCGCTCCCGTAATTCCATATTTAAGCGAAGAATTATATCGTAATCTAACGGGAGAAGAATCTGTTCATCTAGCATATTTCCCTAAATACAATACAGAATATATTGATCTAAAACTAGAAGAAAAAATGGATACAGTAAGAACCCTAATTAGTATTGGCCGAAATGTTCGTGAAGAAGCGAAAATTAAGGTCAGAGAACCACTTTCAGAATGTTTATTAAACGCTGATTTAAAAGACTTAATCTCTGATTTAAAAGATTTAATCTTAGAAGAATTAAATGTCAAAGAAGTAGTCTTTGCCAGTGATTTAAATAAATACATGAGTTTCTTTGTAAAGCCAAACTTTAAAGTAGCTGGACCTGTATTTGGATCTAACATTCAAGTATTTAGTAATATTCTAGCCAATTTAACCGAAGAAGAAATTACAACTTTAAATAAAGGAGAAACCATTCATATCACGATAGATGATACAGAATATGAAATTGATTCAAGCTATACCGATATTCGTATTAATGCCAAAGAAGGATACAATGTAGGCATGGAAAATAATTTATTTGTTATTTTAAATACTGTACGTAGTGAAGAATTAATTTTAGAAGGAATTGCTCGTGAATTTGTATCTAAAGTTCAAAATATAAGAAAGAAAGAAGATTACAATGTAGCAGATCGTATTACTATCGCTTATCATGGTGATGAGGTAGTTAAAAAATCAGTAGAAATGTTTGAAGATTATATCAAGAGTGAAACATTAACTACGAAAATTACTTATCAAGAAGAAATAAAAGATGATCTAGATCTAAATGGTCATCAAGCTGGAATTACGACAAAGAGAGTTTAGAAATAAACTTTCTTTTTTTGTTCTAGCACTTCTCAAGTACTATTTTTCATATGAATAAATGTAGCATTTAGAAAGGAAATTTATATGAATTTAAATGATTTAAAAGTAAGCGGTACCAACCAAATAGAATTAAACGATTCTCTAAAAACATCACTATTAAGTCTAAAAATATCATTAAATGAAAGTACCCAAATCCCTAGTAATAACGAATTAACTATTTATGTCGATACAAGTTCTACTCCAACCGAAAATAGAAAAACTTATACATTTCAATTAGATAATGCTTTATCTATAGGAGACGAATTTATTATGGAACCAGTTATTACAGATAAAAATATTGAACTAAAAGCATATGTGAAAAGGAGTACAAATGATATCGAAGAAATAGAATATCAAAATATTTTATTATTTGCAGGAACAAACTATATCTATACCAATTATGAAAATGCTACTATAGATATAATGTATCCTAAAAATAATGATTTAGTAAAATATTATTTAAATAACATTTTATATAGTTTAAATAATAAAAATAAAATACTTAGTTTAGATGATATTTATTTCAAAGATGCTTTTACTGAGGTAGATGATAAGTTGAATGCAGCTTTAAATAATTTAAGCATTGATTGCCTTACATCCAATAATAACAAATTTAGTTTAGATAGTGATGGTAATTTAACAGTTAATAGCCTAACAACTACTGTTTCATCATCAGCAGATTTAGATTTTAATGAAATTTATCCAATTGGCTCTGTTTATTTAAGTGTTAATTCAACAAATCCAAGTGTTTACTTTGGAGGAACTTGGGAACAAATTAACGGTTATTATCTATATGCTGGAAATACTAATAATACTGGTGGTAGTAGTTTAACAGGAGAAGCATCTGGAAATACAGGATCTACAACATTAACTGCAAATCAAATTCCAAGCCATAGCCATTCAATTCCTTCACTAAATGGTACGGCCTCTTCGAATGGATCCCACACTCACAATATCGGCGCTGATTTTGATGGAGGGGCCGGAAGTGCACGTTACACTGTTCATTCAAGAGGAACAAGTGGAGCAGGATATTTAATGGCAACGTCTTCTTCTGGAGCACATACTCATAGTGTAAGCACAAATGCAAGCAATACAGGTTCATCTGGAGGTACATCAAGTCATACACACTCATTAAATAATCATACTCACACAATTAATCCACCATTTTATAGTTTATTTGTATTTAAAAGAACCGCTTAAAAAAACATCTTTTGATGTTTTTTTAGTTATTTGCCAATGCCATATTCTAAAAAGTACATAAACTAACTATGGGAAGGAGGCATTATGAAAAATATTAAAGGCTACGTAAATATGAAAACTGATTTAAACCTTATTCTTTTAAGAATACAATTTTTAGAAGAAAAAGAAAAGCAAATAAATAAAGAAAAAGTATCTCTTGAAGAATTAAAACAAAAATTAACAAATATTTTAAATCAAACGGAAGAAAAATTGAAAGAGTTAAAAGGGATAGACAGAGAATTGTTTTATGAAATAATGGTAAAAGGAACCAATGTAACAAGAGCAGTAGATAAAGTATCAATTACATATGATGTTGATCCATCAACGATTTGGAAGTATTACTATCCTAAAATAAAAGAAGACATCAAAAAATTAGAAAAAGAAATAATGTCTAGCGAGATTCTAGTATAAACTTTCATATTTATATATCGGGGTGAGAATATGAAAGAATTAAAACATCTTCGTAAACAAAATGAAAAACAATTCTTAAATGATGATGGGTCTATTTCCCTATATCTCTATAACAATGATATTCATTATTTAAAAAATGGTGAATATCTAGAAATTGATAATACACTCGTTGAGGAAGAAAATAACATCATTAATAAAGAAAATAATTTTCATACACGTTTTACGAAAGATACAAAAACAAATTTATTAGTAGATATTACCAAAGATAATTATTATCTAAAAATTTATTTAATGAAATCAAAAAATAATGCAATGAATATGAAGAAAAATAAAAACAATATAAAACTAGAAAATATCTTAGAAGATATAGATATTGATTATCATGTAATATCGACACAATTAAAGGAAGCTATTATTTTAAAAAATAAAAATAATATTCCTACCTCTTTATCTTTTAAAGTAGATACTAACCTAGATTTAGAAGTGGAAGAAAAGGGAAGTGTTCTAGCAAAAGATAAAGAAAAACCAATTTTTGTAATTGCAGCACCTTTTATGAAAGATAATAAAGGAACATACAATTACAAGATAAAATACGATTTAAGTTTAAAAGATGATACGTATATCTTAAACTTAAATTTAGATCAAGAATGGTTAAATGAAGCAGAGTTCCCTGTAGTAATTGATCCAACAATTGTAAATCCGGACGAAGAAGATCCAGAAAATGTATATGATGCATATATAAGCTCGAGTCTTCCTGATATGAATATGAATACTCACGAGGAACTATACGTTGGTTCGAATTCAACTAGAACAACAAGAACATTATTAAAGTTTAAACTTCCAACAATTGGTACAGGATATGATATTGTAAATGCCACAGCGTATCTAAATAGCGAATTTATGTCTTTAAATGGTAAAACAATTAACGTTCATGAGATAACTAACGATTGGAATGAAGCAACAGTTACTTGGAATAGTATCTATGATAAGTATAATTCAAAAATCGAAGAGTATTTTTATGAACAAAGAACGGTACAAAGTGAGAAAATATTCCCGTTCAATATTACCAATTTAGTCAAAAAATGGTATGCGGGTAATCCTAATTATGGCCTCATGTTAAAGTTAAATGATGAAACGCCAAATGATGACAATGATAGTTACATCTTTTATTCTAAAACTTATGATGGTTTAAATGAAACAGGATTAAGGCCTTATTTAGCCATTACTTATCGTAATCAGAATGGCCTAGAGGATTATATGACTTATCAAACACAAGAATACACAGATGGTGCAAGCTATATCAATAATTTAACTGGTAATCTAACCACTACATTCAATTTAAATGAAACAATAGGGGGTAAATATCCAATTGGTTTAAGTCTAGTTTATAATACGAATGATATGGTTTTAAATAATAACTATGGTTATCAATCTGGATACAAATTAAATTTACATGAAACAATAAAAGAAGTAACAATAGACCTAAATAATTACTTAGAATATATAGATGCTGATGGTACAATCCATTACTTTCGAAATGAATTAGATGAAGAAGGAGAAAAAATTGATAATAAGTACATAGATGAAGATGGATTAGGCCTAAACGCTACAAAAGAAACAAATAAAGTAATAATAGAAGATATAAATAGTAATAAATATGAATTTTCTTTAAATAATAATATTTATTATTTAACCAAATTAACAAATACAAATAATGATAGTGTAACAATAACATATGATACAAATAACCGAATCAATAAAGTAACAGATGCCAATAATTCTAGCATCAATATTACATATAATACAAATAATATGATTATTACCAGTGATAGCACAACAACAACAGTCAATTATACAAATAATAAAGTAACTAGTATAATAAGTAAAAATGGTACCACCAATTTTACTTATAATAATTATGGCTTAATTAGTAAAATTACCGATGTAAATGGATTAAGTAAAGCTTTTAATTATTATGATGTAAGTCCATATAAAATAAAAAAAGTAATAGAATATGGCTTAAATGATGAAGAAGGAGCTTCTCTAGAATTTGAATACGGCTTTTTAGTTACAAGAGTAAAAGATAATAAGGATCGATATAATACCTATATTTTTAACGAACAAGGAAATACAATTGGTTTTACGAATTTAGATGAAGAAGCAAATTTAAATAATGCTTATGGAAAAGGTGTAGTTTATGAAAATACCACAATTTATAAAGAAAATAATGGTACCTATTTTGAAGATATAAATCGAGCAGGAAATAAATTGAAAAATGAAATATTAGCAGTTAAATACACGAAAAATTTAATTAAAAATAGTAGTTTTGAAGATGCAGAAACATTCTTTATTGGAACTAGAACAACGGAAGAAAAAAGAACTGGAAGTTATAGTTTAAAATTTTCTGATTATTGCTATTTTGAAGATCCATCTCTTCCGCCGCGAGGAAAAAATTATACTTTTAGTGGATACTTTAAAAATGATAAAACCTTAACCATGAGCTTAGAAAGAAGAGGATTAAATAAAACGGATACTTTAGATATAATATCTATTCCTCCAAATGAAGATTTTACAAAATATAGCGTGACGGGTGATTATCCTTCTTCTGAAGAAGAAGGCGGATATATTTCAGTAACGATAACTTCAAATGAAAAAGGAACAGCCTATTTAGATGATGTACAACTTGAAGAAGGAGAAATTGCTAATTATTATAATATGTTAGAAAATGGTGATTTCCATGATGGATTAACTGGATGGAATGCAAGTGCCTATGATCGTGAAGGAAATAGTATTAATAATGTAGCAAGTGTAGTAACATTAGAAAATGGCGTAAAAGCTTTAAAAATAGCTTCTAATCCTGATTTAGATATTGCTGTTTCCACTACTTTAAAAGTAAATGGAATTGGTGATTTATCGGAAGATAGAATAGGAGACTTATATAATTTATCATTCTGGTATAAAAACGAAGGATTACCAAAGGGCGGAACAGGAATGGAATATAGTAATTCTGTATTATTAAGCTTTTATTATACCAACGTACCTGAAGGTGAAGGGTACGGAATTGATCCTATTGGTTTAACTTCTCATAGTAATGAATGGCAATATTTCTCAGCTCCATTCCCAACAGATAGTTTATATAATTATGATACCATCGCTTTAACCATATTATCAAATTATAATGCCAATAACTTATATATTACCAATATTTCTTTATCAAAAGATATAGAACAAAATTATAATTATCATAATAGTGAAACTGGTAATTTAGAGGGAATTAGAAACATGGATAGTTCTCATGCTAGTTTCACTTATGATGAAAATAATCAATTAACAAGTATGTTTAATCCATTAGGTAATAACTTTAAATTTGAATACGATAATGTGGTAACAGATCGTATATTAAAAGGAATATCACCATCAGGAATATCGAATGAAATTTTATATGATGAATTTGGTAATCCTAAAAAAACAATCATCAATAATGTCAATCCAGATCAAGATATTATGGATGGTAAAACTTATTATATTCGTTTAAAAGGTTCACAAGAATATTGGGATAGTAATTTTATAACAAATGAGATTTTATTAAAAGAAGATAATTGTAGTCATGATACTTACACTCTTTTAAAAGAGGGTGAATACTTCCGAATAAAAAGTGGGAATGAGTATGTAACACTCATAAATGATTCAATTGGTTTAACCAAGTTAATGACTGATGATTCTTTGTTCAGATTTTTCCTCCAAAACAACAATAGTTACATCATCATTCCCAAAACCAAAGATAATACATTACTAGAACACAATCTAGCAAATGTAAATGGTAAAATTTCTTTAAAAACAAGTGATACCAAAGAATATGAAGAGCAATTTTATTTTGAAGATATTGATACGCAATTGTTTATTGAATCAAAAGCGGAATATACTGAAGATGGAAAGTTTGTTACCCAAACAATCGATTCTTTAGGCAAAGTTACATCTTATGATATTAATACCACCAATGGTTTAACTAATAGTATTACTGATGCAAACAACATAACAACTTACTATACTTATAATACTAAAGATCAAATAACCAAAGTAAAGAAAGAAAACAAAGAAGTAAACTATGATTATAATAGCAATAATTTACTATCAAAAATAACTTCAAATAACAAAGAATATAACTTTACTTATGATAATTTCTTAAATTCCAAACAAATAAAAATAGGAGACAATATTACTCTTATTACTAATAATTATGAAAATAATAATGGGAATCTTCTATCAAGTGTTTATGGTAATGGTGATACATTTAGTTACACTTATGATGAACTTGATAGAATTAAAACAATGACAAATGATGCTAGTACCTATACATATCATTATGATAATTTGGGCAATTTAGCTAAAATAACAAGTATAAGTGAAAATTATAATTATTATTATGACTTATCTAATAGGATTAGCAAATACCTAGTCAATAACTTTAATATTGAGTATGACTATGATTCGAATAATAATATACTTAAGAAAGAGTATACATTAAATGATAAAGAAACAGTTACTTTTGAATATAACACCGATGATGCAATAACCAAAGTAACATTCGATAATAATAATTTAAATTATGCTTATGATTATCTAGGAAGATTAACTAGTAAAGATATAAATGGCAATCAAAAGATAGAGTATACATACATAACAAATGGTAATAAAACTTCTACTGTATTAAAATCCATGAAAATAAATAATGATTTATATGAATATTATTATGATCATCTATATAATATCACAGATATTTATTTAAATAATAAATTAATTAATCATTATGAGTATGATAATTTTAATGAACTAATTAAAGAAGATAGCTATAGTTTAAACAAAACAATAAGATATACTTATGATAATGCTGGAAACATATTAAAGAAACAAGAATACGAATTAGATACTTATAATTTATTACATACAGATACTTATGAATATAATAATGTTAATTGGGAAGGCCAATTGACAAAATATAACAATGAATCAATTACTTATGATGCTATAGGTAATCCATTAACCATAGGAAATAAAACACTAACTTGGGTAAATGGTAGACAACTAGCAAGTTATACCGATGAAAGTCTAAATATTTCTTATACTTATAATAAAGATGGAATAAGAACAGAGAAAGTAATAAATAATACAAAAACTAATTACTTTACAGAAAATAATAAGATAATATTTGAACAAACAGGAAATAATATGGTATACTATATACGAGATGAGGAAGGAAGTTTAATAGGATTTAAATATAATAATACACTTTATTATTATATAAAAAACATGCAAGAAGATATCATAGGAATAACGGATAGTAATTATAACTTAGTATGCAGTTATGAATATGATTCATGGGGAAAACTAATATCCATTAAAGATAATAATGGAAACATTATTACTAATACATCTCATATAGGTTATATCAATCCATTTAGATATAGGTCATACTATTATGATAATGAAACAAAGTTGTATTATCTAAATAGTAGATACTATAATCCAGAATGGGGTAGATTTATTAATGCAGATAGATTTATAAGCACAGATACAGGTATAATTGGCTTCAATATGTATGCTTATTGTAATAATGAGCCAATATCAAGAAAAGATTATAGTGGAAGTTTCTTCGGACTAGTTTTTGGAATGTTTGCAGTTACAGCTGGAATTATTCTTGGTGCAGAGATTATTGATAATAATAATAAAAAACAAAATAAAAAAGCTAAAAAAGAAATAGAAGAAGTGCAAAAAAAACACAATGTTTGTCCAATAGAAGAAAATAAAAATTTTAAAGAAACTTTAAAAACTAATGCAAAAAAAGTTCAAAATGATACTCAAAATATGAATTATATAGAAAGACTAAACTATTTAAGAGAAAATGCAAATGATGGTCAAAAATTCGATTTAAAACTATTTACAAAAGATACAATATTTTATGACGGTATGTATATGGAACCACAAGATATCGGTAACTATCACTTTGGGTACATAGGTAGAGCTGCAGGCATTCAAACTTGGGTTTTATTAAAGGGTGCCTCAGTAAATCAAATAAAGAAAATGAATTGGGAAGTATTTAAAAATTGTTTTACTACATCTTTCTGCGACGATCCTAGAGATCAATATTTTATAAAAATGGGAGCGATAGCATATGATAAAGAACATAAAAATAAATAGAAAGAAAATTGTTATTGCTGGTATTCTAATTGTATTAATAGCGTTATTAATAATTCCAATAATAGTTATTATGATACTTTTTGTTGATGGCCTTAAAGAGAATGCTATTGATAAAAAGGCTATGGAATATGAAAGTGAAGAAAAGCGCTTAGAATACTTTTTAGAAAATGAAGAATACCTTAATAAATTAGCAAACTATTTTATAGAATATCCAGAACTTGATAGAATAGGAAAAAACATTTGGTGTTCTAATGCCGATGAACCAACATATGAATTGAATGATATAACAATTTGTACTTATAAAAAATTAGAAAATCTACCAATTAAAGATATTGTAGAAATATATAAAAAAACAAACCTTTCAATTGTTGGTAGAAGGAATGACTGTATTGCATTTTATTTATACATAACAACATATCATGATGTTTGCTATAATTATTATTTCACTTCTTCAAAAAGTGAATATATAAAATATGATTATGGGATAATTGAAGAAAATGAAATAAATGAGAATTGGAGTAGTATGTTTTCAAATATTCCTTATGATTAAAAACAAGCAATATTAGAACTAATGTAATCAGTTTACACTAGTTCTTTTTATATATTTGAATAAACAGATAATAATATGGCATAAGAATAAAATGCGTTAGCGTATGATGAAAATTCGCAAACATGCCTTTTGATTAAAGAATAAAAAAATTCAATATCATAGTACAATCGCCAACTCGTGTGTTCTCTTTTTTTCATACAATAAATAGGAGGAAGAATATGGAACATATATATAATGTAATCTCTTATTTATTGGGTGGAATTGATGCACCGATCATTGTCTTATTAATTACCATGGTCTATGTCTATCTAACGGGTTGGTGCAAAGTAATATTTTGCCATAAAATGAATAAATTAGTAGGCTTAAAAGGTATCATTCGTGATCTTGGCTATTTAATGATTGTGTCTTTATCGGTATTATTAGATCGTTTAATGGGAAGTGCGGAAGCGATAAGAACAATCGTTATTTATTTCTTTGTTGCCCATGAAGGTTTATTAATTTTAAAATGTTGGTGTAAAATGGGACTTCCTCTACCACAAAAAATATATAACACGCTAGAAAATTTATTAGGAGAGGAGGAATCTGATGGCAACTCTACTGAACGTGAAGAATAATGTCTTAAAGAGGGGAAAGCATTACTTAACAAGTGACTATAAAACAAGAAATGAATCGAGAAGCACCCATAATGGCATGGATTTGGTAGGACAAAATGGAGTAGATGATATTGTAGCCATAGAATCGGGAACCGTAACTTATACTGGTTATGATGCAAGTGGCGGTGGATACTGGATATCGATTACGACAAATGGGATAGAGCATCGTTATTTTCATTTAAAAAAAGGATCACTAAAAGTAAAGAAAGGCGATCGTGTAACCAAAGGTGATGTCATAGCAACCATGGGTGATTCTGGAAATGCTACGGGAAATAATCTTCATTTTGCTATTTATAAAAATGGTTATATTGACCCAAAACCATATTTAATGAATGATAATCCTTTTAATGTAGAAAGTAATGATGCTTACACCACATTTATTCGTGATTTACAAAAGGCAATCGGTACCAATGTAGACGGGATTGCTGGACCGGAAACACTATCAAAAACCCCAACCATATCAACAAGTACCGGCTGGAATCATGCCGCTGTTAGACCTTTACAAATTTATTTACAAAACTTAGGATATGATTTAGGAAGTAAAGGTGTAGATGGTCAGTTTGGAAAAGATATGAAGGCCTGTATTAAAAAGTACCAAAAAGATGTAGGTTTAGCATCAAAATACCAAGATGGTATTGTAACTGCTAAAATGTATACTTGGCAAAAATTATTAAAATTAAATTAAGAGCTTTATTTGTTAAGCTCTTTTTTTAAATTGTTGTTTAGAAAGAATTGTATTTTTTCTTATATTTTCGTATAATTAAATTAGGTAGGTGAAGTGTATGTGGATTACTTGGTTAATTATTGTTATATTATTAACCATTTTAGAAGCGATAACGATTAATTTAGTAAGTGTATGGTTTATTGTAAGTGGCATTGTAAGCTTATTCTTATCCTTTGTAATTGATTCATTTTATATTCAATTTAGCATCTTTGTATGTTTAGGCTTAGTTTTAATGCTTTTAACAAGGCCATATCTAGTAAAGAAACTAGCAAAGAAAAAAGTAAGTACCAATTTAGATCGGGTAATTGGTATGGAAGGAATAGTAACCGAAGAAATTACCAAATTTAAAATTGGTGAAGTAAAAGTAGATGGCAAAAAATGGAGTGCTATGGCAAATGAAAAAATAAAAGTAGGTGAGGAAGTCATCATTGATAAGATCGATGGTGTCAAACTCATTGTAAGAAAGGAAGAAAAGTAATGGAAATTTTAATTGCAATTTTAATTTTAGTAGTTATTTTAATTATTCCCAATATTAAAATAGTTCCTCAAGCAAAAGCATATGTAATCGAAAGATTGGGAAGTTATTATACCACATGGCAAAACGGGTTACATGTAAAAATACCATTTGTTGATCGCGTCTCAAAAGTGGTTAGTCTAAAAGAAACGGTAAAGGATTTTGCTCCTCAACCGGTAATTACGAAAGATAATGTAACCATGCAAATTGATACAGTAGTATACTATCAAATTACGGATCCTAAACTCTATACCTATGGAGTGGATGCCCCAGTAAGTGCGATTGAAAATCTAACAGCTACAACCCTTAGAAATATTATTGGTGAATTAGAATTAGATCAAACACTAACGAGTAGAGATATTATTAATGGTAAAATGCGGGCAATCTTAGATGAAGCTACCGATCCTTGGGGAATCAAAGTAAATCGGGTTGAAGTAAAAAATATTTTACCTCCAAGAGATATTCAAGAAGCAATGGAAAAACAAATGCGTGCTGAAAGAGAAAGAAGAGAAAAAATATTACAAGCTGAAGGAGAAAAGAAATCAAGTATTTTAATCGCTGAGGGAGAAAAAGAAAGTGCCATTTTACGAGCAGAAGCCGAAGCACAAAGTGCTATTAAAGTTGCTGAAGGACAAGCAGAAGCTTTAATTAAAATAAAAGAAGCCGAAGCAAAGGGAATAGAACTCTTAAAAAATGCTAAAGCTGATGTAACCGTATTAACTCTAAAAAGTTATGAAGCCTTAAGTAAAGTAGCAGACGGTCAATCAACCAAACTCATTATACCCGCTAATTTACAAGATATTGCAACCTTTGGCACAACCCTAATGGAGGTTATGAAAGATAAGAAATAGTCTTATCTTTTTCAACATGATACAAGAACATACCATTCCTCCTTTTTATAATCCAGATTCAAAGGTGCTAATATTAGGATCTTTCCCCAGCGTAAAATCAAGAGAAGAAGGCTTTTATTATGCTCATCCCCAAAATCGCTTTTGGAAGGTGTTAGCAAATATTTTTAACGAAGAGATAACAGATAAGAAAGCTTTTTTAAAAAAACATCAGATTGCCTTATTTGATGTATGTGCCTCTTGTGAAATCAAAGGATCGAGTGATGCTTCTATTAAAAAAGTAATTCCCAATGATATTAAAAAATTAATAGAAGAAAGTGAAATAAAAGTGATTTTACTAAATGGAAAAACTGCCACAAATCTTTTTAAAAAGATGATAAAAGACATTAAAATACCTACAATTAGTTTACCTAGTACCAGTCCTGCCAACGCAACTTACAGTTTAGATAAATTAATAAAGGAATATGAAATCATAAAAAAGTTTACAAAATAAGTGTCAAGAAAGAGAAAAAAATAAAAAAGGTAAAAAGTAAGCTCTTTAAAAAATAAAAAGGTTATGTTATACTTATCAAGGTGGTAAAATAAAATGGATAAGTTAGGATATTCGAAGATAGAGATATTAGTTGTAATTGTATTATTAGGCATTGTAGCATTTATAACAATCAATAAAACATCATATGCTTTTGCAATTGATAAAAATGAAGCCGTAGATGAAGTTAAATATTTAATAGAGGTGCAAGCAGAAGATTATGCTTTGGCAAATACAACTCTTTTTGAGGAAACAAATACAACTTATATAAGTGTAGATGATTTAATTGAAGCAGGATACTTAATTGGTAATGAAGATGGCTTATTAACCGATCCAACCGATTCTTCTAAAAACTTTAATGACAAAAAAGTAAAATTAGAGTATGATGCTTCAAATAATAATGTAACCGCAACGGTTGTCGATTAAGCAAGAAAAACTTGCTTTTTTTGAGTAATAAGAGTATAATACTTAGCGTATTAAAAAGGAGGAAAATTTAATGGAAGAAAAAATAAGAAATTTAACTTTTGTAGTTATTTTAGGCTTTATTATCACTTTTATATTAATTATTGGCTTGTATTTTAGAGATGGTGGCAATACTAATTATGGTTCATCTAATAATGGTAGTAGTGGTAGTTCTTCAAGTGGAAGCTCTACTACTTCAACAGATTATGATGTAAGTGCTATGAATGAAGTAGATGTAGATGAAGCTTTAGCTTTATTTGATGAAAAAGGAACCCATGTATTATATATTGGCCGTAGTACTTGTTCCGTATGTGTTCAATTTGTACCAGTATTAAATGAGGTTCAAAAAGAGCTTAACTTCACAACGAACTACTTACCAGTAGAAACAAGTGCTACTAAAACATGGAGTGATTTCCAAGATGAATTAAAACCATTAACAGATAAATTAACAATTGAAGCAACTGCAAATGGCAATAAAGGAACACTAGGAGAATTATTTATTACAAATGGATATACACCAGCTTTAGTTGTTATTAAAGACGGTGAAGTAGTAGAAGGCTTCTTTGGTTACCGTGATGCCGATACATTAACAGATATATTAGAAGAATACTTATAATAGAGCAACAAGCTCTATTTTTTTGTGATCGTATGATTGATGCTATATACATCTTATGATATAATCAAAATAAAAAGATAGAAGAATGTATAGAAAGGAATAAAAATTTTATGCTAAATTTAGAAGTAATAGATTTAAAGGAAAACGAACAAATTATAATAACTACAGATAATGTGATTGTATATGCCAAAGATAACCAATTTAATTTAGCAATGTGCATTACAAGTCAAAGAGTATTGCTATATCAAGATACTAATAAGCAACTTCCTAGATTTTGGCCGAATACCATAGGAATGCATAAGCCAAAATATGAATTAGTATATGAATTAGACAAAAGTAAGATAAAAAATTTTGAATATAAAAAAGGAATAAATTATTTAACAGATGAAAATGATAACATCTTAGAAATTTGTGGTGAAAATTTAGAAAAATATTTATTTGAATAATAATTTTAATTCTTAAAATGAAAAAATATCTCGTTTTCTAAAGCACCTCCCTTAATTCGACAAATTATTAAAAAAGAATATGATATAATTAGCACTTCAGGAGGGATTAAAATGAGAACCAAAGAATTAGAAAATTTGAAACAAGAGTTTTTAAGAATTAAAAATATGGGGTATGTTAAAAGTACTAGATCCGGTGTTACCGGAGTAGGCAAAACATTTGAAGATTTGCTGGGAAAAGAAGAAGATACAAAAGGAACTCCAGACTACCATGGCATTGAATTGAAAACAAAATTAGGATATAGTCAGTCTTATACAACACTCTTTAATTCTACGCCAGAGGGAGAATTGGAAACACAAAGACTATGTAAAGAATATGGCTATCCAGATAAAATTCTAAGGGATAAAAAAGTGTTAAATGTTTCAATTACTACAACACCAATTTTAGTAGCAAATCGATATTTTTTTAATTTAAAGGTAGATTACAATATGAAAAAATTAATTTTAATAATTAAAAATAAATATGGTAAGATTTTAGAAAATAAAGTATACTGGAGTTTTGGAACATTAAAGGAAAAATTAAATACAAAATTACAATATGTTGCATTAATTAATGCGTGGCCAACAACACGCAATAACGTAACATATTATAAATATTATAAAATTAATTTTTATAAATTAAAAACTTTTGAAAAATTTATAGAACTAATTGATAAAGGAATAATTCGTATAAGCTTAAAAATAGGAGTATACAGAACTGGAACCAAAAAAGGATTATACCATGATCGTGGAACAAGTTTTGAATTAAAAACTTTTGATTTTTATCAATTATTTGAACATATTTATATATGATAATGCATTTTGTTTGGATCAAGGGGAATTCGCAGGCATAAAAAAATCTCATACATAGATGAGATGTTTTTTCAAAAATGGTCGGGAAGACAGGATTTGAACCTGCGACCCCTTGGTCCCAAACCAAGTGCACTACCAAATTGTGCTACTTCCCGATAATTAATGGTGCGCCCTAAGGGAGTCGAACCCCTAACCTTTAGATCCGTAGTCTAACGCTCTATCCAATTGAGCTAAGGGCGCATCTCCATTAGTTAGTGCACTTGTAAAATGCATTATCATTATATTATAATTATATGTAAAAATCAAGAGTTTTTGCATAAAAATCGGAAAAAATCAGAAAAAAGATAGAGATTACTCAGCATCTCTATCTTTTCCTAATATTTTATCTATCGAATAATGATATTTTTTGGCTAACTCATAAAGAGTAGTAGTAAGAATTAAATTCTTAGCATTCTCATATCGATTCCAAGTTGGCTGATTAATATTTAGCTCATTAGAAATCTGTACTTGAGTTAAACCTTTCTTTAACCTAATTTTTTTCAAATTTTCACCAGTGACCTTTATTTTAATGTCTGGTTTTTGATTGGCATATTTCTTTTTGTTGTTAAAACCAACAACATAGTCAATAGAAACTCCAAAATAATTGCAGAATTGATTTAATCTTTTTAATGGGATAGTATCAGTACCACATTCCCACATACTGTAGGAACCTTTAGATACGCCCATTACTTCTGCAATATCTTTTTGTTTCAAACCAGCATCTTCCCTGATTTCCTTCATTCTTGGAAAATTCATACCTATCACCAGTAATAATTTTCTCAAAAAATACGTAATTATTAACATTTTGGAGTTTATATGCATAGCGTTTTACAATAAACATGATATATGATAAAATTATGTTAGGTGATAGTACATGAATAAAGCGTTTTCTATCGAAAATTTATTTGATGAATTAAAAGATAACATAGAATTAGATGACGATATAGATGCTTTATTTAAAATATTAAAAGAAATATTAAAAAGAAATCCTAAAAAAGGGATAGAAGATTGGCTATACTTGATGAGCAAATATGATTTTTTTAAAATCCAAAGAGATATGAACGTATATCCTTTAACAAATACCTTTTTATTAGAAATCGCCAAAAAAAGAACACTAATCTTTGCTTTAAAACTAATAAATGACTTACCCATATCAAATCAGAAGATAATTCAAAAGCATTTCTTAAATATATACCATTCTCAAAGTGGCCTAAATCAGTATTTTAAAGAAGTAGCTTTTAAAAAAGAACAAACAGAGCTTTTGTCGGAAATTAAATATGTCTTAAGCGATAAATTAAAAAAAGAAAAACTATTTTTTGATGAAACAGACTTTTTGAAAAAGATCATCTTGATAGGGTTAGAGCAGCCCCAACCCAATATAAACTTTTTGTTAGAGCTTGCTGAATTACCTAAGGCCAAAAAAGAAAGAGCAATATTAAAAACATTATTAATTGATTATATCTTTAAATAAGAGTATAATAAAAGCAAGAGGTTTAATTATGAAATATTTTTTAGCGGTTGATAAAGGGAAATCTTTTGATAGTGACAGTAATTTCCGAAAAATAGACTTAGGCAAAGATTTAGAACACGAAAATAATTTAAAAGCTTTATGTGATTTTACAGGTAGTTATCTTAATGAAAGAGAATTAAAGGAAGCCTTAAATGAAAGACATTTACTAGCAACAAATGAAATGCATTATAATCTAGTGATTGGCTACAAAAAAGATTCTTATCGTTTTATTGCTGCTCCATATCAAAAAGAACATGAGTATCTCGATTGTAAAAAGTTAGAAGAAACAATTCATCATTTTGCTCAAGACAAGGAAGCTTTACAAGTAATCATAAGCTACTATAGTAATTTTGGAAAAGTATATAATATTAAACCGGAACTATATTCTTTTAGAGTTTTTATATCAAATCCATATGAAGATTACAAATTTTATGATGTCATCAGAAGATTTGTTGATAAAGTATGTTATCGCATCGATCATGGAAAGAAAACTTTAAACTTTCGAAGAATGTATGATTTGGCTATGCTAGTATCGAAATTAGTGCCTTCAAAAGTTGAAAAACAAGAAAAAGAAGTGCCAAATCAATCTATCGCAGCATCAAAACCTCGGATGGATAGTGTCGTCTATCATGAATATGAAGAATTGCTATATCGTTTAGAGCAATTGTCTGAAAAAGAAAAAAATATGGCCGAAAATGAAATTCCAGGGCAAAGAAGATTATATTAATTGTAAATTTTGTGTCAATAATTGGTAAAATTACTTCATAATTATGTAAATATTTAGTATGATATTAATGTAAAAGGGAGCGGTGTATATGTTATATCCATCAATCGATAAATTATTAAATATTGTAGATTCAAAGTATATTCTAGTTCATGTAGCATCACTTAGAAGTAAACAAATGCTAGAAAACAGACATTTTCAAATGAAAGAAAGCGAGTATGTCAATAAAAAAGAACTAGGAAGAGCTTTAGAAGAAATCGAAAAAGGATTAGTAAAAATAAAAAAATAATTTTTTATGAAAAAAACTCTTGATTTTAGCTATCTCATATGATAAGATAGTTATGTTCTCTGGGGAATTAGCTCAGTTGGCTAGAGCATCACGCTTGCACCGTGAGGGTCGCGGGTTCGAGTCCCACATTCTCCACCATTTAGAATTTTAGCCCGTATTTACGGGTTTTTTTAATAAAAAATTTTAGGAGGATAAAATGCCAGCAAATAATTTTTCTTTTTCCAAAGAGAAATATAATATCCAAAACATGTCAATTGGAATTGCGCATAATACTTATAAAGAGTTTTATCATGCCAGCGAAAAAGAACTATATGATATTGCCTCTATTACTAAACTTTTTACTTTAAAGCTGCTATATGATTTACAAGAAAATAAGAAATTAAATTTTCATGACAAAATAAAAAAATATGTAAGTACTCCATATTTACAAAATACTACAATTTTAGATTTAATCAAAATGAAAGATACATTAAGGACACCTAAAAAATTAAGTGATACCAAAGACAAAGAAGAATTCTTAGAAATCTTAATGAATGCCAGGATTATTAAAAAAGAGGTACCAGAATATAATGATATCGGCTTTTGTCTTTTAGGCATATTAATTGAAGAGGTAACAAACAAATCATTAACGACCAATTTTGAAGAATTATTTAAAGCACTTAATTTAAAAAATACGCATATAAATCCCAATCAAACTTATAAAATATATGGAAATGGAGGTCATGGTTGTTTGCCTCATGATAAAAAGACAAGAGTAACAGGTGGCATCACCGGAGCTTCTGGTATATTTTCTAATGCGTATGACCTATTACAAGTGGGTAATTTGCTAATAGAAAAGAAGTTTTTTAAAGAAGAATTTTTAGAAGAAATTTTTAAATATAACTTTGTTGATCATAAAATGCGCAATAGAACTTATGCTGGCCTTTATAAATATACAGAGGATTACAAATGTTATGTTCCAAAAAATTATTCTCGATATTCCCTTGCTCATCAAGGCTACACCGGTGCCACTTTGATTGTAGATTTAGAAAATAAGATCGTAAATGTATTATTATTTGATGCAATATTACCAAACATCAATGAAAAAAGTTCTAAATTTTTTGAAGGCTATTATGAATTGCAAGAAATAATTGCAAATAAAACATTTCTTTTATAGGATACAAACAATTCTTATGATAAAGTTGACAGAAAACCATAACTTGTTATGGTTTTTTCATATGTAATTTGTTATAATAAATAATAGGGTAGTGTGATGAACATGGAAAGAACATTAAAAAGAGAAGAACTAGAAAAAATAGATGCTTATTTTAGAGCGGCTAATTATTTAGCAGCAGGAGAACTTTATTTAAAAGAAAATCCTTTACTAAAAGAGCCTTTAAAATTGGAACACATCAAAAGAAAATTAGTTGGACATTGGGGAACTACTCCTGGCCAAAATTTTTGTTATGTCCATTTAAATCGGATAATCAAGAAAAATAATATGGATATGATTTTTATCTCTGGTCCGGGACATGGCGGAGGAGCGGCTTATTCTAATGTTTACCTAGAAGGAACCTATAGTGAAATTTATCCTGAAATATCGTATGATGAAGAAGGATTAAAAAAATTAATGAAACGCTTTAGTTTCCCAGGAGGTACTTCTAGTCATGTAGCTCCAGAAATGCCAGGAAGTATTAATGAAGGTGGCGAACTAGGATATAGCTTATCCCATGCTTTTGGAGCTGTTTTAGATAATCCTAATCTTTGGGCTGCTTGCGTCGTAGGAGACGGGGAAGCGGAAACTGGGCCACTTGCTACCAGTTGGCAACTAAATAAATTTTTAAATCCCATCACCGATGGCGTCGTTCTTCCTATATTACATTTAAACGGTTATAAAATTGCTAATCCTACCATTTTAGCCAGAATTAGTACCGAAGAATTAACCATGTATTTTGAAGGCTTAGGTTGGCGTCCTTATTTTGTAGAATATAAAACGGAAGCACAAATCCACGAAGATATGGCAAGCACTTTAGATGCTGTCGTAGAAGAAATAAAAAGAATAAAAGCCCATGCAAAAGAACAAAATGATACGACTAGACCAATGTGGCCAATGATAATTTTGAAAACACCAAAAGGTTGGACAGGACCTAAAATTGTGGAAGAAAAAATTGTAGAAGGAACCTTCCGTGCACATCAAGTACCAGTTGCCGTCGACAAAGACCATGAACAAAATTTAAGTATTTTAGAAGAATGGCTAAAAAGTTATCGTCCATGGGAATTATTTGATGAATTTGGTACGCTAAAAAAAGGCTTGCAAGAACTGATTCCTTCCAAAGAAAAAAGAATGGGAGCAAGCGTTTATGCAAATGGTGGCCTAATATTAAAGGAATTAAATATTCCTGATTATCAAAGTTACATGATTGATGTTCCAACTCCTGGCAAAATAAAAATGAGTGATATGACGATTTTAGGCGAATTTATTCGTGATATCGTCAAATTAAATCCTCATAATTATCGTATTTTTGGCCCTGACGAAGCATTAAGTAATCGCTTAAGTCATGTATTTGAAGTAACCAATCGCAAATGGAATGGAGAGACAATAAGGACAGATGAATTCTTAAATACCGATGGCGCTGTAATTGATAGTATTTTATCAGAACATGCTTGTGAAGGAATGTTAGAAGGATATCTATTAACAGGAAGACACGGTTTTATTCATACATATGAATCATTTAGTCGTATTATCGATTCGATGGTCTCTCAACATGCTAAATGGTTAAAAATTTGTAAAGAACTCCCATGGCGAGCTTCTATATCAAGCTTAAATATTATCTTATCAAGTCATGTTTGGCAGCAAGATCATAATGGCTATACTCATCAAGATCCCGGATTCCTAAATCATATAGTAACCAAAAAACCAGAGATTGTTCGTATATATTTACCAATTGATACGAATACATTACTGTCTACTTTTGATCACATTAGTAAAACCAAAGATTATATTAATGTTGTTGTAGCTAGCAAGCATCCTTCATTACAATGGCTAGATAAAAAAGAAGCAATGGAACATTGTAAAAAAGGGCTTGGCATTCTCGACTTTGCTAGCAACGATGAAGGCAATCCTGATATTATTTTAGCAAGTGCAGGAGATACGCCAAATCTAGAAATCCTTGCTGCCTCAGTACTACTTAGAAAAAATATACCAAACCTAAAAATAAGAGTCGTAAACGTCATCGATTTAATGCGACTTGTATCTCATGAAGATCATCCTCATGGGCTTACCGATTTAGAATATGATAAAATATTTACGAAAGATAAACCAATTATTTTTGCATTCCATGGGTATCCAAATTTAATTCATGAACTTACTTACAAACGAGCAAACAAAGATTTACATGTAAGAGGATACATAGAAGAAGGAGCCATTACAACAGCCTTTGATATGCGTGTATTAAATAAAATAGATCGCTATCATTTAGTAAAACTAGCAATCAAGCATTTAAAAATGAATACGATTGAAGCGATTAAATTAAATGATTACTGTGATATTATGCTTGCTAAACACAAAAAATACATCAAAGAAAATGGCGTAGATATGGAAGAAATTACGAATTTTGAATTTGATTTTAAAGGAAGGGATCAATATGAAATATGATTATATTATTATAGGTGCTGGAATGGGTGGTTTAAGTGCCGGCCTAAATCTTGCTTATAATAATAAAAAAGTACTAATTTTAGAAAAGAATAGTTTACCAGGAGGATTAGTAACCACTTTTAAAAGAGGTCGCTTTGAATTTGATGCATCACTATATGATTTAATGGATTATGGTAGTGAGGAACATATTGGTTCCTTACAAAGACTATTTAAAAAATACAATTTAGAAATAGATACCTTACCAATTCCCTATAACATTAGAATAAAAAGCATTGATGACAAATTAGATGAAGTAATGAAAGGGGAAATTGATGATTGGGTATTAAGATTAGAAGAACTACATAGTGGATCCATGTCTTCTTTTCGCAGCTTACTACCACTATTAAAAGAAATTCATGAAGCTTTAGTAGCCCTAAAAAAAGGAAGAAACAATCTCGAAAAAGATTTTCCTAATTTTATTAAATATGTTGATAAAAATGCTTATGATGCTTTAGTTGATTTAAATTTGCCAATCGATACCATTCATCTTTTAGGCTATATCTGGATTGAAATTGGTAGTCCGCTAAATAAATTAAACTTTATTGATTTTGCTGAATGCATGTACAAATACATTTTTAGAAGACCAGTTGCTTTACAAAACAAAAGCATTGATTTCACTTTAAAACTTGCCAAAAGGATAGAAGAACTAGGCGGAAAGATAAACTATCGTTCACTCGTGACAGAAATAAAAGATACGGAAGATGGAAAAGAAGTAATACTTAGTGATGGTACAAAATATCATGCTAAAGATGTTATTTGTAATTTATCAGAACGTTATGTATTAAAAGAATTAATAAAAGAAAACATCCCCCAAGCAAATCAAAAAGAAAACGCTAGAACTCTATCTATGAATGGACTAGTAGTATATCTAGGTTTAAATAAATCTTATCAAGATCTAAAATTATATAATTATCGTTATTATGAATTTCAAAATTTAAATAGCGTGGTAAATATGAAAAGTATGAAAAAATTCTATCATCATACTTTAGAAGCGGTTGTTCCTAATATTGTAAATGAACAAGCAAGTCCTAAAAATACGACAATTTTAGTTCTAAAAACACTCTATTCTGGTGATGTATGGAATAGTGTAAATAAAGAAAATTATTATCAAACCAAAGAAGAATTGGCAAATGCCTTAATTGAAGAGTTTGAATCTGCTTTTCATATCGATATTAAAGAATATATTGAAGAAATAGAAATAGCATCACCAATTACTTTTGAACGTTATACCAATAATATTAACGGCTGTATGTTTGGACCAATGCGTCTAGGCTATGATAACAGTATTCATCGCTTGCTATCTTACGAAGAAGAACGAATTCCTCATATTCATTTTGTGGGAGGATCTTCTTTATTTGGAAGCGGAGTTGACAATGCTTTTTATAGTGGTTATTATATAACTGAAAAATTATTAGAAGAAGAAAGAAGGAGTGAGTAATGGAAACAGTTGAAAAATTAGAAAAAATAAAAAAAGAACGGGAAGAAATTATTGCAAGCTTTAGTAAAAAACCATTAGAAGATACATATCTGGATAAAGAGACTAAGAAAATTAAGAGTATTTATCACACCATTGTAACAGACATAAAAGAAGAAACACCAGATGTAAAAACATTTACCTTAACAGCCGATAAAAATTCAGATACTCCTAGTTTAGCCCCATTTAAAGCAGGACAATATATCACAATTCATGTAACCGTAGATAACTCCCCAGTCACAAGAGCTTACTCTTTATCTTCTGCTCCTTCACTAGCTAATAAAGATATCTATAAAATAACGATTAAAAGGGTAGAAAATGGCTTAGTAAGTAATTATATGTTAGATAATATAAAAGTAGGAGATAAACTAGATGTATCGAAACCAGCTGGTGATTTTGGATATAATCCCATTAGAGATGAAGAAAATGTAATTGCTATCGCTGGTGGAAGTGGCATCACTCCCTTTATGTCGCTAGCTTGGGCTATATTAGAAGGAACATATGATTGTAATTTAACTGTCTTTTATAGTGTGAAAACAGAGGAAGATATTATCTTTAAAAAAGAAATAGAAGAAATAAATAAAAAGAAAAAAAACGTAAAATTTATTGTTACTTTAACTCGCGAAGAAAAGGAAGGCTATTTACATGGCCATTTAACGAGAGAAATGTTAGAACCTTATATCAAAGAATTTAATACAGTATTAATGTGTGGACCAAAAGAATTATATCGTTCCATGAATGAATTACTAAATGAATTTAATATTCCTCGTAAATCTGTTCATTATGAAAACTTCTTTGTTGAATATGAGCCAGATGAAAAAACTACTTATAATTTAAAAGTAGTCATGAAAGAAAAAGTAGAAACGATTCCTTGTCGTAATGATGAAACTCTTTTAGTAGCTATGGAAAGAGCAGGGATTAAAGCACCTTCCTTATGTCGGGTAGGAGAATGTGGTTACTGTAGAAGTAGGCTATTAGAAGGAAAAGTAAAAATGATCGGAGCAAGTCTAAAAAAAGCAGAAGCTGAAAACGACTACATACACCCATGTGTATCATTCCCAGATAGTGATATTGTTTTAAAACTGGATATATAATGAAAAATAACAGAGACTAAAAAAATCTCTGTTTTTAAATATTAATCAATTCTACCTAAAAGATAATCAGCACTAACATGATACTTGTGACAAATCGTATATAAAAAGGGAGTAGCAATAAGATTTCTTCCTTTTTCAAATCCACAAACAACTGATTGGGTAGTTTCAAGTAATTTAGCAAGTTTGTCCTGTGTTAATCCATGCTCTTTTCGAAATTGTTTTAATCTTTCTTTGCTAAGAGTAGTATCAATTTCCAACCTAGAACCTTGATAGTTTTTCGTATCCGCAAGTCCTAAAATATAATCAATAGAACAATGAAAAATATTAGCAAGCTGATTTAATCTTTTAATGGGAATAATATCATACTGTTGCTCAAATTGATTATAAGAACTTCGTTTAATATCCAAAAGCTCAGCAACATCATATTGGGACATATTATTATATTCTCTTAATTCTTTTAATTTAATACCATAATTCATAAACTTCACCAAATTAATTTTCTCATGATTTTAAAACCAGAATAAAAAGTAGACTGTTTTAGCGATATTTTTCTTGACTTTCAGTCTAGCTCAAATTATAATTTATGTATAAGCTAGGAAACTCATCATAAGACTATGATAGTTTATTTTGATGATAATTTAAATGAAGCCTAGCATCATGAAAGAAGGGCTAGCTATGGAAATCGAGACGTTAAAAAGAAATCATTTAAAAAGAAATATTATAGTTGGAATTGGAATAGTACTTGTTTTAGCAACAGTTATTCTAACTTTTACGAGAGCAAAATATAGAACAACACAATCAATTCCTTTAGTAAATGGAACAATTAATTATAGTTTAGCAGATTTAAATATAGTTGCCATAAAAGTAGACGGAGAACCATCTGATACTATACCTGAAGGTAATTATGAATTAACAGAAGATAGTTATTGTACTGTTGATGGAGAAAAAGATAGTAGTATTAAGGTAATTTATGAACCAGATACAAAATTACTTACCGTAACCCCATTTACAAGCAAAGAAACTAAATGTTATTTGTATTTTGAAAAGCAATTATGTCCATTCAAAGCCTCAGCATGCAACACAATTTTGATGGGACGAGTGGTACAAACAAGAGTATTTCCTTTAACTATATCAACTACAGTAACAGGAAGTAATGGGAAAGGAGATATTTATCAAGCAGAAGACGATGACGGAACAACCTATTATTTTGCAGGAAATCCTAATGATAATTGGGTAAGCTTTGCTGGGTTCTATTGGAGAATTATCCGAATTAACGGAGATGGAAGTATAAGGCTGATCTATAGTGGAGACAAAAGTGCTCAAGCAACAGGCACAAAAACTCAATTAGAAGATACTGGTGCTTTTAACAGTAACTATGAACGAAGTGAATATGTAGGTTTAAAATACACAATAAATAGCCAACATGGAATAACGAGTAATAGTACAATATTAAAAGCATTAAATACGTGGTATAGCAGCAATCTTACAGCTTATTCCCAATATATAAGTACAGAAGCCGGATTCTGTGGAGATCGAGAAATGGCAAATGGATATTTATGGAGTGCAACGCCAAGTAGCACAATTCATTTTGCGGGATATGAAAGACTAGTCCAAAATGGTAATAATGTAAATCCAACATTTAAATGTAATAATAGTAATGATTTGTATACAGTAAGTAGTTCTTATAAAGGAAATCATGCACTAGAATATCCAATCGGATTAATTACCGCTGATGAGGTGGTATATGGAGGGCTATCATGGAGTGGAGGTACAACCAATAACTATCTTTATACAGGACAGTATTACTGGACGATGTCTCCATATTGTTTTTATTCTATAGATGGCGCTAATGTGTTCGATGTAAGTCCAAATGGTCAGCTTAGTGACGGGTTAGGCCTTGTATATTGGACTGCTCCTGGCATCCGACCTGTCATTAATCTTTCGGCAAATGTATCGCTTACTGGTATAGGAACTATGACTGATCCCTATGATGTTATTGGTATTGAATAATAAACAATCATCACTAATATATTTTAGTGGTGATTTTTATGTTAATAGCGCATCGTGGCTTAGTAAAAAAGGGAATTACAGAAAATACATTACCAGCTTTTTTAGGAGCCATTAATAGTCCCAAATATGCAGGCTTTGAATTAGATATTTATACAAGTAAAGATAATGTATTTGTTGTTCATCATGACCCTCTAATAAATGGTAAATTTATTTGGAATCAAACCTATAAAGAATTAAGAAAAAAAGGTGTTATAAAATTAGTAGATGTTCTAAGATTAAAAACAGATAAAATCATACTAATTGAAATTAAGGATGTAAATATTGATATTGTTCGTTTTTCTAAATTACTAGCTAAATATCAAGATAAAAATATATATGTAATGTCTTTTTTTAATAGTGTAATCAAAAAATTGAAAAGTCCCAGTTTTAAAATAGGTATATTAAACTATATATTAAATAGTAAAGCCGAATATACTTATGATTTTATTGGCATTTTATATCCGATTGCAAATGATCATATGATTGCAAGTTTAAAAGAATCTAACATCGAAGTATTTTTATATGGAATTAGTAAAAATGACCCACTTTTATGGGAAGATATTTATTATATAGTGGACGAAAAATAAAACTTTTTCAAGGCACCTCAACACCGTTCGACAAATTTCGCTCTTTCTTTGTGCTAGGATAATCCCTAAATCCAAAAAGAGAGGAGGTGCCTAGTCCAAATGAAAACATCAACGAATTCTTTTGGTGATTTGATGTTTAAGCGAATCATGAGTGAAGAAGAGCTGTTAATTGATTTTCTAAACTCATACTTTTCTTATATGTCAGATGATAAAAAAATTGGAAAAGCCAAAGCCCATATAAGTGAGAAAACAGAGCCAGATGGCCTAAAAGCATATCATGTTATGATTCAAGCTTATCTAACTTCCGGTGAAGAAATGCCAATCGGAATATATAAAAAAGAAGATGATTTAATCATAGTTAGAAAAACAGACAAAGAAAAAATAGAAGTATTAAGTTGATTTACTTCTATTTTTCTTCTTAAGTAAATAGCCAAATAAAAGAAGAATAACAACTGAAAAAATAAGACATACATAGGGAAGAGCATAATAAACAAATAATTCATAAACATAATTAAAATCAAAAAACCAATCAATAATAACTGCTATTAATCCCACAATAATAATAGATGTAATCCCACTTTTCCTTTGAGGGATCAAAGTTTTAATGGAATAAATACTAAAAGCCGAAGTAATAAAAAGATCAAATGCCCAAGCAACAGATAAAATATTTTCAATTTTTTCAATAAAATCAAAAAGCTTTACTTGTTTTAATACCATATATTCCGGAAAACGAAATACATTGACTAAAATTTCACCAAAAACACCATTAACACATAAAAGAGCAATAATAACAGAAATTGCTGAAAGCAAATAGAAGAATATATAATGTTTCGTTTGATTAGGTTGCATATGCAAGGTTAAAATACCAGGAAAAGCACTAATTCCGGCAAAAGATATAATACACATCAACATATTAGATGGGGATGCTGTAAGAATTGGCAAAAAATTAGCAAAATCAAAATTACCAAATACACTAATAATAGAAAATAATGATAAGATAAGACTAATCGGAAATAAGGCAGAAGCAAGCTTAGGAATCATAGGTAATCCTTGAAAAGCCGCATAGAAAAGAAGTATAATCCAAGGAAGAAAAATAATAAATACAGGTGTCGTAGCAAGCAAAAAACTCGATACAAAGGTTTTATAAGTAAGCAAAGTATAAGTAAGAAGAATAATACTTGCGAGTAAAAATAAAATTCGAGTAATCATTCCCACAACTTTTTGATTAGCAAATATTTGTTGAAGACTTTTACCATTTTTTTTATTAATAACCCACCGATATCCAAGGACAATAAGAAGCCCTAACAAAGTTCCAATGATTGCTCCAATATAAGTATCTTTATCTGTATATTTACAAATAAGAGAAATACCTAAGCCAAAAAACAAACTTCTTGTTAAGAAAAATAATGTAGTTGCGTTTTCTTTTTTCATTTATTCCACCTCAAATGTTAATCCCTTTTTATTAATCTTTAAATTAAGGTCATAAGTAATATCTTGATTAGTCCAAGAATAAAAATCTTTCACTCGATAACGACTATAATAACTTCTGCCAATTCCCAAAGCATTCGATTGCACTTTTTGAAATACTCTTAATACTTCATCCATTTCTTGTTCTACTATTTTAACAAATTCTTTTTCTAATTCTTCATAAGTATCTGCTTGTTTAAAATCATAACTACAAGTAGATTCACTAATACGAGCACTCATGACTCCCTTTACTAAAATTCCTTCCTTGCTTGGTTCAATGGAAACATCACTTTGATAAATGGCAATGGCTATCGTTTTTCCATCTTCACAAGTTTTTTGAAAATGAATGGATTCTACATTAAAATTATTAAGTAAATTAACAATACTTGCTTGATTGGAATCAAATGTATAAACAAGCTTGAAATCTCGAAAAATACCTAAACCGGATAATTCGATCGTCTCTTCATCTTTTAGCTTAAATACAGGTAACATCGCATCTTCTCCACGACTAAGCATCCGGTTAACTGATTTAGTAAATTGAACATAATAAGCCGAATTATAAGTTTCATTATTAAATTCTAATAATTGTACAAGATAATTGCTAATAATCGGATGAGCTTTGGAACTAGCTTCAATTAAATCGCCAGCACTATCTTTGGCAATCGCTGCATAAAACTCATTACGTAATCTCTCAGTACGAATAAGATAATCAATGCAATCTTCTAAATGATTTTTAGCTACTTCCTCACTAAACAAAACAATCTCTACATGTTCAAAATAGGGCACTTTATCCATTTGATTGGCAGCACTTGTAAAAGCATAAACAATCGATTCTCCCGTTGAAGTAATATAATAAGTGCTACTAGGTGCTGAAGAATCTCCTTCTTTTTTTGTACTAATTACTTCAAATGTTACTTTAAATTCTTCATCTTCATAATCAATACCAATTCCTGATATAATCGCTAAATCATTTAATCCGTTATAGTCATAACACCCACTGATCAAAAAAGGAATAAATAATAATAAAATTAATTTTTTCATACATTCTCTCCTTGCTTAGTTAAATTCTTTTTAGTAAGAATAAAGCTACGTTTCCGATCCTTTTTTAAAGGCTTTTTAATCGCTGTTTTAAAAAAGTAAGTTTTATCAAAGGGAACAAGTGGATAAAAATAAGGATGTCCAAAAGAATGAATCGCGTTAATTCGAATTAGAAAATAAAGAGTAGCAAAAACAATTCCTAAAATACCATAAAATGCAGCGGCAAAAAGGAAAATAAAGCGAAGATTTCGTAACGCATTTGATACCTCAATTTCTGTAAATATCAAACTAGCCATAAAGGTGAGTGCAATAATAATAATCGTAATAGGGGAAACAATTCCTGCTGATACAGCTGCATCACCTAAAACCAAAGCTCCCAAAATAGATATGGCACTTCCATAAGCATTTGGGAATCTAAGATCACTTTCTCTTAACATTTCACAAACAAAAAGCATAATAATGACTTCAACAACCGAAGGAAAAGGAACCCCATCCCTTTGAATACTAAAACTAACTAACAAATTAGTTGGAATTGTCTCTTGATTATAATTGACAAGGGCAATATAAATCGCTGGAACCGTCATCGATAAGAAAAAACAAACAAAGCGGACAATTTTTAAAAAATTAATATTTTTACTTTTCTGGTATTGATCAATACCTGGATTAATAAAATCAATAAAGAAAGCAGGTAAAATAAGAGCAAAAGGAGAAGTATCCACGACGATTACAATTTTTCCTTCTAATAGCGCTTTTGAGACAAAATCAGGTCTTTCTGTTAAAATATAAGTAGGAAAGTGTGTTTTATCCTCATCACTAATTAATTGTCCAATCATACTAGAATCTAAAATTCCGTCAATATCAATTTTCTTTAATTTATCTTCTACTAATTGAATGGTTTTTTCTTCAGCAATATCTTCGAAGTATAAAAGACCAACCTTAGTAAGAGTTTTTCGACCTACTGTAAACTCATCAGTTTTTAATTTACTCGACTTAAGCCTCTTTTTGATAAGTCCCATATTAATTTGATAGTTTTCACAAAAAGCATCTTTGGGCCCATTCGGAGCAGGCTCCGTATCCGGTGTGGGAATTCCTCGGTTAATATCAGCTCGTGTTTCAACCCCTAAAATAGTATTACCATGAATAACAATCGTAAATCCATTTGTAATAAAATATTCGATTTCATCTTCATTTTTAATTTTCTTGGTATTTGGTGAAGGAAGAACACTTGTAAGATCAAGCTTTTTTGTATTTTTAAAGCTACTAATATTACTTAAATTTTTTAAAATATAATCATTAACTTTATCTGAACTACTAACTGTCTCTAAATAAAGAACATAAACGGTATCAAATAAAGACAATTTAATTTTTTTGATAATTAAATCAGGAGTTTTACTAAATTCGTTTTGAATTCTTTGTACTATTTTTTCTTCCATATTGATCCACCTAAAATTATTATTGGTAAAATCTAGTTTTCTATACAAAGGAAAATCATAAAAAATGGTTGACTTCGAGGAATTTTTAGTGTAATATTAAAGAGTACTTAAAAAAAGTCATGGAGTAGTACTCAAGAGGCTGAAGAGGGGTCCCTGCTAAGGATCTAGGTCAGCGAATGCTGGCGCGGAGGTTCAAATCCTCTCTACTCCGCCATAATGAATGTTAGCCCATATGGGCTTTTTCTATTTGCAAAAAAGAGAATATAGATTAAAATATAAATAGGTGGTGTGCTTGTGAAAGAACCAGGATTAAATCTAATTAGAAGATTTCAATTAAGAGAATTAAATTTAGATTTCATGGGTTATGAATTGCAGCCAAATGATATTTATACTTTTCACCATCTAATTATTCCTAGTTGTAAAAATGGTCCCTATGAGGAATGGAACGGTGCTATATTATGCAGCGCATCTCACCAATATTTACATATTATTGAACAAGTAGATAAAGAAATATTTTTAGCAATTACAAGAGAAATGATTATTGAAAATATAAAAGGCTATTTAGATCCTAAAAATCTATTACAAATTCATGCTCTATTAGAAAAGTTTGAAAAAGAATATATAGAAACCAAAAAGTGTAAATTTGATACGAAGGAAGAATATTTTATTCGTCCCTTTATTGAAGCTCCTCTAATCAGAAAAAGAACCATTTAAAAACAAGTAAATTCCTACTTGTTTTTTTTGGGTGGAACCAGATCAATTCCTCCTTTAGAAAAAGGATTACATTTAAAAATACGCTTAATCATAAGAAATGTCCCTTTAAAAAGACCATGAACTTCTAATGCTTCAATTGCATAGTTACTACAAGTAGGATAGTACCGACAATGGTTATGGAACTCTCCCGGAATCGCTTGATATATTCGAATTAATTTAATAAGTATTTTTTTCATGTAAATCACAAATCTATTTTAACACATAATAGGCACTTTTTGACAACATAATTAATATGTGTTAGAATAAATTTTACCAAAAAAAGAGGGGAGTTCCTATGGCAGAACTAATTATCAAACAAGATAAAGATATAGCTTTTGAAGATTATTTAAAAATATGGATGTTAGCAGAATTAAAAACAAGAGATGATATCGCTAATTACTATTACAATTTACCAACCGCATTACATGAATATAAAATAAAAATGGTAACATTAGAAAATGATCCTAAAAGAAAAATAATATTTATTAAACTAATAAATAAATTAAAAATAGGCGACTACTTTAATTTAAGTGCAAAATTAGATATGTTTGAAGGTACCGCTGAAATAAATGGTAGTTATTATTTGTATGGAGGACATCAATATGTTTATATTAAAAATTTATTTTTTAATATGCATGATTCTTGTTCTTCAATTTCACCCTATTTAAAGCAAATGATTGAAAAAGGTCAAATCAAAATAACCAAGAACTTTCAAATAGGAGATGACTATTTTGTACTAAGACTATCTGAGATATATGTTAATGAATTTTTAGTATATCCTTATCATAGTCCCTTATACGAGCTAGATATTGAATCCCAAACAGGAAAACATGATATTTATTACTATGATCCTTTAGATTGTAAATTTTATTTTGATAAAGAAAGAAAATCTATTTTACCTCAAAAATTACAAGAAAAATTATTGAACTTGCTTCCTAATTTAACTTGGAATGACTGCCCTAAGTTTATTAAAGATTTTATCGCTTTAAAATGTCAAAATGCTTACTCTTTTGGGAGTAGTTGGCATATAGGAAGTGCTTCCTTACTAGAAATTATTTCTCATAAATTAGAAGGAAAAACGTTATCTACCGGCTTTTTATTAGAAGTACCAGAAAAATTAGAATCAGCGACTAAAACGGATTTCTCAAATTTTATAGAAGAAGAACCGGAAGAAACAGAAAAAGAGGAAAATATTAAAAATATTGCTAATAGTATTAAAAATATGCTCCAAAAATTAAAAGAAAATCAAGTAGATCCGGGTAGTAGTCCCAAAATAAAAATTCGCAATGCTGTTTTCTATGCCAAAGTAAGTGAAGAAAAAAAGGAAATTGATCCATTTTTCCATGATTCAGATATTATCAAATACTGTGATTTATCATTAATTGATTTTACTAATGCTGATATTGAGGGATATGATTTATCTAATACCAATGCCAGAATAGATTTAACCAAAATCTATAATAAATCAATTAAAAATACCAATTTGAGAAATGTTAGCTTATTAAGACAAGATTTAGATGGTATCCTAGCAGATGGTGCCGATTTACGAGGAACAAATATCTTTGTTTCCGTTGAAAAAACTTCGATCATAGGAACAATTTTTTCAGATTCTACGACTTTTATGCTAGAAACACAAATCTTAACAGCGGATGAAGTAAGAAAATTAGGAATTATAGTAAAAGAGGAGCCAAAAGAAGAGATAACAAGAGTATTAAAATTGTAGAAAAACAGGTAAAATTTACTTGTTTTTTTATATAATGTATAGTAAAATACTAATTGGCAAATAAATTGCAAATACACATTAATATTTAGTGATGTGCCGAGTGCCGCGAAGAGCGGTGGTGGATCATGTCTGAAGATATTAAGAGGGTAAAAACGAAAGGATGGGATAATTTATGGCCGTTGTTTCTATGAGTTATTTATTAGAAGCAGGTGTTCATTTTGGACATCAAACAAAAAGATGGAATCCAAAGATGAAAGAATACATTTTTGGTGCAAGAGATGATATTTATATTATCGATCTTGAAAAAACAACTAAACTATTAGAAGAAGCTTGTGCAGAGCTTAAGAAAATTGCTGATAATGGAGGAACATTTTTGTTCGTTGGAACAAAGAAACAAGCCCAAGAAGCAGCAAAAGAAGAGGCTTTAAGAAGTAATTCTTATTATGTAACAGAGCGTTGGTTAGGTGGAACACTAACAAACTTCAGAACAATCAGAAGAAGAGTAAAAAGACTTGAAGAAATTGAAAATATGGAGAAAGACGGTAAATTTGAAGTTTTACCTAAAAAAGAAGTAATTGGACTTAAAAAAGAATACGAAAAATTAAATAAGATTTTATGTGGTATTCGGGAAATGAATAAACTTCCAAATGCTTTAATTATTGTTGATCCTAAAAAGGAAATTAACGCTATTAGAGAAGCTAGAAAACTTAGAATACCAGTATTTGGTATTGTTGATACAAACTGTGACCCAGATGACGTTGATTTTGTTATTCCTGGTAATGATGATGCTGTAAGAAGTGTAAAAGTACTTTTAGGTGTACTAAATAATGCTATTTGTGAGTCTCGTGGACTTGAAATAGTTGACTACGTTACAGAAGAAGACAAAAAATCAAATAAAGAAATAAAAATGGATGAAATCATGAAACAAGAAGAAAAGAAAAACGAAGATGTAAAATTAGAAGAATCATCTGTGAAAGAAGAAGTAAAAGAAAAAACAGTAGAAGAAAAAGAAAAAACTGCTGAAAAATCTTTAGAAGATATGACTTTAGCTGAATTAAAAGCAATGGCAAAAGAACGTAGTATTAAAGGTTACAGCACAATGAAAAAAGACGATTTAATTAGTGCTTTAAAATAGAATAGGAGGATAAATATGGAAGTTACTGCCGCTATGGTAAAAGAGCTTCGTGAGGCAACCGGAGCTGGAATGATGGATTGTAAAAAAGCATTAGCAGAATGTAATGGCGATATTACTGCTAGTGTAGAATGGTTAAGAGAAAAAGGAATTGCCAAAAGTGCCAAAAAAGAATCACGTATCGCTGCTGAAGGACTTGCTAATATTTATACAAAAGGAAATAAAGCTGTTATTTTAGAAGTAAATAGTGAAACTGATTTTGTAAGTAAAAATGAAGAATTTACAGGTATGATTGATACAATCGGTACTTATGTATTAGATAGTGATGCCAAAGATTTAGAAAGCGCTTTAAAAGTAACTACTCTTGAAGGTACAGTAGAAGATCTAATTATTGCTAAAACTGCTAAAATTGGAGAAAAATTATCATTAAGAAGACTTGAAGTAGTTGAAAAAAATGATGATGAAGTATTTGGTTCTTACTTACATATGGGAGGCAAAATTGCCGTTTTAACTGTACTAAAAGGTGCAAACGAAGAAGTGGCTAAAGATGTTGCTATGCAAGCTGCTGCAATGCGTCCAAGCTATGTATTTATAAGTGATATTCCTGAAGATGTCGTAGCAGGGGAAAGAAAAATTCAAAAAGAACTTGCTATGTCTGAAGGAAAACCAGCTGATATCGCTGAAAAAATGGTAGAAGGAAGAATTAAGAAATTTTATAAAGAAGTTTGTCTTGCTGAACAACCATTTATTAAAGATGGTGATATAAGCGTTTCAGATTATGTAAAGAAAAATAATGGTGAAATTATTAAAATGATCCGTTATGAAGTAGGCGAAGGTATGGAAAAAAGAAATGACAACTTTGCTGAAGAAGTAATGAATCAAGTAAAAGGAAACTAATTGTAGTTTTCTTTTTAACTACAAAAATTTTTTGAAAACAAAAAAAGAGGAGTTTATATGTCAAAAGATATGCGGAAAGAAGTATTAGAAAGAATCGAAGAAAAAAGAAAAGAATATCAAACCTTACAAAAAAATTTAGCTCGCTTGCAAGAATTACAAGAAAATCCTTTAATTAAAGAATACTTTTCTCTTCATGAACAAGTAGAAACGTATCTAGATGGAATTTCTCTTGAGGAAGACATACCGTTTTTAAGACCAGTAGATTATGAACAGATAAGTAAAAATATTGCTAAAGAGCCATTAAAAAAAGCTTTTTCAAACCCATTAATTACCAATTGCACCTGTGATATTTTAATTGAATATGGGAAAAGCGGTCTATTTAGAGAACCAGCCATTCTCCGTTATGTCTGCTTAAATTGTGGCAAATGTACATCAATAACGAAAAAAGAGCAAAGAAAGTTTGAAAAAGGAAAAATAATTATACCAATTAATTATCCCGATGTAAGAGCAATTGATTTTTATCAAATTCGTAAAAGATATATTGAATTACTACAAGAATTATCTTGTATAGAGGCTGCCGAAGTCTTAAAAGAAGAATTAAAATCTCAAGAAAAAGCATTTCAAAGAAACTAATTTTTATTAGTTTTTTATTTTATAGGAAAGTACACGTATTTCGTGTATTTTTTAGGTTTCTTATTTACGAATCCTATTATCAGGGGTGATTGCGATGAAAATACATAGAGCTTACGAGTTTCGTTTATATCCAAATAAAGAACAAGAAATGTTAATTCATAAGATGTACTATATAGGAGTAAGAGAATTAAAATGTAGTAAATGTGATTTAGAATAAAAAAAATTATAATGCGAGTTTAAATATATTGAATGAAGGATTAAGATGTTACAACAATTAAATTAAAATATAAAGAAATAAAAGAAGTACAGGAGCAACTCTCGAAAAATAAGGTCTGTGGTGTATAAAAGGGCAGCAGAAAAAAACAAACCGTGAGGTTAGGCGATTTAACATAGATTAATTCTTATGTTCATTGGACAAAAACTTAACAGTAAAAAAGAATTTTCCTTAATTTTAAAAAGTAAAAATGCTATAATAGGGATAAGTGGTGAAGTTTCATGAATAAGAAATTAAAAAGAGTATTGCAAGGACTTTTATTTATTATAATCATTATTGGCTTTATTTATATTGGTACTAGAGATTTTAATCAAGAAGTTGTGGTTGATAATGAAAGATTCGATCAAGACTATATAAATGTGAGTAAAGATAATGTTTTTAAATATGTGAATGCTGGTGAAGTATATGCCAAATTAAAAGGAAATGCGATTATCTTTATGGGTTATCCTGCTAATATTTGGAGTGGATATTATGCCAATATTCTAAATGAAGCCGCAAAAGATACAGGAATTGACGAGATTTTATATTATGACTTTTATGAAGATCGTGAAAATCATAATGCTACTTATCAAAGTATAGTTCTTAATTTATCTAGCTATCTAGTAACTTTAGATGATGGTACTCAAGAATTATATGCTCCTACTTTAGTAATTGTAAAAAATGGTAAAATCCTTGCCTTTGATAATGAAACAGCTTTTACAACCGGTAATATTACTCCAGAAGACTATTGGAACGAATATCAAACTGGTATCAAATATAATGTATTTAAAACGATGTTTGAGGATTATTTAGAATGAAACGGTTTTTACTATCTTTTATTATAACAATAGCCTTAGGTTTAGGACTCTACTTTCTTATAACGGCAATTTTTACAAGTGATAATAACTCTGAAATACCAGAAATAGAAGAAGTAACTTATGAATTTGATGATTCTTATAGTACGCAAACCTTGGTAGAAGACTTGGCTCCTTTAATTGCTAGTAAAGAAGAAATTATTATTTTAATAGGAAAAAAAGAAGAAGAGGCAACTAAAAAAGTAAGCAGTCTTTTAGGCTCGATAGATAACATTGATAATCTAAATGTTTACTACTTAGAAAAAGAAGATCAAATTGAGAAAACTTCGGCATATCAAAATTTACTAACAAACTATGAAGAATTATCTAGTTATATGAATTTTGCTCCGGTAATATTAGTCTTTAAAAACAATACTTTTATTGGTGGCTTACCAGGAGAAGTAGAAATAAGAAATATAAAAAATTTCTTAGAATATACAGAAGTAGGAAAATCATAGCTTGATACTTGTAAAAGTTAGAAAACTTAAGTATAATGATAGTATGAAATAATTTTTAGGAGGAATATTAAAAATATGGACGACACAGAATTAAAGTTCAAAAAAACAATTGAAAGTTTAGAAGGAAAACTATTAAACATTAGAGCCGGTAGAGCAAATCCTGCTATGTTAAACGGGATAAATGCTAGTTATTATGGCGTGGCAACACCGATTGCTTCTCTTGCTAATATTACCGTACCAGAAGCTCGCACACTCATGGTAAAACCTTTTGACAAGAGTGCTCTAAAAGAAATTGAAAGAGCAATTAATGAAGCAAATATTGGTATTACCCCAGTTAATAATGGCGAAATGATTATCTTAACAGTTCCAGAATTAACAGAAGAAAAAAGAAGAGAATATGTAAAAATGGCTAAATCTGTATGTGAAGAAGCCAAAGTAGCGTTAAGAAACATTCGTCAAGATGCGAATAATGAGATAAAAAAGCAAGAATTACCAGAAGATGAAGAAAAAATGTATTTAAATGACATACAAGAGCAAATAAATACATATAATAAAAAGATCGATGATATATTTAAGGAAAAAGAAACTGAATTAATGAGGGTTTAATATGAAGAAAAATTTTAAGGAAATTGATAGTAAAGAAGTTAATGAAGTAGTATCACTAACTAAAAAAATATTAAATTTATTATATATTGTAATGGTAGTTGCGATCATTTTATGTGGTACCATCATTTTAAAAAATTTAAATGTCTGGAATATTCTGCTCACTTTCCTTAGAGTTTTATCACCACTTTTTATTGGCTTTGTCATTGCTTGGTTATTTAATCCTATTGTAAAGAAATTAAATCAAAAAGGAGTTCCTCGCATTCTAGGAAGTATTTTAGTATATGCCATATTCTTAGTATTCATTTATATTTTCTTAAGAATACTAGTACCTACTTTATATGCCCAAATCAATGAACTCATTGCCACATTACCATCTATATTGGATAAGTTTAGTAATTTTGCTGATGATTTAATTAATCAAATATCAATAAGTGGTATTGATTTAACCGGTTTTAGAGATAATTTATTTGATGGAGTAGGCTCTTTCTTAGTTAATTTCACCAATTCTTTGCCAACTTCTTTAATTAGTATTTTAGGAAGTTTAGCATCAGGAATCGGAACTATTTTAATTAGTCTAGTAATTGGTTTATATATGTTATTTGATTTTGATGCGATAACCAAACATTTCTTAAAATTAGTTCCCAATAAAAATAAATATGAGATTGAAGTTTTAATTACAGATATAGGTAAAGAAGTAAGAAAAACCATTAGTGGAACACTTTTAGTAGCATTCATGGTTTTTGTCTGTGATACCATCGGCTTTGCAATCATTGGCTTAAATGCTCCTTTACTATTTGGATTATTCTGTGGTTTAACTGATTTAATACCTTATATAGGTCCTTATATTGGTGGTGCTGCCGCCGTTATTGTTGGTTTTAGCCAAGGAACTATTACTGGTATTGCTGCTTTAATTATTTGCGTTGTAGTTCAATTATTAGAAAACTACGTTTTACAACCAATTGTAATGAGTAAAACAACGCATTTACATCCTGTAACCATTATGATTGGTTTACTCATTTTTGCTCATTATTTTGGAATTGTTGGTATGATTATAGCAACTCCATGTATTGCCTTATTAAAAGTAATCTTTAAATTTATCGTCAAAAAATACAATCTATTTAAAGATGATGAAGTCTTATTAAAAGAAGTGCTTAAAGATGATTAAAGCACTTCTTTTTTTAATGTTTTTCCACAAATGTAGTCAACTGAAACCGAAAATCGTTTAGCAAACTTCAATAAATAATCTACTTTCAATAACTCTGGATGTCTTTCATATCGTGCTACAGTAGGTGGGGAAACATGTAAATCTTTAGCTAATTCTTTTTGAGTAATTCGTTGCATTCTACGAACATACCTTAAACTAAATCTTAAATATTTATAATCAATATCAAAAGATCCACATTCTTTCATATTATGACTAAGGCCTAATAATGTATTAAGAGAAATCTGAAAGTAATTACTAAGAGCATTTAATTCTTGAAGTCTCATCGGTTTAAGACCAGCTTCATAACGCTTATAAGGAGAAACACCAATATTTAAATATCGTGCCATTTCCTTAATCGTTTTTTGATGTTCAACTCTTAATTTGGAGATTAATAATCCATCTTGCATAATCTTTCCTCCTTTCGAGCTGTATATTATAGCGGAAAAAAATAAAAAAATTGTCGAACCGTGTTGCAGAAAGTAAAAACGGGGACCAAAATGCGCTAAAATAAAGGAAAAAAGAGGAATAAAGGTAATAAATAGTAGTGAAGGGAGGAAAGATTATGCCTAAGATAGAAGTAGTAAAACAGCATGATTTGAAAGACTGTGGAGCTTGTTGCGTTGAGACACTACTCAAATACTATGGTGGATATGTTCCATTAGAAAAAATTAGAGATGATACTTGTACGAGTGTAAATGGCACAACAGCCTTTCATTTAGTAAAAGCATTATGTAGCTATGGCTTTGATGCCATAGGGGTAAAAGCAGAACACATCCTTGATGAAAATATATATTTACCCGCGATTGCTCATGTTACATTAAAAAATGGTTTAATGCACTTTGTTGTAATTTATAAAAGAAACGCGAAGTTTGTTTATATCATGGATCCCGCAAAAGGAAAAATTAAAATGTCTATTAACGAGTTTACTGAAATTTGGGATCACGTCTTAATTTTAGCAACACCAAGTAGTAATATCTTAAGATACACCAAAGAATTATCCATAACTAGTCTTTTTGGAAAGCTATTAGTAAAAAATAAACCTTTATTTGCGAAAATCTTAATAACAAATGTTGTCTTAATGATATTAACGATTCTCGGAAGCTTTTACTTTCAAATCAGTATTTCTAGTATCGAAAAAGGTCAAGACACCAGTTTTCTAAAATTCATTATCGTTCTATTTTTAATACTATTCTTCTTGAAAGTGATTATAAATTATACAAAAACCTATTACCTCAATTACTTGAACAAAAACCTTGATACGGAACTGTTTACAATGTTTTTAGAGCATATTTTTAAACTCCCTTTAAAATTTATTCAAAATCGTACGACAGGAGAAATTGTTACCAGAATAGATGAATTAAGTAATACCAAAAACTTATTTTCAGAAATCTTTACAACTTTGATTCTCAATACGATTTTGATTATTGGTGCTGTTGTAACGCTATTTTTAATAAATAGTAACTTATTTTTTCTTCTTTGTTTGATTATTATTATTTATTTATTAATAGGGATGATTTTCAGCAAGGGAATATATTCTAAAATGAAGGAAAATATTGAAGTCACAACCGATTTCAATACCGCTCTAATTGAAAACGTGGACATGAACTTTAGTATTAAAAATCTAAATTTGGTTCAAGAATTTATCTATCGTATCGAAAACAAATTAATTCTAATGCTAAAAAGCAATTTTCATTTTCTAAGTATGCTAAACGGCATGGAATTAATAAAAAACTTTATTTATGAATTTGGATTATTTGCAATTACAACCTTGGGAATTTATCTGATTTATCAAGGAAAGTTAGAAGTACTAAGTCTTGTTACTTTTAATAGTATTATCCTCTATCTTTTTAATCCTGCAAAAGAATTAGTTGATTTAATACCAAAATATAATTACCTAAAAGCCTCTTTTAATAAATTAAGTGAATTCTTGGCAACAGAGATCGAAAAAGATCAAGGAGGTCTAACTCGCCTAGATAAAAATAGCATTGTTGTAAAAGATGTAAGCTATTCTTATGATTTATTAAATAAAATCTTAAATAAAGTAAATTTTAAAGTAGAAAGTAACGATAAAGTTTTATTAAGTGGTCCATCAGGAAGTGGTAAAAGTACCATCTGTAAACTCATTTATCGTAGTTTGGGTGCTTACTCTGGAAATATAGAATTAAATAATACGAGTGAATATGATTATAGTTTAAAAGCGATCAGAGAAAACATATTATATGTTGGCCAAAATGAGAAACTTTTTACAGGAACGATTAGAGAAAATATAGAGTGCTACCGAAATATAAGTGAAAAAGATTTCAAGAAAGTTTGCAAAATTTGTAGGCTAGAAGAAATCGTGGCAAAAAGGCCAAATCGATATAATACAGTCATTAATGCTTCCCTAAATAATTTAAGTGGAGGAGAAAAGCAACGAATTATCCTAGCAAGGGCATTGCTTAAAAAGGCCAAAATCATGATATTAGATGAAGCATTAAGTGAAGTAAATGTAACGTTAGAAAAAGAGATTCTAGATAATATATTCTATTATTTTAAAAATAGTACACTAATTTATGTAACACATAAAAATGTAGAAGATAAGTTTAAAAAAATTATTCGATTAGGAGCTACATGTTAGATCTATTTAATAACAAAACTGCTTTTTTAAAAAAAGAGCCTCAAATAGGTTGGATTCTAATACTTTTAATTATTCTTATCTTATTGTGCTTACTAAAATTTACTTGCCAAAAAGAAATTTATGACAGCTACCAAACTAAAGGAATTGTAACTTGTAGTGATACATGTCTCATTACAACGGCTATTCCTACTACTCTAAATTTTGAAAAACTGGCAATGAATCATCAAAATTTAGATTATGAAGTGATTAGTAAAGAACTAAAAATAGATGAAGAAAATTATCAAACCTTTTATGAAATTACTTTATCTGTAAAGAAAGACTTAACAAATCATGAAGTAGTAGATTTAAATTTTTACTACAATAAACAAAGAATTATTACCAAAATAAAAGATAAAATGTTTTAGGAGGAAATATGCAAAGAATGGAAAATGAAGAATTAATGAGTTATAGTGGAGGAGGATTGTTTACAACAATTGCTAATTTAGTAATTAGCATTATTTCCCTTACCAAAGCCATTTTTTCTTTAAAGAATTTGAGAGGTTAAGATGAAGCATTTAAATGAAGTAGAACTAACAAAAATAAACGGTGGATTTTCAGCAACAGTTTGGGGATGTATTGCGGTAGGAATTGTCTTTCTAGCATCCGTAATATATGGATTTATTAATCCGGATAAGTGTAATTCTTAAGATGAAGTTAAAAAATCAAGAATTAGTATTAGTAAAGGGAGGGGCGATTAACTCCCAACTAATCAATGCTTTTGTAAGATTAATTACCTCAGTTGTAGAAGTAGGAAGAATGATTGGTTCTTCTATCCGCCGAGTTGTTGGTAAAAATTATTGTTAGGATAAAGGGTTTTCTTAAAAGCCCTTTTTTGATATAATAATACCAAAGTGGTGAAGAAAATGAATAAAAAAGGTTTCGCTGCCATGTACATGGTTTATTCTTTGTTTTTAATTTTTATTTTAATGATGCTTACCGTTATGTTAGTCAATAATTATAAAAGTAATTTTCTAAATATATTAAAAAATGATATCAAAGAAGAACTAAAAGATCAAAATTTAGAGAGAAAAGAACAATTACCAGAAGAAATACAAGAAAATAATCCGATTTAATACCGAAAAAATCTTGCTTATCGCATTCTTTGGTGTTATAATCATGAGTAGTAAATGAAGGGAGGGATTTGCAAATGACAAAAGTTATAGTAAAAAATGGAGATGTTGATGGCGCATTAAAGAAATTTAAAACCAAAGTTGCCCGCAGCGGTGTCCCTTCAGAGTTAAAGAAAAGAAAGCATTATGAAAAACCAGGCGTTCGTAGAAGAAACGAGAAAAAAGAACAAATTAAAAATGCTAGAAAGCATAGAAATTATTAAGGTGACGATATGAACGAATTAATTGCAAATGATTTAAAAAATGCCATGAAAAGTGGCGATAAATTTAAGCTATCCGTTTTAAGAATGTTAAAAAGTGCTTTACAATTGGACTCTATTAGTAAAAAACATGAGCTTAGTGATGAAGAAGTATTAAATGTAATCAAAAAGCAAGTAAAAACAAGAAAAGATTCAATTGAAGAGTTCAAAAAATATAACAAAATGGAAGAAGTAGCTAAATTAGAGCAAGAAATTGAAATTTTAGATGCTTATTTACCTGAAGAAATGACCGAAGAAGAAATTAAAAAAGTAATTGACGAAGTATTTGCTGAGTTAAAACCAACTAGTACGAAAGAAATGGGTATGGTAATGAAAGAGTTAAATACTAAGATTACGAATGCTGACATGTCACTAGTAAGTAAGCTTGTAAAGGAAAGACTAAGTTAGTCTTCTTTTGGTTAGGAGAAAATAAATGGAAAAAAAGAATATACCGCATCCCGGTTTGACAAGAAAAGATGTTGAAAAATTATTAAAGGAAAGTAAAAAGGTATTATCATTTGGCGGTGAAAAATATATAGCAATGCACAAAAGTGTTGTCGCTGAAATTTTAGAAAATCATCGAATTCAAGCTGAACTAAAAGCCAAAGATCATACAATAATTGGCTCATCTATGGTTAGGACCAGGAAAAAATCAAAAAATAGCTAATCCTAAAGCAATAATTGAATAGAAGGAACAGTAAATATTTTTTAGAGGTAGTTATGGATTTAAACAAAGAAGTAATAAAAGAATATATTGATAAACATTTTCCTCTCATTTATATTTTATCCAGTTTTTGCCCAACCTTTTTAATAGGTGGAGCGATCCGAGATTTAATATTAGGATTGGAACCAAAAGATTTAGATTTTGTTTGTTTAGATACATGTGGAATGATAGACAATTTTGTTTTAAAATATAACTTAAATTGGCGAAAAAATAAGTTTGGAGGATACAAAATTTACTATCATGATATTAAAATTGATCTATGGAGTACAAATGACTTATTTACATCGATAGAATATAATATAGACGGTTTATTTTATGATGTAGCAAACGATTATTTTTTATCATTTGGCTTTTTTGATGCAATAGAGCATGGTATAGTAAAATTAAATGAAAGCAATAATACAACGAATATAGAAAGACTAAATAATCGGAAAGAAAAGTTAGAAAAATTTTTAAGTGCTTTAAAGCAAAGAAAAATAGAGGCAGAATATATACGTAAAAGAAAAAAAGATATTTAACTACAGTTTCAATTCATTTTGAACATTTGTAAATGATGTGAAACCAATTTTTAGTAGAAATGACTCTGATAGTTGAGTTATTTTTGTTGTTAAATG
>CALVQH010000002.1 GCA_944358115.1 uncultured Bacilli bacterium
TGCATGTCCAATTTTTTATTTACGAACCTTTGTATGTAGTTATTTTGTTGAAAGCATTTTCCTATAAGATAAAAAAAGTTTATGAAACCTTCATAAACCCTTATAAACTCGATGGTGGCTCGCGAGGGATTCGAACCCTCGACCCTTTGATTAAAAGTCAAATGCTCTACCTACTGAGCTAGCGAACCAAGTATGGCTGCCTCGGCTGGGTTCGAACCAGCGGAATGTCAGAGTCAAAGTCTGATGCCTTACCACTTGGCTACGAGGCAATCATAAAGTGGTGGGGAGACATGGATTTGAACCATGGAACCCGAAGGAACAGATTTACAGTCTGCCGCGTTTGGCCACTTCGCTATCTCCCCATAAATAAATGGTGCCGACAGAGGGAGTCGAACCCCCAACCTACTGATTCATACTACTATAGCTTTCACTACCACTAACGTGTTTGTAGTCTGGACTTTCTCTTAACCATATCTTTATGACTTAGGTTCGTCGTATAAAGTCTCTACACTCAAGGCTTAACCTTTAGCTCGGGATTGGCATATATCAATACTTAGCTTTCCCCGAATTAGCGACGTCCACTATAACTATTTCTAGTTATAGGTGCAAGATAGTTCAAAAAGCATAAGCTTCTATCCCACAAGTCAGTTGCGCTGCCAGTTACGCTATGTCGGCAAAAAAAACAATGGTGGGCGCTATAGGACTCGAACCTATGACCCCCTGCTTGTAAGGCAGGTGCTCTAACCAACTGAGCTAAGCGCCCCTGTGCCATTGACGTAATTTAATATATCATTAATAAAGAAAGATGTCAATAACTTTTTGACATCTTTTTTAATAAATTTCACTATATTTTATATTTTTTTACTTTATTTTACTTTGTTAAATCTTTTATTGTATTTACGATAGCTATTTTACCATATTGATAAGTTATGCCACCTTGCATATAGGCAATATAGGGTTCTCTTAATGGCCCATCACAAGAAAGTTCGATACTAGACCCTTGTGTAAAAGAACCGCTTGCCATAATAATTTCATCATCATATCCAGGCATTGGAGATGGTATCGGTACTATGTTAGAATCAATTGGTGAATATTTTTGAATACCTTCTACGTATTTTATTAATAAATTACGATCTTTAAAAGTAATCGCTTCTACTATATCTGCTCGAGGTTCATTGTATTTTGGTGATACATCAAACCCTAAATGTTCTAATAAATAAGAAGCTAGAATTGCTGTTTTTAGGCTGGATGCTACAACACTTGGAGCAAAATAAAGACCTTGTAAAATACTTTTATTTGCTCCCAAACTTGGTCCTACATCTAATCCTTCGCCTGGTAAATTTAATCTTTCAGCACATAACTCAATTAACTTTTTATCACCGCAAATATAAGCCCCATTACTAGCTATGGATCCTCCTAAGTTTTTAATTAAAGAGCCAACAATCACATTTGCTCCTACTTCTAAAGGAGATGTTTTTTCCACCATTTCACAATAGCAGTTATCTACCATAATAATAACTTCTTTATCTACTTCTCTTATTTTCTCAATTACTTCTTTTATCTCATCAATTAAAATACTTTTTCTGGCAGAATATCCCCTACTTCTTTGTATTTCAATTAATTTTATTTTTTTCTCTTTTAATTTTTTTGTGATTGCTTCGATATCAAAATGATTATCAATTAAATCAATTTGTTCATAGTGAATACCAAAACTTTTTAGGGAGCTAGGATTTTCTTTAATTCCAATTACTTCATGTAAGGTATCGTAAGGAAGGCCTGTCATAGAAAGCATGACATCCCCTGGACGAAGAAGAGCAAAAAGAGTGGTTGATAAAGCATGAGATCCACTGATAAATTGATTTCTAACTAAAGCAGATTCTCCTTTTAATACTCTAGCAAATACTTTTTCAATCGCATCTCTACCTACATCATTGTAACCATATCCCGTGGTCATATTAAAGTGACTTTCACTTATTTTTTCTTCTCTAAAAGCATTTAAAACTAAATCACTAAAATAGTTTTCCGTTTCTTCGATTTTTTTAAACTCATCTGCGCATTCTAATTCACATTTTTTTACTAATTCATCGATCATTTTAATCCTCCATCTACTCTTATAATAGAGCCATTGATATAACTTGCTTTTTTACTTGCTAAGAAAAAGACAACACTTGCTACTTCGCTTGGTTCGGCAAAACGATGCAATAAAATCTTCTTACATTCCTCTTTTTTAAATTCTTCATCTAATTCTTTATTCATGTCGGTATTCATCCAACCAGGAGCAATCGCATTTACTCTAATATTAGGAGCATATTCTACTGCTAAATTATGCGTTAGAGAAATAAGCCCAGCTTTGGATGCATCATAATCTAGACTATAAGGATAATAAGTATCGATACCATTAGTTGATGCAATATTGATGATGCAGCCTTCATTCATTATTTTACGGCCATATTTGCACACTAAAAAGGAACCAATGAGATTGGTTTGTAAAACACTTGTAAAACTTTCTTTGGTTTTATCTTCTACTAAAGAATCTTTATCTATTCCGGCATTATTGACAATAACATCTAAGTGTCCTTGCTCTTTCTTTATTTTTTCAATCATTTCTTTTACTTCTGCCTCATTTGCTACATCACAATATATAGGAAATGCTTTTTGATACTTACGACATAAATCTTCTGCTTCATTTTTACTATGAAAATAATTTACATAAACTATATCTTTATTTTCTAAAAAGGTTTGGGCAATACTTGCTCCTAAACCACGTGATGCCCCTGTTACTAATACAACTCGATTCATGTACTCACCTCTTGAATTCATTATTATACACGTTTGTATTGGTTAAGTCTACATTAATTAATTCATCACCATAATAATATTGAATATCAGCTTCTCCTCTTGTCCCTGTATCTAAATAGCGAAGAACATTCCATATGTAGTTTGGATCTCCATAGTTTGTTCCTTTTGCATTGGTAATCATATTTAGCCATGAAAAATCCGTAAAATCATTTTTATAATGCTCTAACTGTTCTTCTGTGCAACAATTAGATAAACAATATAATCCTTTATTATAGGCATCTACAGCAATGAAAATATTTTTATAGCGATCGATACACCTTCTTAATACGGCACACCCAATTTGAAAGTTATCTTCCAAATTTTGCATTACTAAATAATTTTTACCCTCTAGTCTTGGGTCATCTAAATGACGAGCATCAGCAACATAAAACTCATCGTATTCTCCTGTTAATTTACCATTTTCATAAACTGGTACTGTTATCTTTTCAATTGCATTTTCATTATGATATTGGTCTACCTGGAGTTGCATAGGTCCAACTGATCCGAGAGAATTTATAGTTAAATCAAAAGTTCCTGATTCTTGACATACTAAGGCATAAGTAAGATCTTGGGGTAATCCGTATCTTTCAATCCACTCATCTAAATAAGGGGCACAATTTTGGATGGTTTGTTCTAATTTTCCATTTGCAGTTTCATCGTTAAAAGCAAGTTCAACTTGAACTACATTATCATTATCTTTAGCAGAAATATTTTCTTCTTCGATTGGTAACTCAGGCATACTTACTTTGGGTACACTATAACTAATTTCTTGTTCTACCTTTAAATCTCCTACTTTTTGTTTTTCTAAAGTAGAAGCTAGGCAAGATATAGCGATAGATAAAGAAAGAAGGCTTGCTGTAATCATGGTTTTAGTTGGTAATTTACTCTTTTTCTTTCTACTTACAGCAGGAATATGATTTTTAGGTAATTTTTCTTGATAGTCTTTCCAATTTGATTTTTCTAACGCTGTATTTAATTTATTTAAAAGGCTTTCAAAATAGTGATCAAAAAAATCATGATGGGGAAAAAATATTTTTAAATTATCTATAATTAGAGTAATTCCATTATTAAATGTTATTTCCATAGATTTACCTTGATCATGTATTTCTTTTATTTTATCTTTAGAAATACTAGATAACAATGTTAAAATATCCTTATCTTTTAAAGAAACATATTTGATTTGGTCATTAAGATATTCATAGGCATAATATTTACGTCCTTTATTTTCATCAATATAAAACTTATTCACTTTGCTCACCCATTTTACTTTCAATTACTTTGTCAATCATATCATACTCTGCACTTGATAAATCATTATCAATAATATATTTATCATCAACAATCTCATAAGAAGATGCTAGTAAATCATTGTCTACTAAATAGACAATATAATTTTTTCCAAAATGATAATCAAAATGAGTAAATAAAAATGTTGCCTTTATTTTGTTTCCATCGATATCTTCAAGAATCATTTCATTCATAAGCTTCACCCTATCTTTATTATAAATTATTTTTCGCGTAATCGCTAGATAGAATGCAAAAAAACGTATATAAAAAGTCAACTTTTTGGGTTGACTTATTTTTTAGTTACAATTAACTTCATTGCTGTTTTATCTTCACCATTAATTACTACATCATTAAATGCTGGTATTACAACTAAATTATCACCACTAGGTGCTACAAAACCTCTGGCAATTGCAATTCCTTTAATTGCTTGATTTAAGGAACCAGCTCCAATTGTTTGAATTTCAACTGTTCCTTTCTCTCTAAATATATTAGCAATTGCTCCTGCTACTTTACTAGGATTTGATTTACTAGATACTTTTAATATTTCCATATATTTTCCTCGACTTTCTAATTAAATATATGAAAAATAAACGCAATTATTCTTCTAAATTGATTGAATCATAAGCTCCTAAATCATATACTTCGTAACCTAATTCTAAAAGTTTTAGAGCGGCAATTTTGCTTCTATTTCCACTTTTACAATAAACAAACAAAATCGTATCTTTAGGAATATCAATTAAATTGGTGATTTCATCATATGGTAAATTGTATGCTCCTTCAATATGATTTTCATCAAATTCATCTCGACTTCTTACATCTAAAACCATAAAGCTTTCGCTTTCTTTCATAATGGTTAGTGCTTCAGCGCTATCAATTTTTTCATAACTGTATTTTGTCTCATTAGAACAGCCTAATAAAAGAAAACAACAAAATATTACCAAAATATATTTCATTTTTCGCCTTCCCATCTAGCATAAATTCCACAAGGAAGAATTAGTTTTGAATTTTTTACTGGTAAACCTAATTCATCGCTACTAACAATTCCTTTGTACTTACTATCGATATGCAAATATAAAAGATCTTCCAATACTGTTTTGGATAATCCTGTAGTATAAGAATTGATTAAAAATAATAATGGATCACTACTTAATAGCTCGGCAGTATCTTTTAGTAAATCATCTAAGTCGGTTTCGATATTCCATACTTCACTTTTAGATCCTCTACCAAATGAAGGGGGATCCATGATAATTATATCATATTTATTTCCTCTTCTAATTTCTCTTTTAACAAATTTTCTAACATCATCTACTAAGAAACGAACGGGAGCATTTTCTAAGCCATTTAATTTTACATTTTCTTTGGCCCAATCAATCATGCCACGAGAAGAATCCACATGAACGACGCTTGCTCCGGCGCTAAGAGCTGCAATAGTGGCTGCACCAGTATAAGCAAACAAATTTAATACTTTAATTTCTCTACCAGCACTTTTAATTTTTTCGCGAATTAAATTCCAGTTGTAGGCTTGTTCGGGAAATAGGCCGGTATGTTTGAATCCCATTAATTTTAAATTAAATTTTAAATCATGATAATTAATTACCCATGAAGAAGGAATATTTTTTTTAATCTGCCACTTTCCTCCTCCAGTATTACTTCGATCATATATTGCATCTGCTGACTTCCAAAGAGCATTTTCTTCTTTTTTCCATATTACCTGAGGATCTGGTCTACTTAAAACAATACCATTCCATGATTCTAATTTCTTGCCATTATTTAAATCTAAGATTTGATATTCAGTAAAATCTGTGACTAGTTTCATTTTTTAGACTCCATTAAATACATAGCAATTGGATCAATGGTATCTAATACACCATTTAAAAAGAAGAAAAAGCCAACAATAATAGTTTGAACAGATGCCTCGTAATATAAATTAATTCCTGTTAGTAACCCTGAAGTTAAAAAGACAAATAACATAAATAAACGAAGAATCCACATTTTATTTTGCTTGTCGTGATAAAAGTCAGCTTTTTTTAGTTTAATTAAGCACATGATACCCATCCAAATTAATAATACTAACACCATATTTTTTGTAGTAAATTCTATCAAAAATAAACTTATTAATGCTCCTAAAGAGATGAGACAAGTAAACAAACTTTCAAAATCTTTTTCTTTGATAATTAATATAAATTGGGTTAGTTTAATTAAAGCGTAAAAACCAAATATCGTTTTTAAAATAAAACTCAAATCATTTACTTTAAATGATGGTAATAAAAGGATTACTCCCGCTAGTAACATTAAAGATAAACCTGTTATTAAATCTACTAATTCTTTTTTCTTCATAACACACCTCTTAAACATTATAGCACATTTTATAAAAGAAAAATACAAGTAATTAAACTTGTATCTTAACTTACGATATATGGGTCTGTAGCTGTACCAGAACCGACTAATTCAAGATCACCTCGTAAATTGATGACAGGACGAATACCAGAATTATAAATGGTCCAATTAAGAAATCCAGTAAATCCAACATAGTACATACCAGCACTAAGAGCACTATGAGGAGATATCGTCCAATAATTTTGCCTTGTATATAAACAATAATCACTATTTTCTACATAATAAACTCCACCAGAATAAACAGTTTCATCGGCAGTGATTAATCCTATTGAATAAAGAAGTGCCTTATTACCATTGCTTGCATCACTTGCGGTGAACAAATCATTATTATTTGTACATTTAAAACTTGGTGTTTTATTAATTTGTACTCTAAAATATGGTGCATAGTATGTTTTATTTGTTCCTGCACCGCCTAATCCGTTACTACTAGTATTGCTTGTACTTGGATAACGATCATTGCAAAATCCTGCATTTATATCAATATAATTTGTATAATCTAATAAATTAATTTGATACCATTGATCTATCACTTCTTTTACTTTGCTATTATTTATATTACTATGTGTTGTTTCATAATTTGAACTACCTACGGTTCCATACATATATCCCACATAAGCATTGTCACTATCTGAATCATTAAATAAACTTGTACCAATTTGAGTTCCTTCACCGTTTGTATTTGCACTTGTCCCTTGATAAATCATTCTTATAGAGCCAGTACCATTAATTCGAATAATTCGCCAATAAAAACCGCCAAATCGCACCCAGTTGTCAGTTGGATTTCCAGCAAAATAATAAACTTCTCCATCATTATCATATTGCGTTTCGTCTAGTGATTTATAAATTGTACCTGTTGTTGTATTTGTTACCGTTGTACTAAAATCATTTCTTGTTAATATAGTGTCATAATGAGATAAAATATAATCTCTTCCCGTATATGGATTATATTCATCAAAATACAAAGTACATTTTGTTTCCTTTGTTGTATATGGAGTAATACTAAATGCTCCCGTATCACTATCATAGTTTAATGTTAAATTATCAATTGTTGTTCCATCTTTATAAGTACATGTACTATTTGTTGTATCTAATGTATAAGTCGTATTACTATCTAATTCTTCTGCTTCTACTCCATCGATATATAAAGCTACAATATTTAAGTCTGCCAAACTATAATTAATCGTTCCATTTACTAAAGGTATCGATTGTGTCACTCGGTATTTTGCTCTGGTAAAGTTTAATACTATAGCACTAATAATTAGTACTGCTACTACTCCTATAATAATGTTCCTTTTTAAATGGCTCTTTTTTAAAATTTCAAACTTCATATACATGTCACCTACTTTATTTTAGTTTATCATAGCATTTTTTGTTAGTCGATACCTAACAATGAATATTTGTATGTAAAGTATTACTTTACATATTTTTGTGAGTTAATACCTTACAATAATATTAGGTGATTAATTTGAAGCAATTAGAGTTTGACAGCAATATTTATGACACAATAAGAAAGAATATTAGAAAATATAGAAAAGAGAAAAAAATGACTAGTGCAGAGCTTTCTGAATTAGTTGGTTTATCTCATGAATTTATAAGACAAATACAAAGCGATAAAGCTGCTTATAATTTTTCGGTAGAAACGTTTTATAAAATTTCAGTAGCACTTGGGGTTAGCTTAGATGATTTAATAAAAAAAGATTCAGATTAGTCTTCTGAATTTTTTTAGTTATCACGTTTTTAGGCACGAATATTTTCTTGTTTCATCACGTTTTTGGCACGAATAAATTAGCTTTCCATCACGTTTTTAAAAAAAAAGATACTATTTCTAGCATCTTTATGAAACTTTTTCAAATTGAGAATTATATATTTTGGCATAGAAGCCTTTTTTAGCAAGTAGTTCTTCATGGCGACCCACTTCAACAATGTCTCCTTCATTCATAACAAGAATTAAATCTGCATTTTTGATTGTTGATAATCTATGGGCAATGATAAATGAAGTTCTACCTTCCATTACTTTATCCATGGCTTGTTGGATTAATTCTTCGGTACGTGTATCAACATTTGATGTTGCTTCATCTAATATCAATACTTTTGGATTAGCAAGTATAGCTCTAGCAATCGTAAGTAATTGTTTTTGCCCACCACTAATGTTGTTTGTTTCTTCATTGATCATAGAATTATATCCATCTGGAAGTGTTCTAATAAAGAAGTCAGCACTAGCAGTTTTAGCGGCATCCATTACTTCTTTATCTGAAGCGTTTAAATTACCATAACGTAAATTATCTAATATTGTTCCATTGAATAACCAAGTATCTTGAAGAACCATGGCAAATACAGTTTCATATTCTTTTCGTTTATAATCTTTAATATTTACACCATCAAGAAGAATTTCACCACCATTTAATTCATAGAAACGCATGAGTAGTTTTACCATAGTTGTTTTTCCGGCACCAGTTGGTCCTACAATTGCAATTTTTTGTCCACTACTTACTTTCGCATTAAAATCTTTAATGATAATTTTATTAGGATCATAGCCAAATTTAACATGTTTAAATTCGATATTTCCTTTTACTTTACTACAATCTTTTGTTCCTTCATCGGTATATTCTTCTAATTCTAGGAAGTTAAATACTCGTTCACTAGCAGCGATCATACTTTGAATTAAACTAGAAATTTGAGCTAGTTGAGCAATTGGATTGGTAAAGTTTCTAGAGTATTGAATAAAACTTTGAATATTACCAATTGTTATTTTACCATTAATTGCAAAGATCGCACCTAAAATAGCAATGATGGTATAGTTTAAGTTTGCTACAAAGTTCATAATTGGATGCATAAGTCCAGATAAGAATTGAGCTTTAAATCCAGCATCACATAATTTAGCATTATCTCGATCAAAGTTTTTCATTGATTTTTCTTCAGCATTAAAGGCTTTAATAACTGTATGTCCACTAATCATTTCTTCCACTTCACCATCAACACTACCTAAGTAATTTTGTTGATTTACGAAGTGTTTTTGACTCTTTTTTACAATTATCATTACAATAATACTTGCTATAGGTAAAATAAGAGCCGTAATAATTGCTAGGGTTATATTGATTGTACACATCATAATGAAAATACCAACTAAGGTTACAATTGATGAAACAAGTTGCGTTGCAGATTGATTTAAATTTAGTTGTAATGTATCAATATCATTCGTTATAACAGATAAAATATCACCTGTATTTTGTTTATCATAATAACTCATAGACAACTTGTTTAATTTATGAGAAATCATACGTCTTAATTTATAACTAGCTCTTTGTGATACATGGGTCATAATTAAGTTTTGAATATAATTAAATAACGCACTTACGCCATATAAAGCAGCTAAACAAATGAGGATTGTTTTAATAGCACCAAAATCAATTCCACCCGTACCATTTATTTTAGCAATTAATCCATTGTAAATTTCGGTGGTAGCATTCCCTAAAATTTTGGGAGATATAATAGCAAAAATAGTACTACCTATAGCAAATATAAAGGCTAAAATGATTAATATTTTATATTCAGAAATTACTTTTAATAATTTTTTTAATGTTCCTTTAAAGTCTTTTGCTTTTTCGACGGCGCCTGGGCCTCCCATTCTTCTAGCCATTATAACTCCTCCTCCTTTAATTGTGATAAAGCAATCTCTTTATAAATTTGACAATTTTTTAAGAGTTCCTTATGAGTACCACTACCAACAACTTCTCCTTCATTTAAAACAATGATGTTATCAGCATTCATAATTGTACTAATTCTTTGGGCCACAATTAAAACAGTAGCATTTTTGGCATATTTGAATAAAGCTTTTCTTAAGGCCGCATCCGTTTTGAAATCAAGGGCACTAAAAGAATCATCAAATATATAAATTTCTGGATTTTTGGCAATTGCTCTAGCAATAGATAAACGTTGTTTTTGGCCACCACTTACATTGGTACCACCTTGAGATATCTCACTATCAAATTTATCTTTTTTCTCATTAATAAATTCTAGAGATTGACTTACTTTGGCTGCTTCTTCCATTTCTTCTTCGGTTAGATTGTCATTTCCAAGCATTAAATTGGATTTAATGGTTCCTGAGAAAAGCATTCCTTTTTGAGGAACATAACCAATTCTGTTTCTAAGTTCTACTACAGATGCATCTTTAATATTGACGCCATCGACTATAATTTCACCACTTGTGGCATCAAAGAATCTAGGAATTAAGTTAATTAAAGTAGATTTACCAGAGCCTGTTGAACCAATAAATGCTGTAGTCGTTCCTGGTGTTGCTTTAAAACTGACATTTTTTAGCATTGCTTCATCCGCATCAGGATATTTGAAACTGACATTTTTAAATTCAATTACTCCTCTTTCATTTTCTTTAAATGGGATTGGACTCTCTGGTTCTACAATTGAAACATTTTTCTTTAATATTTCTTTAATTCTTTTTAATGATACTAAAGCACGGGGAAGCATTACAGATACTAGTGAAATCATTAAGAAAGACATAATAATTTGCATGGTATAAGTAATGAATGCTAGAAGTGTTCCTACTTGTAATGTTCCAAAATCAATTTCTTTGGCACCATACCATACAATTAGAATACTAATAATATTCATAACTAACATCATACTAGGCATCATAATACCCATTAAGCGATTTACAAATAAGTTTGTTTTGGTTAGTTTTGCATTGGCTTTATCGAATCTTTCTTCTTCATATTTTTCAGTCCCAAACGTTCTAATAACTGGCATTCCTGTGATGATTTCTCTTGATACTAAATTCATTTTATCAATTAATTTTTGCATACTTTTAAATTTTGGCATGGCTAGTCCAAATAAAATGCCAATTAAAACAAGAATAATGATTAAAGCAATTCCAATAATCCAATTAAGAGGATTATCACTTACTTTAATGAATGCGCCAATTCCCATGATAGGTGCAAACACAACGATACGAAGTAACATAATAAAAAACATCTTTATTTGTTCAATATCATTCGTAGCTCTAGTAATTAGACTTGATGCCCCGAATTCTTTAAATTCAGAGGAAGAAAAACTCATGATTTTTCTTACTACTTTACTTCTTAATACATAGCCTATTTTAGCGGCTAATTTAGCAACTAGGAAGCCAACAATGATCGCTATTACCATTCCAGCTGCGGCAATGGCAAGCATCATCATTCCTTTATTAATAATATAATTCATTTGATAGTGATTCATATCCATGCCTATTTCTTGATAAATGAGGCTTACACTAGAGATAGCGTATTGATCTAATATGGAAGAATCTAGGTTTGTTAGTGATCCTTTAATAGAATCAATTACCATATTAAACGTATTATTATCCATCGCTAAAACAACATCTAAAAGTGTTTCCTCTTCGGGAATTGATACATTTAATAAATTTGCAAGGCTTTCATTATTACTATATAACATGGTGGTAATAATGAGTGGAATCTTTATCTTTTCTTCCACGATACTTGCTTCTTCTTCTGTTAAATCATTTAATAAATAAAGATTTTCACTTTTTAATAGCGGATAATCATTGCTTAATTTTTCAAAGTCTTGCGTACTTAAGTTATCAGCAATATAAAGATCGTAACTTGCCATGATTGCAGGATCGTCGTTGCTTATTTTGACAATCGCATCAAACATATCAACTGTTAATACTTCTGGTAAACCGGAATCAACACCACCTTGTTGAATTCCATTGTTGATAATATCTGAAGTATAGCTTGGTAATTCTAGATCACATAAAGCTTGAACAGCCAGTAGGCCAATTACCACAATAATCGGAATTACAAAAGCTAAAAAAATATTATTCTTTTTCAAAAAAATCCCTCCCATTTATTATATTAGTCGTACGTCTAATTATATCAAAAAATGATGTATTTGTTAACTAAAAGTTATTTTTTATAGACATAATTTTTAGATGTGGTAAAATAAAGATAAGGTGATCATATGAAAGCATATATAGATGCATATATTAAAGTGTTAGAAGATAAGATTCAAAATAAGGATGTTAGTCAAGAATTAAAGGATGAACTTTTAATTAAAATTAATTTTTTTAATAAAGAGAGAATCATCCATTTAATCATTACTCTTTTTTATGCTTTATTTACAGTATTGTTTATTTGTCATATTAGAGATTCTCTCTTATATTTAATTTTTGCTCTTTTTATGGTTTGTTTTTTAATTCCTTACATCATTTATTATTTTCGATTAGAAGCACGAGTTCAATATTTATATAAATTATATGACAAAATAAAAAATTCAGATTAATTTCTGAATTTTTTTAACTGCTAAATTAGTTTAAAGCGTCTTTTAATTTGCTTCCAGCTTTGAATGAAGCAACAGTCTTAGCAGGAATTTTGATAGCTTCTTTTGTTAAAGGATTGATTCCTTCACGTGCAGCACGTTTTTTTGCACTAAAAGTTCCAAATCCAACTAAAGTTACTTTTCCTTCTTTTTTTAGTCCAGTTTGGATACCTTCTAATAAAGCATCTAATACACGTCCTACTTCTGCTTTTGATACTTCCGTTTTTGCAGCAGCAAATTCTACTAATTCAGTTCTTGACATTTTAATTTACCTCCCAACTTCAAAAACTAAAATTTATAAGGTCTTTACCTTACATAATAACATTATCAAAAAATGCCCGTAAAATCAAGGATTTTTTTACTTTTTTCATCATATTTCTACAACAAAAATTCAATTTTACTCTTGTTTTACAAAAAATAGAGTATGTTTTATACTCTATTCACTCTTCCTAGCTGGTAAATCAATTCGTTTTGGTAACTCAATTCTTTCTTTTGGAGTTTCTTTTGGCTCTTCTCTAACATATACAGAACTAAAAGTTTCTGGTTGTTTTGATTGATGATTTGTTACTTCACTCATTGGTGTTACTTTTACTTCATCATATTTTTTAGAATCATTTTCTAGTTCATCTAGTTCTTTAGAAATTGATTTTGCTAAGGCATCAAAATCTATATTTGGTACTTTAATTTGTTCTGCTTCAGTTTTTTCTACTGGTTGATAATAAGTATTGATAACTGGTTCTTCATTGATTTGAAGAATTGGTTCTTCTTCTTTAATAACAGGAGCTACTGGTTCTTCTTTTACTTCGTTAATTGGTGTTGGATCTGCTACATTAGTAACAGGTCTTACAGGTTCAGCTGGTATTTCAATTTTGGTAGGTTCTAATTTAATAGGAGCTTCTACCTCTTTTTTTTCTGTAACAATTGGTGTTACTGGTGTAATAATTGGTTCTACCTTTGGCGTATTTATTACTGGAGTAGGAGCTGGTTCTTCTACTGTTAAATTATCAACATAATCATTATTTTCTTCTTTTATTGGTGGTACAGGCATTACTGGAGTTACCGGTTCAGGAGTTACAGAAGGTGCAACTGGCTCCACTGGTAGTGGCTTAACTGGCTCTACTACCGTTGGTGCTGGTTCCAAATTGATAGGAGCTACTGGCTCTGGATCCTTTGGAATTTCTACCGGTGTCGGTGTACTCGTTTCTTTAAATGTATTTTGAGCATTTATGTTTTGCGTTGCTTCTAGCTTTCTTTTCTTTTCATCCTTCTTACCAAAAAATAAAACAATCAAAAATGTTACTACTAAAAAGGCAATAACTGCAAATAAACCAATACCAAAATAATTACTACTATATAATTTATCAAGGAAATCCATCCTTAACACCACCTTTTATTCTATTTATAAGTCTACCATATCTATATGCGAAAATCAAGAATAAAATGTAAAGTTTTTTACTTTACATTCATTTACATTGCTACTTGATATGGGTCTGTTGCTGTTCCGGAACCGGTTAGTGAGACATCTGCACGTAAGTTGATGACAGGTCGGACATATGAATTATCCGCGTGATCCTGGGAGAGAGTTCCAACTGAAACTACGTAACCCAAGACGGCCTGTGGATAGCTTAATGGAGACATAGTCCAATAGCTTTGCCCTGTGTATAGGTAATAATAAGGATTTGGAGTTCCATTTACTCCTCCAGCAAAGGCTACTTCGCCTGTCTTTATCTAATGACAACCTATCATTTTTAATAAGTTCCTCATTAGATAAAGAGGAATTTTCCAACTTTTTATGGTTTTCTTCTTCTAAATTAAACTTATATTCTTTACCAGTTTTAAGAATAAAATTTATAGCATAAGGATCTTTAGTACCATCTTCATTTATAGCACCAACAATAATACATTCTACTAAATTTTCAAATATTTCTTTATCAAATTCCTTAAGCGAAGTTTTTGAATTTAGTATTTTTTCTATTTTTTGCAATCTATCATTTATGTTTTCAGTCTCTTGTATTTTACTATAAATTTTTTCATTTTCCTGTTCATAATACTTAATTTTATTATTTATTTCCTGTTCTTTTAAAATATAAGTTTCCTTATCAATGTAATTTTCAAGTTTCATATCTACTAACTTTGATTTCTTATCTTTTAGATGTTGTATCTCATCATTGTTTTTTTGCAGATCTTTTTCAAAATCTAAATTTACTAGTGTTGATTTAATTGTTTCAAATAGTTTCTTTTTATCTTTTTTATGAGTGTTGCAAATATTTTGGAAAACTTTCAAAAAAATTTCTTTTAAATAATCATCTCTAATACTTCTGCTTTCACAAACTGAACCAGATGCTACTCTATGTGAACATGCCCAATACACATGTTTACCTTCACCATTTTTCTTTTTACAGGTTCTCCTCACATAATAGCAATTACAAAATGCACATATAATTTTACTACTAAAAGCATAACGTCTACTATACTTATCACAATGTGTATGTCCATCAGGCTTTGCTTGTTTACTTCTTTTTTTGTATATTTCTTGTGCCTTATTCCAAGTTTCTCTATCTATTATCGCAACATGATGATTCATGGTATAATATTTATCCATTTCACCATAATTTAACTTCTTTTTATGAGTCAAAGGATCTTCTACATAACTTTTTTGCGTCATTAAATCTCCCACATATTTTTCATTTGTTATGATTCTAACGATAGTCGCTTGTTGCCAATTAGACTTTCCTTTTGCAGTAGGTATTCCTTCTTTAGTTAGAATCTTTGCAATTCTACCAGTTCCAACACCATCTATATACAATTGAAAAATTCTTCTAACAACTTCTGCTTGGTGTTCGATTATGACATACTCTTTTTTTTCTTTATCCCAATGTAAGCCATAACATCCGTAAAAACCTACAGCTTTACCCTCTTTCATTTTTGCTTTCAATCCTAATTTTATATTCGTTGAAATAGATTCGCTTTCGCCTTGTGCAAAAGCACTATAAAGGGTAAGCCACATTTCACTATTCATATCTAATGTATGAATATTTTCCTTTTCAAAATAAACATCTACATTATGTTCTCTAAGAAGTCTTATGTATTTTAAAGTATCCATAGTATTTCTAGCAAACCTAGATATTGATTTTGCAATTATAATATCAATTTTTCCATCTAAAGCATCTTGTATCATTTTCTGAAATTGTATTCTTTTTTTTACCTGAGTTCCGGATATTCCTTCGTCGGCATAGACGCCTACAAATTGCCAATCTGGATTACTTTTTATCATTTTAGAATAATGCTTGATTTGAGAAATATAGCTAGTTTTTTGATCCTCACTGTCTGTACTTACTCTTGCATAAACACAAACCCTGAATAATCCACTTCTAATTACATTTTTAAGAGTTTTGTTAAAGAGATTAGTTGCTGCAATAACCTCTACTAAAGCCAAGTTTACCTCCTTTTCTGACCTGCAGCATCTCCATTTAAATTATAACGCTAAAACTAATTTTATACAGCCTGTTTCTTTAATTTTTCTTTTAAAATCACAAACTCTTTTTCAGTTAATAATTTTTTCTTATATAAATTCAAAATTATTGCCAAATTGATACAATACTCTATTGTTTTATCTTGATTTTCATTTTTATCATTCATGATTACCCCCATTCAATTCATTGCATTAGCTAATCTTTTCCAAAACCCCTTTTTTATTCATAATAAATAATTCCTCTTATTCTTTTATTTTTCTTCATTACAATTCTTTTTCTTTTTCACTTAAATATGTTTGAAAATCTCCTAACATATCTAGCGCATTAGACAAAGATTTACTATCAAAAAAGGTTTCAATATCCATATCCAATGACAGATTATATAGAGTGTCAAAAACATCACTTGTTTTCAACAAGTATGTTAGTTGCGCAGAATTTAAATCTTTATAATTTAAAAATGGTAAGTGATTTTTAAAAACTATTTCATCTGCGTCATCACTTATCTCCATTTTTGACTTTTTTACTATTTTAATTAAATAGCTAGAATGTGAATCCATTATTTTTGATTCCAACATTTTTAAAAATATATCATTCATTTTTCAATATCACACTCCTCGTTATTTAGAACTAAATCAGAAATATTTAATTGCTTTTCTAAATAATTAACTACACTTTGGATGTCATATCCTATTTCTTTATCAAAAGAACCAGCTATACTTAAAAAAGTAGTTTTCCCATCCGTTACTCCTTCCATTACATTTCCAAATAGTCCATCATAACCGGTCCTTAAAGCAACAGAAGGTTGCCATATATCTCGTACTTTAATAATCTCATTGGCTTGCTGATTAGTTCCTATAGAAATACATGCTGTGTCCATACCAATTTGATGTTTTATTAGACCATCTGCTTTGTATCTAAACCCATGCTCTACAAAAACACAATCATTGTCATTTTTCTTCAATAAAATTTCAAAATCTATAAATTCTCCATCATCAGTAATATCTAGTTCGCTAATCCAATCATCCCCATCTAGTTGATCATTTTCATATCTACATTCCACATTCTTATCATAACTAGGATCAGATACAATGACATGTTTTAAATTTTTAATTAAACCTCTATATCGCATTTATTTCATCCCCCTTATCATCATTTTTATTTATTTCCTCTTCAAAAAGCCACTTAAGAGCATCGACTTCATTATTAAATTCTTCTGTCCAACAATTTCCACCAATATTATCAACTGCAACAAAAAAATCGCCATCAACACAATAAAGGCGATTTGAAACAATAGGCGTTTTTTTACCTTCATCCCAGCATTTTATATATTCGTTCAATATATCTTTAGAAACTAAATTTATTTTTGAATATCCATCATAAAAGCATTCTTCTGAAGAACTTTTACAATAACAAAGATTGTTCTCATTATCCGATATGTACACTTCATTATTTATATTGTCTTTAAAATATTTTCTTGCTTTATCTAATGCTTTAAAAAAATTTTCATCTGTTTCAATTTCTTTTTTCTCATTTACATTATTTTCCATTGCAATTATTGTATATTTTTTAGTTTGCTTACTATCTAAATTTTTACTTTTATCCACTTCAAAATCATAAAAATTTTCATCACATTCTTTACACAAATAAGAATAATCTATTAGATCACTTATTAAGAGTTTATTATTACAATGAGGACAGTCGAAATCAGTATTTAAAAGTTTACTGTCTTCATTTTCTGTAATCTCATATAATGTTTCATAAATATTTTTCAATGTATCTAATGTGATTTTAATATCATTTTTTGCAGATTTGTCATTCTGAATATAGTCATTCAAATCCTGAATGTAATTATAGGCCACTTTTATATTTTCTAGTTTTTTAATATTATTAATATTAATCTCCCCTATCTAATTTATTTTCGTTTACTTTTTCGCTCCAGACTGATAACAAAGTTTTTTTGCTTAATAGATTTTCACCTATTACCAATTTGATATTCTTACTCTTTTCTCTATTAATTTTGGCTATTTCAAATTTATTTAATAAAGCATTTATTTCAAAAGTGTATATGTCATCAGAAATTACTTGATTAGAAATTTTATTTCTAAATGTATTCCTAATATTTTCTAAAAACAAAAACAATTCTTCGTAAAACTCATCTTTTGAAATATTATTTTTCTTAATCTTTTTTCGCTCTGTGTTTTTCATTCGTGTGTCATATAATTTTGCCAAATGATTTATCATATTTCCATTATCTGATGTTCCCTTACTATATAACTCTCTAAGTTTTTCAACTGTATAATAATTATCTGTAATTCTTTTAAAAATGCTTGTTTTACGTTCGTAAATTTTTAGATTCTTACATTCTGGATATAAATCACTATAAAGGTATGTGTCTCGAAAAATTGGATTTCCGACTATTGGAAAAATAATTGTTTTATATTGTAATCTTAAAATTTCAGTTGCTGTTAATAATTCTTTTCCAATTAAACTTTTTGTTTTGTTTCCTCCTACTTTAAAGACATCAGTACTCATACTTAGAGATTGCGTTTCTATTGTTTCTTTTCCCAATTTCTTTGCAATCACTTCTGCACATTCTATACTATTTGTTTTTAAATAGCATAAAGCACAGTTATCTTGAATAATATTTGATGTTTCTTTACCATAAACCAAATCAAGTTGTGCAAAACTTTGGATAAAAAATATAAAATTCATTCCTCTTGATCGAGCTACTGAAATTGTTGTTTCAATAGCATCAATCGGGGGACAGTTTGCAAATTCATCTAGTAGCCAAGTTACTTTTATTGGAAGAACTCCAGCATTTTGAGGTAGATTTGCAAATTTCGTTAAATCCTTAATAAGCATACCCAAAATAATAGTAACCAATTGATAATAGGCTCGATCTTCGTCTGGAATTATTAAATATAAAGCAGATTTTTTAGTAGCCAATATAGTAAAATCAAATTCATTTTCACTTGTTATATTTTCTACATTTAAATCATCAAATATCGCCATCTTTTCTGAAAATACAGCCGTAATGGATTTATAAGTATTTTCTGCAGCAGATAAGATAGAAGTTAAATAATCACGTGATAAACTCCCATAAGGTCTTTCACTTAAATTCTTTTGCAAATATGTTTGATTTTCTTTTATCAAAGATGACGTCTGAAACTTTTTGATACTAGATATACTAATTTTCTTTTCATCAATTAATTCATTTTTGTAATCTTCTAAAAAAATTCCTGCTATACCAATAAATAGCTGTTTAGCGGAATTAATCCAAAAAGGATCTTTAGTATTTTTTTCAACAAAAATTAGATTTGATAAAGAAATTACTAATAGATTAGTTTCGGCCTGATGTTGCGCACTTTTATTCTGATTTATTTTTATTTCTTCCAAGATTTTTTTATTATCCATATTCTCGAAGTAGTTTTTTACATCTTTACTACAATATTCTTTTAAAATATCTTTTTCATACATCTTTTTATTTTTTATATTTTTCTGTATTTCATTGGCATTTACCTTAATAATGTCTAAAATATATTCTTCGAGTAAATATTTTTCTTTTAAAGTTTCAATATATTTTTTATTATTGGAAATTATTTTAGATATAGATATTTTATTATCCTTTAAAAAATGCGATAAAAAAATCATCATTATTTTATGATGATAGCAATGTTTTTTCCACTCATTAATAATAGGTTGCATCACATTTATTTTAGTGGATTTAGAAGGATCTCTAAAATCCAATGTAATTATATTGTAATTATTTTTGGCAAACACATAGGCAGTTTTTTGGAACAGTTCACCCTTAGGATCTGTTATTACAACAGATCGTTCTTCTTTAGCATTGGCAATATGAAGAGCTAGAGGAATAGATACAGTAGCAGATTTACCAGAACCAGTTGAACCAATAAGTAAGTAATGACTTGATTGATTGTCAAAATATACATTAGTAAAATTTCCTTTTTTCTTTTCATACCAAACTGGAAATCCAGTAGCATTTATATTTCTTAAATTTTCTTTACGAAATAACTTTTTAATTTCTCTTAAACTTGCAAATTTGCTTGATCCATATTCATTATGATTTTGTAGTCTCTTTTTAGATAAATATGGATCAACAATAGCAAAAAAGATTATAAGCGATATCGTAATAAATAGTGCTATCATTAATGGATTAGAAATAGAGCCAAATTTTATATCAGTCATATATCTAATCCTTGAATATTATTCAAATATTCTAAAGGCAGTTTTTCTTTTCTTGAAATTACAGCACTATTTTTTTCTAATAATAGATTATTAATATATAAAATATCCAAATAGTTTCTAGATAGTGTGGAAATAGATGGTGTAAATATAAAATTTATTTTATCATGTTGCAAATCATTTATAAGTCTTTTATATTCTTCTCTATTTGAATCAATACCATTCGGACAAATATCTATATAGTATTCTAAATTATTAAGATCATAATCTTTTAAATAATAAGATATTGAAGATAAGGCATAATCCATTCTCTCGTTTTTGTCAAATTCATTTTTAAAGCGTAAATAAATAGCATTTTTGCGGTTGTTACTACAATTATTTCTCATTTTCACCCATTTTTTCCAATACTAATTGTTCTATTCGAAACAAGACGCAATCTTCTTCAATACATTTATAGCAGAGTGGACAAATTTGACAATATTCTGATATTTCAAATAAAATTTCATCTTTCATATATTTGTATCACCTTCAACGATAGCTAAACACTCATAAAATATGATTCTATTCATTTTTGATATTTTTCTATTTATAAATAAATCCATTTTACTCCTCCTTTATTTTAAATTTGCATTTCAGAATCATAAGCATTATTTTGAACTAATTTTTCATTAATTATATCCCAATCTTTTAATGCTCTGATTATAAAATTATATTCTCTGCTTTCAATTTTCCCAGTAATTTTCTTATTATAAAAGATTTTAGTATAGTGTAGATATTTTAAAAAATTGATTAAATCGCATCTCACAGATGAATTATCTATATTTTTATTAATCTGAGATAATTTTATATTTTTAAATAAGTTATCAGACAGTATATACTCCGACAAATAATCTTCTATATGTTCATTAAGAATTTTCAAAAGTGATTTTCCATTAATAAATCTTTCGACATCATATTCATCAAAGCCATAATTGTATAACAAATTAGCACTCCTAATCATTAAAAAATCTTTATTACATATAATAGGTTCATGTTTATCGAGTCTATTATGATTCAGACTATTTTCTTTAAAATAGTTGGTTTTCATCTTTCGCATATGACTGCTCCTTATAATCTTTTACAAAATCGTTTGTAGATGTTAAACCTTCAACCCATTTAATGATTCCTCTATCATCATATTTATTAACGTAATCTCGAATAACATTTTCGTTTTCATATCTGTCAATATAAGCATAAAAATCTTCAATAGTATTATCTATATCCATTAATTCTTGATTGCTTAAATTTTCTTTTAATTTTTCACCATCATAAACACCATTTAAATAACGAAAAGGCTCATGATCCACATTATTATTAACTTTACTTATTAAAGTGCCTTTAAAATACGAATCTACAAAACTATTCATTCTGATAGAATTGTATTTACAATATTTTTCTGAAATATATTTTATCAGCATACCACTATGATCCATCGACACATCATTTTTAAAAAGCGAATCTATAAATACACCGCCAAAAGCATCTTTTTCAATACTTTCATCCATTAATTTCATAGCTGCCTTTGTATTCATATAAACATAATAATCGTCAGTACAGTAGTAATAACATATATCATTATCACAATACATTAAACTGCATTCCCTTCTTAAAGCATTATTATTACTTAATTTCATATTCCAATCGTCTTTTGAACGTTCCTTAATTCTTATTGGAATTTTATAATTTAATACAGTACTCATTATATCTAGTTCATTTATACATATCCCCCCTTTTTATACATAATCTGTTATATTTGCATATCTTTCTTTAAACTATCTTTTAAATCTAACATATCATAGATTTTTTCTATTTCTTTGCAAACCATTTCTACTCCATTCCACGCTTTTGTTTCTAAAATGATTTTAGTTTTATCATCAAAAGTTATTTCTGTTAAATAAGCACCATCTTTCATCCCGTTTATAGTATCAAGATATTTAAATGAAATGTCTAAATCTTCTAATATATCTTGGTACATTGAAGAAAGAGAATATAAGCCATAATCATCATCGCTTCCATATTTCATTAAATCTTTAATGTTATGATTATCAAAGTATTTTTTAACAGCTTCTTGAATAAAATTCTTTTCCTTGAAACATTTTACAAAGCCCTCTGTTGATACTACCCCCTCTAGCCATTTTACAGCATTAGAATTTCCATATTTAGTTATATAATCATTCATAGTATCTTGTTCACCCATATATTTAAATTTGTAAGACAAATAATCCTTCACAACTTTTTCAAGTTTTACAAGTTTCCTTTTATTAAGTTCTCTCTTTAGAATATTGTAATTGCCAAAACGAGAAATACAACACAAAGGATCGTAGTCATTAATAGCACTTTCTAAAATATCTTTAAAATAATCCGTAATGTAACAGTTCATTTTTATAGAGTTGTAATTTTTATATTTATAGGCAATTTCTTTGATTAGTTTACCACTATAATCTATTGAAATATCGTTTTCGGAAAGAGAATTTACATTTATTGCTCCAAAGCTATCATGAGCAAAATTTTCATTCATTTGTTTTATTGCTTGATTAGTATTCATATAAAGATAATCACCATCAAAGCAATTGTAATAACAAATATCATTATCGCAATATAATAACTCGTTTTTATTATCTAACATTATTGTTTCTAAATAAGATTTATCTCCTAATAATTCATCAGGACAATCAAGATATTCTTTTATAACTAAAGGTATTTTATATTCATTTATTAATTGTTTAATATTTAATTCTTTCATTTTAAACCACCTTTCTATCTTTCTAATTCTTTTTCTTCCAACATTTTATAAAACTCTTGTGCAATTTTATCTTGTTCATATAATAATCTGTTTAAAGTTTTGATAGTCTCATACTTAATTGTCTACCCATTTAAAATATTTTAAGTACTTTAATGCGCGTTTTTAACAAGTTATTTTTTTAAGATAATTGTGTTTCATTTTCTGTTTCTTTAATATTTTTTATAAGATCTTCTGTATTAGTGAGTCCCACGAACCATTTGATGATGCCAGCACTATCATATTTATCAATATAGTCTTGAATAATACTTTCACTATCATATTTGTTAGTATAAATATAAAAATCTTCAATGGTATTATCTATATCTATTAATTCTTGATTGCTCAAATATTCTTTTAGTTTTTCATTATCGCAAATATTGTCTAAATAGCGAAAAAAAATGTTGGATTCACTAATCAAATACTTTTTAAAATCCGAATCTACAAAACTATTCATTTTAATGGAATTATATTTATTATAATCGTCACTTATTTTCTCTATTATCGAGCCATTATAATCCTTGTTAAAAAGGAATAACCCTAATATATTGAGTTTTTCAGATTTACAATTTCTTTTTTCAACATAATTAATTAAATTTCTAGTATTTATATAAATGTATTCTCCATTATTAAAATCATAATAGCAAATGTCATTATCACAGTACATTAAATTAGCTTGTAAATGTTGTGTTTCTTTATGAACCACATTATTATTTATAAAATCAAATGTAGGAAAAGCAATTATTAATACTCGTGGAATCATATTTTCATTTATCAAACTTTTTATATTCAATTCTTCCAACCAACATCACCTCTACTTATTTTTCGTATTCTTTTTCTTCTAGCATTTTATAAAACTCTTGTGCAATTTTATCCTGTTCATATACTAATCTGTTTAATGTTTTGATAATCTCATATTTAGTTGTATTCCCTTTAAAAACATTTTTAAGTATATTACTACGTATTTTTAACAAACTATTTTTTTTAGAATTTTTATAATTTTCTGTATAACTATCATAAGAAATCTCTTGAATTATATCTTCTAATTTAAAATCGCTTTTTTCCAATTTTTTCTTTCGATAACTATGATTATATAATGCGTGATTGACAATAGCATTCAAAATATAACTATCATTTCTTTCTAATTTTTGATTAAGCATTTTATTTTCTAATTCATTCTTAAATTCAATTACATTAATATTATTTCTTTTATCAATATCAATTAAAATACCATTAATATCTCTAACAGTTTCCATTATTTTATTTTGAATCTGTTTAATTTTCGGATCTTTAAAAATTTCCCGCTTAATCTCTTTTGTAATATTTCTAATTTCTATACCTAACTCATTACGTGGTAAAGAGTTATACTTAATATATTTTCTATCGGTCCCTCTTATTTGATTTAATAAATATCCAAGTTTTACAATTTTTTCTTCAATTTCGACATTATGAATGTTTTTTAGAGTAAAATTACAATCATTTGGATTAAAATATTTTTTTAAGTCATCTAAATTTTTTTCTAATTTTTTTAACGCAGGAGTATATACTTTTTGCCTTTCTATTGTTAGTACTGCCTGTCTTTTTAAAAAATTTCTTTCTTCACCGGTTATTTTTAATTTTCTTCTATAAGATAAATTACCATTTTTACTTTTATAGCATGGATTCTTTTCTACCCATGAAATATGATAGTGATAATTATTTTCATTATCAGTATGTAGTGCCACAACCCATTCTAAACTTTTCTTTGGATTATCATATCCACAATATTTCAAAAATTTGGGCATAACGTCCACGGCAATCTTTTTTTGTAGATCTTTTGCATTGATATTTCGATCAATATATTCCCGATAAAAAGATAAAACTGATAATTGTATGTTACTATTTTCTATATAATTGCTCCATCTTTTCTGTAATTTTGGAACGTCTTTATCTAACAAAAAAGAGCCATCTTTTAAGATAGCCATTTGTTCTCTTTTCATTTGATTTGTATACATTGTTTCTTTACTTTTCTTACTTCCCAAAAAATACTGGAACATACCATTTTCATTATTATGTAAATAATCAAAAATTGACACATAACTTTTTTCTTCATTTCTACTATAATCAAAAAATCCTATTATGTATTGTTTAATTTTTTGACGGTATTCTTCTTTTGTTGTACATTGTATAAATGTCCATTTATTGGAATTTTTAGCTTTATGATAAATTCTCAAATTATTATCAGGATTATTTACTGCATAATAAGGATGAGTAATAAAAATCGTTTTAGAATCATTAAACATTTCTTTTTTCCAATAATTGGATTAAATTATCTATTTTGGGCAATAAATTATCTATTAGCTGTTTTAATTCTAAATCCTCGTTAAATTTTAATATGCCTAATTCTAAAAGTTCAATGATTAGATCATTCTTATAAGTATACGAATATTTACTTGCCATATCATTTATTCGCTTGTTTAAATCATTAGATATACTTATACTTCTCCTAATAAATTCTTTTGACATAAAAACCCCACATCTTTTTATATGAAATATTATATATTCATGGTGTTTTCTTCTATTTCATAATCTTGGTATAAATCTATTAGATTAGTGTATCCTTCAATATATAAATAATCATTTAATATTATTCCATACCGTTGACAAAGTTGTTCTAGCTTTTGTTTACTTTTATCTTTTGATCTTCTGAATTCTTGACTAATTGTATTCGTTATCTTATCAGCTTTATCTAATTCTAATCTTTCAAAATTACGATCGTCATTAAATAATGTTATTAAATCTCCATAACCCAAAACAAGATATTCCCCAGTATCTATTTCCAAAACTTCTTCTAATCCGTACTTCTTTACCTCTTTTTTTAAGAAATCAATATCATCTTTAGAATATTCTTCATTATAAAAATCATTCCATCCTTCATAATCAATATGACACATTTCACTATCACTGCTATAAACCCCGTCATATACATCCTGCAATATTTTAGAACAGTTTGATACTTTAGGAAGTTTTGTGTATTGTTCAAAATTCTTATACATTAAATTTTTGATTTTAGTTACCAAATAGATACTTTTGCCATTGTTTTCTATTTCAAAACTATCAGCAATGTTAGCTACTGGAATATTGTGTTGGTATAAAATTGCATTAACACCAAAATCTCCAAAATCTCTAGACCAAATAGCTATAATTTCAACTTCTCTATTATTGTTTTCATAGCCATCCCAAGTCCATCCAAGAGAGCCAAAATCATACAATTCTTTTTCACCATCGATAGTATCTATAATCTTTTTTTTCACAATTTCTGTACTTATTTCATTATCACTTTCAGTTATTTTACAAATAAAACAATCCTTATATTTATCATAAGTTATTTCATATCCTAAACTACTAAAATCATGAGCAATTAGTATTGCATTTACTTTATCAAAATATGGCATTGCCCAACCATTCCAACTCTGATTTTTATTATAATATCCTTCATAATAGTCTGAATCTTCTATACAAAAAAAACCTTTTTCTATATTCATTTTACCCCCCTTTTTATTTTTAATATATAAATTAAGTTCAATACATTACTTAGTATTTCTTTTATTATCTAACTCTATAAAAATTAAAAAGAGTAACCCAACTGTTACTATTTCAAAAAGAGAACTACCTTCTAAAATCAATCCCATTAAACTAAATATTAGCAATAAAATCATAAAAATCTTTTCCAATATTTCCACCCGCCTTTTCTTTATTTTGTGATATCTATTTTAAATAATTTTATTATAAATTTTTAATATATTAATTATATTGAATTTCAAGAACTCTAGTAAGATATACTAACGTTTCTGATAATTTATTTGAATGTTCTTAAAAATCTACGTACTTTTTAAAATTTTTATCATAAAACTCACGTAGCAAGAGATTATCCTCTAATTTTTCATTCATAGGGAATCCCAAATTTGCATATATTTGTTCTAACAATTTTTTATTAATATTTTCTCTATATAACAAACGATTTAACTTATTATTTATATCTGAAAAAAGAAGCATTATTTCATTTGATTCACTTGCTTCTTTAATACATTTTTTTATAGCTGCACTTTTTGTAGATAATTTATTTTTTTTCATATATTCTTTTATCTGTTGTTCTAAGTTTTGATCTGCAACTATAGTATACCTTGTCATTTATCCTCACCCCTTTTTAATAAAATCAAAAATTATCATTCTTTATTTTTTAGTTATAAAATATATCTAAAGTTTAAAAATGGTACTTTCTTCAAGTACCACTTATTTTTACTAAAAGATCATACACTTTTATACATTCACCTGATGGAAAATCTATAACATAGTTTGATTTATATTTTCCTCTAGTAGCATATGAATTAAATATTTCAGAAATCAATTCTTGTGTTGGCATTATGCCAATATTAGCTAAAGATTGCACAACATATCTAGTTGCATTTATAACATAATCGTAATTAACAATTGCAACCGGATGATAATCTAAAGAACTAAAGTCAATATCTTTATCTATTTCATCTTTTGAAAGCTCTACAAGTTGGAATATTTTTTGTGGATTAATAATTGCTTCTTTTTCAAAGCAAGCTGTTTTATCCAAATAACAAATAATATCTTCTTTTTTTATTTTCGCTTTAAATACCGTTCCCTTAGAACCATATTTTTTATAGAACCATATTGCCCTTTTTCTATCAATAGTCCATGATATAGCATTCGAATCACCATTTTCATTTGTACCACGATAAATAGTTACTTCATTTGGAAATTTTAAAAATCTTCTATAATCTGCACCCATTATTTTTTTAGGATCAGCCATTTTAAATAAATCCAAAATTTCCTCTAATGATAATTTACTTTCTTTTGAATTAACGCCTAAAGTTTTTGTGTAAGCATATTTAAGACCGCGACAATAATCATCTGGTGATAATAATTGACTTATTTGTTTAAAAATATACAATCTATACTCAGGCAATAATACCTGTATTATGGTATGCAAATCCGCTGATTCAAGTAAAGCAAGAGTATTACCTAGATAATTACTATATTTCTTTTTTAATAAATAAACAATCGAATCATACTTATAATTCATGTTATACCACCCACTGACATCAAGATAGTATTATACAGTAGGTTTTTAAAATATGCAATTAAATATTAATTTCTAATTCTTCTTTTCGATTATAATATTCAGATACAATTCTTTTAAAAGAATTATATTGAAAATCATCTTTCATTTCATTAGAGATATAATCAACTATTTCATTTACTTGTTTCTGTGTTAAAACCTGATTGTAAACTTCTTCTAATTCTTTTTGCTGTTTCTCTGTTCCTAGAGATAATTGCAAAGGAGTATCGCTAAGATACTTTTTTTCAACTAAACAATGAGCTAACGACTCTCTATATTCACCATCTAAAGAAAGTAAACTTTCTTCAAGCATACTTATTGTCATAATCTTGTCCTCCTTCCCATTTATTTCTATAATTTCCCTTATTTTTACAACTTTAAAAATTAAACAGGATATGGTGTTTGCACCAGTTAAAAGAACAAACCCTTATTTTATAAGGCTTTTTCTTTTATTTTACTGGTGCAATTCTATTTTTGCACTCGCAAAAATACATACTTTTTACATATAAAAATATGTATTTTATTTTAAAAAACCAGGTAAACTCTAGCTTAATTGGTAAGTATTTATTTTTAAAGTTGCTAATTTTCATTATTCTTATTTATTTGTAACATTTTTTCTTGTGTATTTAAATTAACATCTCTTTTTGTGCTTATTTTTTGCTTTTTTTCAATATATTCATTCATACAGCCAATAATCTCTAAGAAAATGGTTTGTAAATTATTTTCTTTTTCTATCTCTTTAATTACTTTTTTTGGATTAAAATTTTTAGCAATTCGATTATCAGAATATTGATAATTCATACTGATTAGATTCATATCATTATCATAATTAATTTGAATATCATTTATTTTATTTTTATAGTTAGAGATATTAAAAACAATCTCTTTAATATAATCCGAATCTAAATAATTTATATTAAAATCAACCCCATATTTATTTTTTATTTCTACCATTTTTTGTTGATAATCAAATCTTGCTTTTTGCTGTTCCTTCATTTTTTCTTTGATTAAATTTTGACTATCATAATACAATATCCTCACCCTCTTTTTCAGTTCTTAAATAATTGTCGTATTTATAAAGAGCATTAATGTATTGAAAACTCTCTTTTAATTTTTTCTTATTTTTCACTAAGGCCTCATTAATATCTTTTGCATTATCTACAAATGCAGATAAATTACAATCATAAGACTTAACTCCTAAACAAGATAATTTTTCCTTCAATTCTTTACTCGCTTTTATCCCTGACTCATCATTATCAAACGTAATAACAATTGCACCTTTATAATTACTCTTCTTTATCGCTTGAATCAATGAATTGATATTCCCTACTCCATTAATACTTGTTGTTTTAACCTTATTATCGACCATTTCTAATGATAAAGAATCAATAATACCTTCAGTTACATAAATCAGATCTTCCTTACTACCATTTAAAAAATAGTGCTTATTCCATATATCACTATTTCCCTTACTTTTTAATTTAAGATCATTATTTACTGAACGAGCATAATAACAATATTTATTAATAGGAAAGATAACTAATTGCCTTTCGTTATCATAACCAATTCTATATTTATCAATTAGTTCTTGTGATATTCCTCTTTGTAATAAATAATTTGTTTCATGAATATTTTTAATACACTTATTAAAATAATTGGTATAATCATACTTAATTATTTTTTGATTAAATTCTGATTTTTCTGGGACATAATTTAAAAACAATTCTTCAACCTTTTTTATTTGCTCTTGAAAAGAAGATAAATGAAAATCTAATTTTACTAATGAAAATATATCGTAGTGTACTCCACATGCAAAACATTTACATATATTATATTTGGGTGTATAGATCATACTAGGATGTTCATCCCCATGTTCGGGGTTTAAACATCGAAAAAATTTTTTTGGATTTGTTATTCCATGATATTTTTTTAAATAATCAGGTAAATATTTTCTATATTCATTTATATCTTTCATAATGTATATTCTTTTTTTAACGAATTTTCATAATTTCGATCAACATAGATTGGTTTATTTCTATATTCTATTTTGTAAATATCATTAAAATTAAAATCCGTATATTTTCCAAATTGCTTTTCATATTCCCTACGATCAGAAGCTGACATATTATAAGTAGAAATATAAGAATTAGATACACTATTCATCAATGATGTTTTATCATATTTAAAATCAAATGCTATATCATTTTTATAAATATATACATGTACCGTTGAAGCAGCAATTTTTTCCAAAGATATTCTTATTTCTCGCGCCTTATGTAGTGGATGATTTTTATTATTAAGAATTGAAGTTAAATATTCATTCTTAACATCGTTATCTTTTAGATTTTCACCTATATACTTTTTATTTTTTTGAATGTAATCAAATGCCCAATCAAAAACATATTCTTCATGGTCTAAATATTTTAAAATATCTTCGTTTGATATTTTAGATATATTAGTATTGTATTTGTAATTCGTTTTTCCTCTTATAAAATCAGATTCAATATCACTAACGTCAACATATCCTTTATAATCATTGACCGCTTTATAAAATTCTTCTTTATTTTGATATACGTAATCATTAATACAAGTATTTAACTTGGAAATTAATCCCAATTCTAACTCTGACAGATCTTTGAATATTTTATCATCCCAAGAAAGTTTTAAAGCATTTTTTAAATTATAATCTATAGCAAATAAAACATTTTTTTCTTTATCATATATTCCAGCATATTTTAAACTGCTACCAATACCAACATAACTAAGATAATTCCCATAGATTAAATCTAAATTTTCTGAATATGGATATTTAATAAATATATAATCTGAATCATAAAAGATCATATTATCAGATTTAAGCCATTGAAATATTTTGCTATTGTATACTTCTGATTCTAATTTATCTCTCATCATACTCCCCCTTTCAATAATTAATTACCAAATGGTACTATAGCATATTGGCAAGAAAAAAAAGAAAATTAATATCATTAGAACAGCAACAACTATAAAAAGACAAAAGTTGATGTCATCATTTTTATACTCAAAATTATTAAATGTTCTATTATAACTATTTAAACCATACCCATCACTAATTTTATTATCATTTACACTATCTTCTAAATGGTAAACTTTTAACTTATTTAAAGAATCTGCTAAATCATTAAAACCTTTTAATCTTAATTTTTCAATATTATCTAAATCTTTTTCGTTTATATAAAGATCATCATTTATTTGTATAATTGAAAATCTATAATTTCTTATTTCTTTTAAACTTAAAACAATTTTATCTTTCATTTCTACCTCCAAACTAAAAATTATATTCTTTGTTTTCGTCAACTACATATTCCACAGAATTATTATTTAATTCTATATTATTATTTGGCATATGTCTTGTAATTGTATGACTATCTTCCTTTTCAATAGTACTAATGATTTGGTTCGCAATGCTAGATGAAAAAAATAATTCATTATTATTCATAACAGAGTTTTTATAAATATCATTCAATCTATGGACTAAATTAGTATCTATATCTCTTGGATTATCTATTAAATTGCAAAAATGAATTGCTATAGCTCTAAAAATAGTTTCATTATCTTTTTGAGCTAAATAATTTACTAAACTTCTAGTAATGTCTTTTTCATTTGTCATTGGTTCTATAACTAGTTCACTTTCATTCAATTTTTTAAGAAATTCATAATGTGGAAGTGGACATGTATCAACTAAACTATTTTTAAACTCTTCTGTACTATACAAATAATTTGCAAATCGATCAAAATCTTCTAAATCATTACAATGTATATGTACTTCCTCTGTATAAACTTCAGCTTTATTGCTAGCCCTATCATAATAACTGACTTTAACATCTGGATTTGAAAAACATATAGACTGATTATTTTTATCAATCATAATAGTCCTCATATCTTTGCTTTCATAATATTCATCTAAAATATTCATGAAATCCAAATTATTATTAATGTAAGTAGTATATTTATTACTATACTCATTATTGTTATTTAATAACAGAATAACTAGTTGACAGTTAATTTTATAGTTGTTCATAGACATCTTCCTTTTCTACTTCTTCTTCGATTATATTAGACTTTTCTTTTTCACGATACCAGAGTTTCATGGTTTTGCCTGTATTTTTGTTATATGCTAGCCAATATAAATAAGCATCACTAAATGGAGTTATCTTTCCTTGTAAAAGAAGATTAAAGCCTTCCTTTTTTAAATAATCAATCACGTCTTTTTGAATATGCTTTTTCTTATTAGTTTTTAAAGACATTATTGTATCTTTTGTATCATAGTCGTAAATTTCAATAATTTTCATATTTACCCCGTTATTATGCAAGTGGTATTTCTTCTATTCCACTTTTATCTTGCATATTTTCGTGTAACTTTTTATTATAAACATACTGAGGGGTATAAAACACAGAATACACCTTTTGAGTTAAAGTGTCCTGATGTTTTACTACTCCACTAGCTCCATACAATGATAAATTAAGATAAGTCATACATGCACAAAATAATGATACGTCATCACCTTCTACAAAAACACAATCTAAATCAATACCTTTTTTTTCAAGATATTTTAAAGCAGAAAGAAGTGTTCTGCCACTTCCACAAGCAGGATCATTAATTGAAATATATCCTTTTTTCTTTATTGTATTATTTACATCTATATTTTCTAGGGTGATTTGCGTCATTAGATTACACAAATGTTCTGGTGTGAAGTACTGCCTATTTATTGAATTAAATAGACCGAATTCTTCATATAATTCACCAAGAATATCTCGTGGGTTTTCCTTAGCATATTCTAATGTTAGATATGCAATCATTTCAGCAAATCCATCCAAATCTTCGTTTTGATATTTACTAGAAATTGCTAAATATTGATCTTCTTTTGATTGATCATAGTACACAGAATTAGATATAGCATAAGCAGCACAGATTACAAAATCTTCAAATACTGTTTTAATGTTTTTCTTATTGCCAATCTCTAAAATTTTTTGCTTTATAAGTTCTTTATTTTTCATTATCCTCCTCCATTTTATGATTTTTAACTTGTATAATTGCATCACCAAGAGCCTGTGTAAATTGCATCATAGATAAAATCTCATAAGGATTAGATGTTCCCCAATTTAAGTTATATAAAAAAATCTTTTCATACTTTGGCCTAACAAATTGCATATAAAAAGAATCGAGAACATCTGCGATTCTTAATATAAGCTGTGGTTCAGGACACTTTATAGCTCCTATTTCAATTTCATAAATAGTATCTTTATCACAATCTACTAAGTGAGCAAAATGTGCAATGGAATAGCCAAAAACATCTCTTCTTAAATGTCTTATCTTTCTTCCAAAATTTCTTCTATAAATATTTATCATATTTCCCCCTAACTTTTAATAGCTATAATCATATTGATTAGAATTCACCTTTTCAATGATTTGTTCATATATTTGTGAAGCTGTCTCTTCAAATCCAAACCATGCTAATAAATTCTTGTTTGTAATATCTAAAACTAACGGATCTTCTTTATCAAATTTATCACCAAAAATTTCTTCCATTGGAATGCCTATATTACTAACCATTTTATTAATGTTATTTTTATATTTATCATAAAAATTTGTTGTATCTTCATAATATATTAAATTTGGAATAATACCAGAAATACAACCATACTTCATTAAATCTTCCATTGCTAAAATCATTTTTTCCATTGTAGAATCTTTATAATTTTCTATATAATAATCAATTACATAGTTTTTTAAATCATCACCATTTCTAACTTCTTCAAGATATTTTTCTACCATAAATTCCCCCTTCTGTTATATTACCTTGATATTTTTCGAACCCAAACTGTACATATTCCATGAAATCCATGTAAATTCCTTTATCATTTACAACGTCAATATGTAAATGAGGTCCCGTACTCCGACCAGTAGTTGAAGTTAAACCTAGCAAATCATTTCTTTCTACTCTTGTACCTTCTCTAATACCATATGGCATACTCATATACTTAATGTGTCGATAAGTTACTATTAGACCATTGTCGCACTTGACTGATATATAATTACCAGTTGCATTTTTAGATTCATTGTAGGACAAATCATTATTTTGTGTCATAATCACTTCATCAATTGTTCCGTTACATACTGAATAAAATTCAGTTCCAATGGGTACAGCAAAATCCCATCCAGAATGAAAATTAGCAGAGGCTTGTTCCTCCTCTGTTAAATCTAAATTTACTTCTCTATTTTCAAAAACAAAAGAAGTAGTAGTAAAGTCTTGTTCTAAATCAAATGGAAATGAAAACGGAAGATATGGATAATCTTCAGTATAATCATCTGAAGTCGCCACATCTTTATCTAATACATAACAAAGATTTAAAGCCTCAATTTCAACGCCATTTTCATTTGTTCCACTTTCAATTGTATATTCTGGTAAATCTTCATTTTCTTTTAATTCTTTACAAACAGTTTTAATCGGTTTCATTTGCCTAGATTGCACATTTAAATTTGCCAAATAAGCCTCTTTCCATGTTTCATCAGATAGCGTTGTAACATCTAAAACATTATTTGTTCTTTGTAAATAAAATACAAGTCTTTCTAAACTAACATATCCGTTGGCAACCATAAGTTCATCTAGCAGTAATCTATATCGCTGGGCATAGATCTGATTATTTACAACTGCTGACATCCCCCTATAATCTCCAGCTAAATTATTCGCACTCTCATATCCGATATTTACTCCAAAAATAGCCGCAATTAATGAAATTACGATTACAAAAAAACCAACTACTCCAATTAGGATGCACACAATTTTAATCGTCAATAATTTCTTGAGTAATTTCATCTACTTCCCCCATAAAATATTTCTGTATTGGAGTTGCAAAAACTTTAGTTCTTATTCGATTTTTGTTGGTAATATTTAACAAGAATTCCCCTTGATTACATTTTGCTAAAAAGTTCTTTTGCGTTTCTGTAAGTGGAGTATTTGTATATAATTTAGCTACTGCCTCTACATCATTATCTTTTAACATACCAAAAATTTGATATTGGCAATTGTTAAACATCGCAGAAGCATGACGTAGAATATTATTTGTACTTGTAAAATCACTTGGTTGCTGACTAGCAAGAACAACTGATAATTTATACTTTCTAGCACGTCTACTAATTTGATCCATATACTTAATTAATGTAGGATTATCTTCATCAATATAATTATGAGCTTCATCAAATACCATCATCATTTTATTAAACTCATGATCCAATTCATTTTTATTTTTATTATCAACAATTACATTGCTAAGATAAGTAAGCAGGTTTAACATTTGGGTATTAATTATTCTTCTACTAGAATTAAAAAATAGTTCTTGTAAATTAAATACAATTAAATTATTGTTTAAATCTATTGTAGTAATTCCATTAAATAAATTACTATCCTGGCCTATAACTAATCTTTTAACTAAAACTTCCAAGCTTGAAAGAATTGATGACATTTCTAAGCTAATATTATCCTTTTGCTTCTCTAATATATAAGCATACAAGTCAGAAAAAATTGGATAATCTTTGGAAGTCATCCTTTGATACTCTTCTAATTTTGTTTCATTAGTTATACCACGAGAATTATAAAACTTTTCAACTATATCTAATAAAACCACTAGTTCCTTTTCAGATATATCATTAAAAATAGTTATAAAGAAATTTTCTAAAAATCCCAAATGCTTACTTAAAATTGATGTATCATCATCATCTGTTAAAACATATCTAACTTGAAGTGGGTTAATTAAAGATTTATTTGCTAAATTAATTATCTCTCCACCACACCTTTTACATAATTTCGAATACTCATTTTCTATATCAAAAACAACAATTCTAGTATTTCTAGCAAACTCATTTAATATCATTAATTTTAGTAGGAAACTCTTACCTGCCCCAGAAGTACCTAAAATAGATATATTATGATTAATACGATTTTTACTTAAAGAATAAGGATCAAAGAATATAGGTAAACCATAAACATCTTCTCCTACAAGCCAGCCAGTTGTATCATTATGATAGCTTTCTGTAAAAAAGAATCCAGCAGCCAAAGTTTGTGTCGGAAAGTACATTTCATACCCCTTGAGACTTTTATCAGTTAAATCATAAGTTTGCCAAGCAGATAATTGCAAAAATCTTGGAATATCTACTTTAATTTGATAAAGATCTGCATTTCTTTTAATCTCTTTAACTATTTCTTCTCGTTCTTCTTTTGTTCCAGAAATTGCTAGAACAATATCCACTTCTTTTATTTTTTCATCATTTGCAGTAATTTGTTCAATTAATAACCGATAGTTATCTAACAACGATCTCATTTCAGTAGAATCACTTAAGTTCTTATTTGAATTATAATCAGCTAATACAGCTTTATAACTACTATTCAAATTATTAATTAAACTACTTTGATTCTCAATATTTTTTATAGTAATAGACGCTTTTACATTTGGTAAATTAATTATTCGATCCAAAAAATGATCCTCTATAAAAAGTGGATAATTTTTTATTGTTAGAAGTTGAATATCTTTATCATCAAATTTTAAAGAAGATACCATTTCTCTAACTGTGGAAGGTACTAATAAATCTACCATATCATAATAGAGAATTTGATCTAAATTAACATCTGAAAAATAAAGATTAGCAAAAATTTTAACTAAAAATTTAATATTAGAAATAAGTTCAATGTTTAAACTCGGAACTATTGAGGCACATGCCATTTCAAAAATCTCTTTATTTTTCTCTAATTCTTCTTCACTTTTACAAATAATTGCAAAAAAATAAGAACTAGCTGATGTCATATTTTCCTGTTCTATTCGTTCTATAAAATTTAAATTATTGGATAAAATACTTTTGGCATTTTCATTATTAGAATTATGAATCAAACTTTGTAATTCTTCTTTATTTTTATTTAAATTGATCTTGTCATCTATTTTATATGCTTTAATAGTAAAAGGTAATCGATATAATTTTGATAAAGTATTATAAAAAATATTTTTTTCACGTTCCGTTGTGAGAGATAAGTCTATGGAACTAACTTTATACATCAAAGCAAATTGATTAGTTTTTAAATGAATTACTCCATTACTCTCTATGCTACTAATATTAGTAATAAACTGAGAATTATGAATTTTCTTTTTCAGATCATTCATTGTTAGATATTTTGTTGTTCGCAATTTTCTTATTTTATCAACATTTCTATTTTCCTTCTTTTTTATTTTTTCAATATTCACTAATTTTCCCCCTTTCCAAATACATAAACTTTTGCCCTAATTAAAAATTCAAAAAAAAGAATTCCTAATTTATACACTCTGTTACATTTACTGAAATCAACTGGAAGCAATGATATAATACCTCCACTTAAAATCAAAAATGACAAAGTATAAAAATGAAGGAGAAAAAATATAGTGAATAAAAAGCCAATTATAAATCCCAATGCCAAGTCTTCTGTTTCTAATTTGAAGAAACTTATATTCTTTTTTATACTTTTTAATGTTATATACATTTATTTTCCCCCTTTTTTAAATACTTTCACTTTCATTAGATAATCCTGATACTTTTGGTCGATTTTTATACCTAGCATGGTTTGGATTTCCAAAGTTTCTAATGCTATCAAAAGTTCCACCAAAACCACTTTTTATAGCATTGATATTTGCTTTTGATTCTTCCATTTTATTTTTTAGATGCTCTGGATTATATTTGTTATTTACAAAATCCCATTTACTAGCAGCATCATTAATTTTATTTTCTCCCTTTGCAACCAAATTTCTGCCATAGGCACGTATAAATGGATTAGAACTCTGTTGCATCATTGTTCCTCTTGTCATATTTGCAGCTCCTTTATTAACTTTATTAGCTTCTCTTTTTCCATAGAAACTACTAAATCCAGGTGATAAAGAAGTTGCAGCACCTACGATAGTATCTTTCACTTGAGATGCTCCACTTCTAGCTAATTGAGATATTCCTTTTCTACTCTGATTTAAATTAGAGCTAACATTCTTACCTGTTTTTAAAACATCTTTTACCATTCCTCCAGCAGCAATAGCGGAGCCTCCAATTCCTAACATAGATGTTAACATGTCTCTACCACTATTTGCCGATACATTTTCACCAATAAATCGATTTAGTGATGTAGAACCAGTAAGTAATAACGTAGCACATCCAATATATAAAATAGATTGAGCAACAATTTTCATAAAATATGACATTTCATTAATCACTTCACTATTTTGAATGGCACTAAACATAATAGATGTTAGACCAATTAGAAGCATCATTGCTGCTGCTTGCAACACAAGTGAAGCAAGTTGCTGATATAAAGCCGATCGTTGTTCTTTACGACAAACCGATGTAGCAAAAACTAAAGGTGCTATTGTCATTAAAAAAACTATTTCAAATTGCCTTCGTCCTAATTGAATTACTGCAAATGCAATGGCAAAAAGAAATATTATGCCAATTACAATTCCAAACAAAAAATTATAATTAAAAGCATAATCTTCTCCATCGTTAAAAAATCCTTTTTTATAAATCTCACATCGATAGCTAAATGATCCTGAATCACTAACAATAGAAGCATCTAAAGTACCATTTCGCACCAGTTTTTCAAAATCTTCCATTGTCGTTGCATTTGAAACATCAGCATATCCCTCTAATTGTTCTTTTAAGCCATTTACATTCGATTCGTCCTTACTTTCCCCAGCTGATTCTGCAAAACATGCTTCATTCGCTGTCAAATATGCTGTTTTCATTTTATCTCCAATAGTTGAACTTTCAGTAGTAAAATTATCATAAACCATCTTAGAAAATTGTACACCAATATTAATAGATGTATTAAATAATAAGTAAGTACAAAAAATAAGAACACCACATTTTACAATTTCTTTTACTATTTCAAATAATGGTGTTTCTTGAGAATCAGCATCTAAAATTTTAAAAGTAATTTTCCATACTGAAAACAAGAATAAAACTGTAAATGACAAAATAAAAAAAGCATTAAATACTTTTACAAATATTGATCCATCCATATCCTTTAGTAAATCGATAAAATTAATACTATTTATTTTTTCTGCCACTTCATATAAAGTATCTATTGTATTATAAATGGTATTCACAATAGACATGCCAAGCCCACGCAACACATCAAATATTCCGAATCTAATATCGGAAACAATACTAGCTATCATCATGTTTCACTAACCACTAATGAATCAATAATTAAATTAATAATTGATGGAGCTAAAATTAGTAATACTATACCCCCAAGTGTATATAAAATTGTCTTTTTTCTTCTTTGTTTCAATTCATCATCACCATATATAAATTGAACTATAAAGACCACTAAAACAACAAATGCTATAAAAATACCTATTCCTTGTATTGTCGTAGCTGTATTATAAATCATAGTTTTTAAATCCGTTTCTGTTAAATCACCACCTTCGATCTTTTCTACAGCTCTTACATTATTTATATTTACACATAATGTAAAAAGAAAAACGGTAGTAATTAAAAGCCAATTACGAATTTTTTGTATTGTCTTTTTGCTATTTTTGTTATATAATTTTTTTGGTTTTTTGTTGAAAACCACTGCATTTATACTAGAAGTCTTGTTGGGAAGGACTTCTAGTTTTTTTGTTCTTTTTATACTATTTTCCCCCCTTTTTTTACTCTTTTTTACATTAAAAGTTCCTCACAATTTTTTTGATAATCTAAAATTAATTTCAAATTATTTTTTAATAACTCATCTGTTTCCTGTTCATACTTCTTTTCTAAATCTTCTAATAGTCCATGGTTTTCTTTTGAAAAAGTATAAACACCATCATATAAATCACAACCAACTGAATTCTCTACTATTAAATAGACAATTCCATCTTCAAAATCACTTTTAGGTCTTTCTTCTAAATCTTGTGCTTTTGTTAACTCATCAAGAGTTTTTAGAGTATATCTACCAGCTGGTATGTTAATGTCAGATGTTCTCACAACTATTGCTACAATATCTAAATCCACTATATTCTCCTCCCTATCAAATTTAAAACACACTTTTTTTGCTTGTTCTTCGCTTAACTTCAAATAATCATGTTTAGAAGTATGATTCACAGATCTAAAAACAGATACTTTATCAGTACCTGTTTTTAATAATAACTCTAATTCTCCATTTGCGTTATTTCCAAGTTTACGAAATTCTAAATTATATAATACATACTTATCTAATAATTCTTGCATCTCATAAATTTTATTTTTGTCAAACATATTAAACTTCTATACCTTCAGTTTCTTTACTGCTTTCTACATTCTTATTTAGATCTTTTTTATTTTGAATATGAGTATATTGGGTTACAACAGGCCATGGTTTTTCAATAACTTTATCACCGACTTTTTCTTTTTTAGTAACAATATACCCCTTAATTTGAACTAAAGATCCTTTTTTACTTAGCTTACATAAATTTTCAGCTTTTTTATTCCATAAAGCAAATTTTAAAAAGTCTGTTTTCTTTTTTCCATTTTTATCTTTATAATCCCGATCCACTGCTACAGTTACATTGACAACTTTATCATTATTCTCTAGCATTTTAAGTTCTGGATCGTCTGTTAATCTTCCGATAATACAAAATTCATTCATTTTTTAATTCCCCCTTTAAATTTGTATTATATATTTTAAATTCTAATCGTATCACATTTTTGCGATTTATTTCCAGCATTATCAATTGCCGTTGCACAGAAGGTTCTGCCAGTTGATTCTTGCAAATATAAAACATTAGTGAATACTCTTGATTGAGTTTCATGAATTGTTGAACCACTACCATTTTTATAAGGTTCAATCCACATCTGATATTTTTGAATACCAGTTCCATTATCATAAGCATTTATCGTAACACGAATATTCCAGCCAGCTGCTGGTCCTTTATCTGGATTATAATATCCTAGGTTTTCAACTGTAAAACTGGTAATTGTAGGTGCAATATTATCATACCAGCTAGGATTAATTACCAAATTTCCGTTTACTGTCCAAGTTTGATCTCTAAATGAGGTTACACTATATCCATCTCGATCATAAACATATACTCTAACTTTAGAACCATAGTTAACAGAGTTATTATAGTAATCGGTAACCCTATTAGCCACTAGAACTCCGTCAATCCAAACCGTAAAAGTAAAACCATTTAACCCAGAAGCATATGAAACATTCTGAATAATCGAATTAATATCTACTGAATATTTTTTTGCTTTCCAGTTAGCAGTAAAAGTTTTATTTCCAGTTGAATTAGTTATTGTTAAATTAGTTGTCGGTGTACTTACACCAGTACCAGTCCAACCAGCAAAATCATATCCAGTCCGAGTAGGAATTGGTAAAGTAAAAGTTTCTTCTATATTGTAACTAGTTTTAGGATTGCTTAAAGTACCACCATTCAAATTGTACTGAATAGTATAACTTTCTACACCCCAATTAGCATAAAGCAATTGGTTATTAATACTCTCTACATTATTAATTGAAGAAGAATATTTAATTTCACCATTCAAAGATGTACTATACCCTAAAAAATCGTATCCACTTTTTATAGGTGTAGGTAAAACAACGTTGTTATTGTCAATAATAACATTATTTTCATTATACTTTCCACCATTTGGATTTATTTTTAATTGATAATCAATCGTTTTTATATTATTAGTAATAGAATCCATTGTTGTAAAAGATGCAAAAGTTGATGATAAAGGTAAAATAATAGCTAGTAAAAGAGATGATATTTTAAGTACTTTTTTCAAATTTTGCGCCCTCTTTCTTTTTATGTTGTTTATAAATATCATTACATATATCTACGACAATTAAGCCTAAACTGATGTAAAGAAGATATTTATGATTGTATATGAAATCAGCATAATACCCAATATATGGTATTGACCAATTTGTTCCTTTACCAAGCACTTGATTCTCATTTACTAAGTTTGGATCAAATGTATTATTTGCATCTCCCTTAGTTACAAAATTTAAGTCAATTATATCGATGATACGATGAGATATAATATGATCTTTTGTTTTATAAACTAAAATATCTCCATCTTTTAAATCATTTAAATCCACTTCTTCATAATATAGAATTCCACCTACCTTCAAAATTGGCTCCATAGATCCTGACATTACAACTAAGGGTTTTGAACCCCACAAACACGGAATATAAATAACTAAATAAATGATAACAAAAAAGTAAATTACACCAAAAATTATATTTTTAATCTTTAATAACATAATCATTCTCCCCAATTAAAGAGATTATAAATCTCTTATCTACCAAACGTTTGTAGCTTGATCATACTGAATTGTGTCAATAGTGATAGTAAGCACATAAGTAGCATTATCATAACCTTCGCAACTCGATGTATAAGTAATTGTTTTGCCATCAGCAGAAACTTTCTTAACTAATTTAGCTGAAATATTCTCATTAAACGTTACACTATTTATAAAAGACGAAGATGTTTCATCTTTATTTAGTTTTGTTAAATTTTCCTTAGATCCATAATAATAATATCCATCAGAATTTTTAGTCCAATCATCATTAAAATTTATTATCGCTGCCCTATTATCATTTTCATCAACTAATGAAATTTCCTCACCATTTCCATTAATCCACTTTTCGACATAACTAGCTCTAAGAGCCATAGGAATACTTCCTTCATTGGTAACACTAATTGTTTTCTCTGTTGTTGTTCCTGGTGTCCAATCGCTAGGTGATTCAAAATTTTCAACTATCTTATGTTGATATAAAGCTGTTTCAAAATTGTTTGTTATACTATCACTTGTTGTAAAGTAAGCTAGTGTACCACCTATTACAGCAACTACACTAACCCCTAATAATATTAATAATCCTTTTTTCTTTTTATTTTTCATAATTACATCCTTCTTTCTATTTTAATAATTTTCTGTATTAATTAATTTAGCAGTAATTACTATCTGCTTAGTTTTATCTTTTTGATCACAAGTAGTTAAAATTAAATAACTCTCTTGCTCTAATTTAGAAATTGTAATTGTTCCATCTTTGTCTTGATATTCTATTTTCACAATTTCATATTCATATTTTAATCCTTGATAATAAATATAAGCATTATCATTTATCTTTAACTTATATAAGTTTCTAAAAAAAGCATATCGTCCTGTTCCTGAATGAGCTGCCAAAACTAGATTTCCGTTTTTTATATTAGGCATATCTGATTCTTCTAAAATCTCTACATTTTTAGAAATTGTATTTAAAGAACTATTTTTTTCAAAAAAGCCTTTTTTTAAATTAATAGTTGGAATTTCTAAAACCCCTAAATATTTTTCACTTATAGATAAATCATTAGAAGTTTTAGTTTCTGAATTATCTGCTTGTACATTTTGATATTCGTTAGTTGTGCTTTCAATATACAAGTCTATCAATTTAGATTCTTGTTTCTCATATTGATAATCTAGTAATGTTTTTACAACAATGATACCTATACCTATGGCAATAAGAAAAGAGCCTATTATAAATAAGCTCCATTTCTTAATTCTTTTTCTTTTTAACAAAGCCATAAATACTAGTTCCGATTCCCATTAATACTAAAATTCCTCCTAATATATATGTTAAGTCCTTTGTAGCAGTTTTCGGAACTTCAATTTCTCGACTATTAGTTACAACAATTTCGATAACTTGATATTGTTCTGTAATTTCAAAGTCATATCTTTGATTATTTAAAACATATCCATCAAGAGATTCTATCTCTTTTAAGTAATACTTACCAAAATCTAATGTGATTTCAATATAACCATTTTCATCAGTTATATATTCACCAACTAATCGATTATTAATATCATATAAAGCAAATTTTACTCCTGCTAATGGATTCCCAGATTCATCAGTTTTTAATAATTTAATTGTGCCATTTATTTTATCATTTTCCATTTCTACTTCAACCACTTCATCATTACTTGTTATTTCAAAATAAATTTTATTGGCATTTAAAATATAACCTTCATTGGTTCCAACTTCTAAAATGTAATATCTTCCAATCGGAATAGAATCAATTATAAGAAGTCCATCACTATTAGTTTTACCTTGATGGATAAGTTCATCATTTTCATTATAAATTTCAAATTCTACATTTGACATAGCCTTTCCAGTATTTGCATCTACTTTCAAAAGTTCTAATGTTCCTTTTTTCAAATAGTTAACAATTTCTATCTTTTCAGTTACTATTTGGGTGTATTGATCTTGATAAGTTAAATTGATTTCATAAACAGTTTCATTTAAAACATATCCATCTAATGTTTCAATTTCCTTTAAATAATACTTGCCAAGATTACCTTCAAAAGTACCATAACCTTGTTCATTTGTAGTTATATATTGAATTAAATTCCAATTTTCATCATATAAAGCAAAGGTAATATCTTTTAGTGGAATCTTATTATATTCTATTCCATTTTCAAATGATACTTCTTCACCATACTTAAATATTTCTATTCTGCCTTTAACTGGAGTATTTTCAAATTCTAATTCTACAATAGCTCCAAATGAATCATCATAGATAATATTATCTGCACTAATATAAAATTCTAAAGGTTTACTATTCCATAAATACCCTTCTAATTCTTGATCTAATTCCTCCAATTGATAATGACCTGCTGTAAGTGATAGAGGAGTAATCAATATACCATCTGCATTTGTTTCAAATACGCATTGTTCTTTATCAGTTACTTGACATATATATTCATCCGTATCAAGATTTTTAATCTTAAATTTTATTCCTGCAAGTGGAATAATCTCACCTGTATTACTATCGATTTTAGTAACTTTTATCTTAGCTTTCAGTAATTCATTATTAACAATTTTTTCGACATTACCATTTCTCATATCAATAGTAAAACAATCTGCTAACAAAGTACCAGAATCTCCTGAAGTTTGACATACACGATAAATACCATAATCAAGAGTTATGCTTGCTTTTCCACTTTCATTTGTTTTAATTGTAGCAACTTTTTCATTTGTACTTAATAGATAAATATCAAATGTAGCATTAGCTTCTGTTTCAATTACTCCTGAACTGCCATCACCAATAGTTTTGATTAAAGAAAAATCAAATTTAATAACTGGTTCTGTTGAGGTAATTTTTATTGTTTCCCCGTTATTTGAAATACTGAATTCATATTTATTTGGATCTAGTTCATGTCCTTCACTTGGTGCAATTTCCTTAACATAATAGTTTCCATATTTAAGTCCTTCATATCTAGCAACACCATCCGCATCTGTTTCAATTTTTGTTATGAGATTATCACTCATATCATAAATTCCATAGATAGCATTTTCTAAAGAAGCATCAGTTGCTTGAGATGAAGAAATCTTTTGTAATTCTATATTGCCAGTTATCAGTTTATTTTGAAAATTCAACTTAATATCATAATTAGATGTTGTGATTGAAAAATTATAGACAGTTGAATCTAAAATATATCCTACTGGTGAACTTACTTCGCGTATTGTATAATTTCCTACAGCTAAATTTTTACAAGTTCCTTTTCCTGCTCCATCAGTTATAATAGTACATACTTCGGAATTACTAGAATTATATACTTTGAAAGTAGCTCCAGTTAGACCACTTCCGTTTTCACTTGTTTTAGTGATTTCTAAATTACCCCCACTTATAGTACCAAACACACTTGCTGGAATAGGATCTATATCCCCAATAGTAACTTGATTTTGCGAATCCTCACTAATTGCAAAGAGCATTGATTTTCCATAAGGATTCGTTTTTTTAGATAAATTGACACTTAATTTTCCTGTCCCAGTTGCTGTAATCACTAAACTATTTCCACTAATTGTTGCGTTACAATTTGTACAACTACTAACTTGGAAGGTTGACAAGATATTATTAGTATCGTATAACGTAGTACTTTCACCTAAATTCAGCTGAATTTCCTCACGATTAAAAGACGGAAGCAAATAGTGATTGTCCACTAACTTTTGAATTTCAGTCATTTCATCAGCAACACCAGCCTGTTCATCAGTAATTGCCTTACAATTATTGACGGTACAGTTAGAATCCGTAAAAACTTGGTTAGGATCAACAACTCGCCAAATTAACATTTGGGTTGCAATTCTATATTCATTAGTATTATGTCCATCATAACCATATCCATAAAAAGCATATAATTTTATTAGATCAAGCTGACTTTGATTAATTTTATTAGCATTGTTTGATGTGTTATTATTAATGATATTAATTAAATCATAATCACTTTGAGAATAAGTTATATACGACGCTCTATTACTAAATGTTGCTCCTGGCTCTATGCAGAACGAACTGTCCCCATTTGAAGTGGACCAAAAAGCCATTTGCCCATAACGAGAATAGTTATTTCCACTTTTATGAGCATGGAAAAAGCCTGATACATAATTTTGATTAATGGTTATTGTATCAGCTTTAACATTATTGGTACATATTAAAATAGAAAAAAGTGCCATAATCATTAAAGGCACTTTTTTCAAAAATAATTTTATTTTTCTATTCATTATTTTTCACCCTTTCATTAAAAAAAGACTTTATTAAAGTCCCATAATTTATCTTTTATTACCACAATCATAACCAAGTGATCTTAGATAGTCATGAATACTAACTAGATCCATTGATGTTGCAGGTATATGAATAACATCATTATAAACTCCATCTTTGGTACAAGCATTTTTAGCAATAGTTAGTCTTACATACCAGATCTCTTTACTGCAATTATTACCATCATAGATAACTGGTAGCGTATTTCTTTGATAAATATATCCGTAATTATTCATAGCCATTTCCCCAAAAGCAATTGCTTCACTTTCTGAATTAAAAGTGAAATATGCAGGATACATCGATTTATAATTTGTTAAAAATTTTTGATATCCCAGATCATCATTAGCACATACAGTTTTTTCTACAACCTCTTCAGGTGTAGTTTCTTGAGGCTTTTTAACTGGTTCATTGGAATTTGAAACATTTTGATCATTATTATTTCCTTGATTTGAATTATTATTTCCTTCATTTGTTTGAACATCACTATTCATAATATTATCTTCTGACTCTTCAACAGTTTCATTTAACAAATTATCCTCATTATCTACTTCAGTAACTTCTTCTACTGGTTCGTTATTTTTATCTTCATGATCGTACACTTCTTCAACATTAATAGGTAGATCTTCTTTTTGATCGAAAGGTTGTGAATTATCATCTTTATTCATAAAGACTAGAATTAAAGTAACAACCAATGCAATAGCCAGTAACGTTATTATTGAAATAATTAAAACCTTTTTTTTCATCACAAATCACCTCAAAATAATATTCAATTATATTATACAATATTAATTTGATTTAGTCAGCCTTAATTTGGCTCTAACAGCAATGGATATACTGGAGTAACTTGCAATTTTAAAGTTTCTTGTTTACTAACAATATTATTATATAATATATAAATGTACTGTACTAGTTTTTGATATTTTTGCACATCGATATCTAATGAAATTAATAATCGCAAGTATTCTGCTTTAGTTAAATTTAGACTTTTACATCTTTTAACTACATTATCATAAATATCAGTTGGTACTGATGTTTTTACTTCTACCATAAACTCCTCCTTTCATTAATTTTTCTTTTTGCGTTCTAATATCACTCCTTTCAAAAAAAGAACATCAATAAAGATGTCCTTTCATATATTTAACAAAGTATGAATTTTCATCATCTAAGTTAAAATATAAATAAATTTTTAAATAGCAACTCTTTTTAATATGATAATAGGTTTTGCCATATTTTTTTATAATACTTTGAACAACAGAATCTGTTTCTTTCTTTTCAATAGAATACTCATAAATAATCTTTTCATCATTCGTCATTTTGTTTTTTACAATTCTAAGTCTTTTTCTAAAATTTTTTATAAAGTTTCGATTAATATCTAAAGCAGAAACAGAACCAAAAGTGCGATCGGACACATTACTTTCTTGTACCTTATCAGTTTTGGCATTATGATTTAATAATTGTAAATCATATCTCTCAACTAAAAATATTATATTGTTGAACGTAGTAAATAAGATTTTTATCATTTCATTTACCACTCTCATATCATATGGCTTCATAAGATCTTCCGTTAAAGCAATACTTATCATATTATCCCCCTTTCGTTGCTATAACTAAGGTGCCATGACATTAAATTGTCAACTATAATAATCGAATTGACAAATATTGTCAAGTTTATTTTGCTTTTTTGTTGAATTTTTTTCCCATTTTGAGAATTTTTTTCACTTTAAAGACAAAATAAAAGGAGGAATTTCTTAAAAATTCTCCAGCATACTCAGTATAACATACCAATCTTACTAAAACAATGGGTAAAAGTTTAGTAAATTTTATAGTAGATTTTCTATACTTTTTATGAAAATTTTATGGTATTTTTTCTTTCCATTTTATGGTATTTTTTCTGTACTTATTTTTACTTCATTTCCCCTAAAATTCTAGTCAAAATGGTAATATTGTCATGTTCTTTAACGTAATTTATCAGATTATAATAATACCTAGTACATCTTTCGTGTAAATCAAATTTTTTATAAAGTAAATCTTCTGCTAAAACTTCCTCATTAGCATAAATAAACATATGAGCCACATACTGATTATATTCTTTAGAAAGCATAATATAGTATTTTAAATCATTATTATTTATTTCCATAACATTTAATGTTTCAAAATTATCACTATTTTCTACACCAATATCATAGTTATTTGCTCTTTTGCTAATCTCTTTAATTAATTTATTAATTTTTTTCTTTTCTTTAGCTTTCTCTTTAAATGAAACAAAATATTTCTTTGATTCTAATAAAATATTTTTTACTATTTCATCTTGAACAAAAAATTTAGTATTGAAATTAGCAATAGTTAGTTTTACTTCTTGTAATTGACCATTTACTAACATTAATCCTTTAATTAATTTTTTATTATCTTTAATAAGAGATAATAAGTCTTTAACTTTTACTTCAACAAACTTTTTAGATTCTCTTCCGTCTTGTTTTAATTGATATAAAGAAATGTTATCAACATAAAAATAGTAGTATTGAAATTCGTTTATTTTATATTTTTTCTTTAAAACAAGTTTTTGCTTTCTTTTAGTATAAAATTTAACTTTATTTTTAACTAAATCTAATCCAGTTTCTTCTTTTGCCTCTCTAACAAGGCAGGTACTTACACTTTCATTAGCAGTTAAATGACCGCCTACTGTCAATTCGCACAAATCTCTAGTAAATACATTATTATGTTTAGCATTTTTGAGTTGCAGATAAATTGTTCTTTTATAAGGATTAATATATATCATATTTACAGTTTTAGCATAATAATTAGAATTGTTTAATATTTTTCTTTTATAAATACCTTGATATTTCTCATCAGCATCATAAACATCAATATATTCATCATCACCTTTATCATTTTTTCTAAAGCCTTTTAAAAAACCAGAAGCATCTTTATACATATCATTAAATTCTTGATTTAAATCCAAGTTATGAGTTTGAGCTACATTAAATACAATTGACATCATTTTAGTAATAATACTTATGATAAAATCTTCATGACTTTCGTAATCTTCCCTTTTCTTATAAAACCTTTTATTATTAATCTCCATATTAGCCTCTACTAATTGTCCAAATAAAACTGTTAAATCTTCAATATTAGAAGAAGATATAAGATCTTCATCTTGAAAATCATATAAATTTATTTTAATTAAATCAGATAAAGCAATAAGTTGAAGTATTACATCTGATAATTCATCACCAAGATTATTAATTTTTCTATTTTTCTCACTACAATCTTTATAAAATATATTAAATACATGAGATATTTGTACAGATAATTCATTTAGAATATCTAATGCTGTCCAATCAAGAATTCTAGTTTTTTTAAATTTATTACTTAAATCCACAGCATTTTTATAATTATTATTTAAAAATTGTATATAAACTTCTTTATTCATAGTTGAACTCCTTGCTATCATCTAATATTAAAGGTTTTGCACCATTAGAAATTGAATTGTATGTATATTCGCTAATTTTATTAGTTGTAACATATACTCTAATATTTAATAAATATGACAAATAGGATAAATCACTCATTTCTAAATCTACGTTTTTAATTTCTAAGCCATTATCACTTAAATTATATTTTCTTTGATCAGTATATTTACCTAATTTTCTTAATAGTTGATCGCATTCCTTAGAAACCTCTATAAATTGTATTAAATGTCTACCTTTAGCACAAATTCTTCTTTGTTCATCAGAACAAATATTTAATTCTGTACATTCATACGTTCCGTAATAGAAACATGGCTTCTTTAATTTAGCACATAATGCACATATATTAGCATGATAAATTTTTTGATTATCATGATATGATCCACCATGAAAATAATCCCAAGCGACTTTTGGATAAACACTCTCTGCTTGTAAAACTTCTTCTTTATGTGCTTTTATACTATCCCAAAAGCTAATCTTATCAATAAAATTCGGAATCAATTTTAAACCGGTGATCGTGCTGATATCTGTATAAGGATTGACAGTTGCTATTATATCACTTATTTTAGTACTATTTTGTGGTATTAAAGGTCTAAAATAATGAATTGTAGCAATATCAGCAGCTTTTAAATTTTCAAAATTCTTCAATATGTTTTTATGTTTTACATTTGGTTCTAATTTCTCTAAACCTGAATAACTTAAATAAATAACTTTTTGATTTTTCATTGATTTTAATTTATCAATAACATAATTCGGTATTAAACACTTTGTAACAATTATAATTGTATTTAAGACATTTCTTTTTTCTAACTCATCTAATAAAGATAAGATATATTTTGTATTACTGTCATTTAAGAAAGCATCTGTTTCCGGCAACAAACATACAGGTATTCTTGGATCATAATAAATAGAATTTAATAACTCATCTATTGCTTTATCTGGACTACAAATAATTTCAGGATAAGCACAATTCTTTCCTTCTGATTGTAAAAAACAATATTTACATCTATTATAGCATCCGCGTATAGCATTTACTGCTATCCAACTAGCGTGCATTTCAATTATATTTTTCATTAACCCCACTTCGTTTCATGCAAGTTATAATAATTTAAGTGGATTTTAAAGTAAAGTGAAAGTTTGGCACAAAAAAGGAAAATTTTTCCTTTTAGTAATTTTCCTTTATAAAATCAATAAATGTTTGAGTTGATTTTGTTAAATTTTCTTGATCGTATAATACACTAATTCTATATTTTAAATCATTCTCTAATGATTTAAAAATAAGTTCTTTTTCTTTAGCAATTTGATAAGGAACAATGCCTGCAACAGGTTTTTCTTTAATAAAATCAGCTATGGATTCAAAATCAGATAGTTCATACTTAATACAATACTTTATATTATTTTGTTCTAAGTAAGTTGTTATTTTTTTTCGACAAAAGTTTTCTTTAATTGGAAGAACTATTGGTATAGATTCTAAATTTTCTGTATTTAATTTTGAATTAAAAGCCAAACAATAATTATCTTCAAATAAAGGTATTATAATATGTTTGTCATTTTCTTGTTTAATTTCTATTTCATCTATAATTAAATCAATGTTATATTCTCTAATCTTTCTAATAACATCTTTATAATTAGAATTTATAAACTTGATTTTTAAATTATTATTTTTATCCATAAAATTATTTAATATATCAGACATATAATACTTTTGAATATCACGAGATATAGCTAAACTTATCTTACCAAGAGTTATATCTTCTGATTCATTCATTTCCTTTTCAGTTAGCATCAATACATTTAAAGCACGTTTAATTCCACTATAAAGGATTTCTCCTGCAGGTGTTAATATGATTCCGGTTTTTTTTGATGAGTTATAGAGTTTTCTTCCAAAATCATCTTCTAATTTACAAAATTGCTTTCTTAAAGCCGATCTATCTAAATTAAGTTTATCAGCTGCTCTAGTTAATGATCCTTCTTCTACCATCACAGAAAAATTTTTTAATGCTTGTAAACTAGCTGTCTCTATTACCATAGCAAATCCCCCTTAAATTTGCTACTTACTTTAACATAAAACCATCAAAATGTCAATTATTCTTATTTAAACTATTACTTAAATAGTTAAATGCAACTTTTAATTACATATTCTTTAAGAGAGTAAATCTTTTAATACTCTGCTATTAATTATGAGTTATATTATAATATGTCTCTATATTTCACCAAATAATTCCAATTAAAGTTTTTTGTAGCACTCTCTCATAAGATATTTAAAATAAAAAGCTAGGAATAATTCCTAACTTTAAATAGATAATAAAAATAAAGTACATTCTATTATTTTAGCTATAATAGATAAAACTAAATCTCTAATAAATATTCTTTCAAATTTTCACAATACAGTTCTAAAATATGATTATTATCTATTTTTAAATAATTCATACCATGTTCATATCGAAATTTTTCTATTTTCTTTTTATCAAGTTCAAAAATCATTTCATATTTTGGTCTGTATCCATTTAATGTGATTGGGGCAACTCTAAAAAGTATTCTGTTTATATCTTGAAATAAAAGTAGCCTTTGGGTAGTTATACATATTGCTAAAATATATTCATTATCATCTGCTCGAACTGTGATATCTTCTAACATGATTAATATTTTTTCACTAGGCTGTAAATCAACAACTTCTAAATTTATAATGTTGCACTAACTCCTTTCATGTTATCAAAATATCCACTTATAGTTGAATTATTAAATTTAAACACTCCGCCATAGCCACCACTATTAAATTTAAATTTTAGAGCATCCGAAGAAGAAATCCTTTGTTGAGAATGTTGATAAGATGCGTTGACAGTTACTGTACTATTTGGATATGATGCAATATTTCCCATTAAAGTAAAATCATAACCAACATTTTGCCCAACAACTACGATGCCAACTCCTCCTTCTGATTCATTACAAACATTTACTGTTGCATATAATTGCATTGCAACTGCTACTCCGCGATAAGAAAGTGGTATTATTTCTTCATGTTTCCAAGCCGTAGATAATTTGTCAAATTCATAGTTACGTGTAACAGTATTCATATAACCAGCACAAGCCAAATTAGGATTACCAATGTATTCAGTAGCTTTTTGAATTGCACTAGCTTGAGTAATTCCCATACCATCAACTAAATAAAAACCAAACAAATCGAAACTTTTAACTTTTGGCACCTTTTTCCAATGTAATTTTGCTACAGCGACTCTAGCTGTGGGATTAGTTAAATGATTACTTAAAGTTAAAGTTAATTTTTTATAATTTGTTTCATGGCTACTCGCTAAAGGAACAATATCCGAAGAACCATTATATTCCTCCTCGGTTATTTCTTGAGTTTGAATGTTACTATAACCAGAAGGTGTATATACTTCAACATCTTTAAAATATTTAGTTACTGTAACTTGTTCTCCAACAACAAAATCTTTATAATCATTAAAGTCACTTTCACTTAAATAGATAATATCATCATCTGTTAAACCTAAATTTTTTAAATTATTATATTCATCTGTAGTTAGTTCTCTGTCTATATTAACATTTGTAATTGCATCAACATTTGGTAAATAAATAAAAAACATTAAAATTAATAAAAAAACACTTTTTTTCATCTTTCACATTCCTTTCCAAATATTTTTTATTAACTATTTCATAAATTATTACATAGCTATAACCTCCATTCGTAGTTAAAAACTATGTTGGAAGAAGAATATAAATATGATGAGTACTGCTACTATACCAACTAATATGATTATATCATGCTTTTTTATTAAAGTAAACTTATTTTATTTCTAAATATTTAAATTTATTTTTAGGTAATTTACGTTCTATAAATTCTATTATTTTGTTTGAAAAATAAAATATAGCCACACTAAAATTTTATAGTATTCATACATTCAAATAAAAAAGTCAAAAATAAAATCAACTCAATATTGATTTTATTAATAGCTTACAAAATATAGTTCCCTACCCACCTACATTGTATAAGAAATACTTAATAATAACTAATTGAACTTTTTTGTATATTTATTTTAAAAGCATTTAAAAAGAGCAGTTTGTTTTTTCTTCTTATACTAACCCAATCAAGATATGCAAATTTATGGTATGGACTTAAATTTTTAATCTTGATTAATCTTATTATACCACAAAGGTCGGTGTCAATGTCAAAAAACTCAAATATTTTTACAAAAATGTAAAATCATAATTAGAGGAAGTGGTATAATGAGAATAAATACTAATATAGGCGAATCACTAAAAAATATACGCAATTATTTTGGATATACTCAACAAGAAATAGCTGATCAAATTAATATAAAAAGATCTTTATATTCTAATTACGAAACTAATGATTGCTTAATTCCATTAAAAAATTTAATTAAACTAGCTAATTTCTATAAAATTACAGTTGACTCATTACTCGCATTTACAGATTTAGAAAAAAGCAATAAAGACATTGAATTAAATTCTGAAATAATAAGTAGAAATATTAAAGCTATAAGGCAAGAATTAAATTTAAGTCAAAAGAAACTAGCAGATTTATTAAATATAGGCAAGAGTACAATCGTTGATTATGAAAAGCAAAAATACCAAATCAGCACCGCTTATATTTACGATTTATCACGTCTTTCTGGAATATCAGTAGATTGGATTTTAGGTATTCAAAAAAACAAATATATAATAGCCAAAAACAAATAAACTCAAAGTTTTGCTATATTAAATTGGCAAGAATTGATAATTCCAAAAGAATATATTTTATCACTTTTACTATATTTTCTTTTGGAATATCATAGTCAATCTTCAATTCTAAATCCCTTAAAGTAATGGGCAAAACAAGCATTCTATCATTTTTTCCCAAAGCTTTATAGCACAAATCATTTACAATTAACCATACTTCATCAAGTAAGTCATCCTCCGACTTAGCATCTTCATTATATTGAAAAAACATAATAAGATCTTCACATTCTTTATCCATATTTTCAAAATTTGAAATATCCGCTTTGTTCTTTATTAATTGTAAGTAAAAATTTATTGCCTCAACTATTTCTTCTAAGGTATAACTTTCCAAAATTTTTTCAAGATAAAATTTTTTTTGAGATTTTAATGAAAATTTTTTTATCTCATTAAAATTCTTACTCAAGTCCCTCATAATTTTTTCCATTTAATAAAACTCCTTTATAATTATATATTTTTTATAAAAATTATTTATTATTCACAAAATCATCTTCGAAGATTATAATATTTTGAAGAAGCTCTTGTTTTATTATTTTATTTTTTGGTATTGTTGCTCCCTGCTTTTTAGAATAAAAATAATCAAGCAACTGGTTTAAACAAAGGTTTAATTCTTTTGATAGTCCCTGCTCCCTACAATGGTTAGCAAAATCTTCTAAATAAAATAAACATCTTATTGTTTCTTCATTTAAAGAACTTATTTTTGTATTTCCATCTTTAACTTCATTTACTTTAGTTACTATTAATTGATGGTTCTTGTTTTCAATTTTAACTCCTTTAGTTGTAGCTGAATCAAATATTATAATAGTATCAGATAGTTTCAAATCTAAGCATTTTTCTTCCATTTCTAATCCTCCAATGTATATATTATAACATTTAATATCGCATTTGTCTGTATTTGTTAATAATTTTTTTAATAAATGAGAAAATTATCTTGGTGATATATATGTTTCCAAAGATTAGAGAATTAAGAAAAAGCAATAATTTAACACAAAAAGATATGGCAAGTAAATTAGAAGTAACGCAACAAACTTATCAAATGTTTGAATCATCAACTAAGATCATCCCATTAAAGCATTTAATAAAATTATGTAATTATTATAAAGTATCGCTTAATTATATTAGTGGACTTACTAATACCAATAGTCAAACAAATTTGCACATTAATTTAGATCAAATAGAAATTGGGAAAAGAATCAAGTTAATCAGATTAAAATGCAATTTATTGCAAATAGATCTTGCGAGATTATTAAACACTTCTCAATCTCAAATTAGTAGTTATGAACATGGTACAAGACTCATAAGCACTGCTTTTGCATACCAAATATGTAAAACATACAATATATCTTTAGATTGGCTTATAAATGGAACTGGCAAAGTATTTTTAAATGATAATTAATAGAAGTTAATTCAAATTGTATAAATAACTTCTATTTTTGTTTAAAATTAATTATAAATTAAAAATTATGCTTTTATAATAATTTTGAAGCAAAATATCATTCCTTAAAACCAAAATACCACATTAAAGATTAAATCAATGATATAATAAATGAGCAAGTATACGTAGTACAATATACTTGCTATTAATTTTCAAGGAGTGGTGAAGTTTTCCCCACTCTTATGTTATATATTAGCCCCTAAATATTTCATAGGAACCATATTAATTCTATCATAAGATTGTTTCTGTGTCTATATTTTTCTTCTTGTGAATATAATTTTCTTAGAATTGTTATTTAGTAGTATAAAATGTAGTTGTTCCAAAGGAGAAAACAATATGCAAATTATTAATACGACAATTCATGAGAGGTTAAAATTTACTAGAATATATTTTGGATATTCCCAAACTGAATTAGCAAAAATGCTTGATGTTAAACAAAGTGTATATGCTAACTGGGAGTTAAATAAAAGATTAATTCCTTTAAGGCATCTTATATCTTTAGCAAATATTTATCAAATTAATGTAGACTATTTACTTGCACTAACGGATATACAAATTCATCAAAAACCTATAAATGTAGATAAAGTTATTATAAGTCGCAACTTAAGAATTTTATTATATGAATTAAAAATTAATGTTAAAACATTTGCCAAAAATCTAAATGTAAGTTGCTCTCCTATTTATAATTATTTAAATTGTAAAAATCTGATACCAACATACGTCTTATATGATATAGCTCGTAATTATAATATTTCGACGGATTGGATATTAGGTAGAACTTCGCAAAAAAATATATTAAAATAATAAAAGAGCAAAAGCCCTTTTATTTAATAGAGATTATGAGTAGATTATTTTAGATAATCTTTTTTTGTTACCAGAATAACAACTAATTATAAAATCTAAAACTTCCAACTCCAATTCATCTAATTCACTAAATGATTTATCTTTTAAATGTATGCGACATGTTTCCTCTAAAAAAATATTAAAATTAAATATATTCTTATTTAATTTTTTTGAATATTTTTTTACACACATGATGACTTCAATCTCATATTGAAATTGTTTCTCCATAACTAACTTATATATAATAGCAGCTACAAAATTTAGATCAAATTCAGGACTGATAAAAAGATAAGCAACTAAGTCTTGGCTCAGTAATTCTAAACTAAAAATCATATTAAATAAAAAATCTAGGCCTGCTTTATTAAAAAAAGCCACAAAAGAATCAATAATAAATTTTTCAAATTCTTTAGTAAGTTCTTGTTTAGTTAGCACATAAATTTCAGTTAAATCTTTCCACATACTATATGAACTAATTAGATTGTACTTTTGCATATTATACATTATTTTAATTCCTTTTTCTAAAGCTTCTAAGTTAAAGTCGTTATACTTTAAAAAAATAAAATCTTTAATCAATTGTTGTTCTTTTCTTAATTTCATAATAATCCTCCTTTCCAGGAAGATATTATATAAAAAAGATTGTAAAATTCATTATACAATCTTTTATAAATACAATTCCATCATTAATAAATAGTAGGTTATTTTAAAATCATCTCGTTTTATATTCAAAACCTCATAAAACTTATTTACATATTCCTGCCCATAGTTTCTTAAAATAGATTTTTCACATATAGCTAAATCAAACCATTTATCTGCTATACCACTCTCACCCACATCAATAAAGCCAGAAAACTTATCTTTGATGGCAAATATATTAGGCAAACTAGTATCTCCATGTGAAAAAACTAATTCTTCTGGAAAACGATTACTTTGCAAATATTGTAATAAATTTTGTACTGTTCCGAACCTTTTTCTTGTTTCTGGACTTAGAGATAAATTATTTACTAATCCTTTACTTACATTATTTTCAATTAGAGATAACTTATATTCATTTGAAACATCAAATGGACAATTTGATATATCTACAGAAAATATATTTTGAAAAGCATCTTTTAAAACTAGTATAGCAATATCAGGATTATTTATATAATATTCATCACACAACATTTTTCCTGGCATTTCCTCCGTAATTAAATAATCATTTCCATACTCTTGAACAAAGTCAATTATTTTAGGTACTGGTAATTTTGTAGATAACCACATCAACTTTTTATATTCCTGAAGCAATTTATTTTCTTTCATTATTTTTAAATAAAAAGTTTTATTCTCTTTTTTTATTCTAACAACTTGTGAATCAGAACAACCTATACTTATTTCTTTTAACTCTGAATCATTTATAATTTTTTTTATTGTAATTGGCAACGGATATTTAAAACTCATTTTATTTCCTACCCTTTAAATTAGTATCATTGTTCAGAGATAATGTTCTTGATTTTTGTTCTTTATAATAATCATAATTTCCTAAATAATTAACAAAATGCTGATCTTCAATATTTTCAATTCTTTCAGCTAATTGATTAATAAAATATCTATCATGTGATATAAAGAATAATGTTCCTTCATATTCTTTTAGTGCCTCTTCTAACATCTCTTTAGTATCTATATCTATATGGTTTGTCGGTTCATCTAATATTAATAAATTAGCTTTCTTTTGGATTAATTCAAATAACTTTAATCTCACTTTTTCTCCACCAGATAATGATCCAACTCTTTTAAATACATTTTCACCATAGAATAAAAATTTGGCTAGAGAAGCTCTTAAATGAGTTTCTGTTCCATCAAATGCTTTTCTAGCAACATCTAATACTGTTGCACTTTCATTTTCAAATTTAATTTCTTGTGGAATATATCCAATAGAAACTCTACTTCCGATCTTTATTTCACCCTGACAAATAAAATCCGAATTAGGATCCAAAACTGCCTTTATAAAAGTAGATTTTCCAGCACCGTTCTTTCCCATTAAGCAAACTTTTTCACCATATCTTAATGACATTTCAGCACCATCTAATAATACTTTATCACCAGCAACCAGCCCTAAGTCATCTACTACCAAAACATCTTTACCAGATCTCCCTTGAATTTCAAAATCCAAAGGTAATGTTTTCTTGGTTTCTGGTTTATCCAACATTTCCATCTTTTCTAGTCGTCTTTCAATACAAGCTGCACGTCTAAAAAATCTTGGATTGTCGCCTTGAGTTCCCCACTCTCTTAATTTTTTTACCGTATTTTTCATTGCTTCAATTTGCTTTTGCTGATTTTTATATTCTTCAAACTCTGCTAAAGCTCTTCTTTCACTTTCTTGCAAATAATACGTATAATTTCCATGATAAACATCAGCTTTTCCCTTATCAATAAATATGGTCTTTGTAGCCACTTTATCCAAGAAATATCTGTCATGTGAACTAATAATTATTGTTCCTTTATAACTAGTTAAAAAATGTTCAAACCATTCTAAAGTGTCAATATCCAAATGATTTGTAGGCTCATCCAATAAAAGGATATCAGGATTGCTAATAATTAGGGAGGCTAAATTAACAATTGTTTTTTCACCACCTGAAAGGGTGTTAAAAGTTCTACTCAACATTTCATCAGAGATTTTAAATCCATTACAAATTTTACTTACTTTTTCATCGATTTCATATCCACCCATTTCTTGAAAATAGTCTTGTAATTTTCCATAAGATGTTAGTATGGAATCCATTTTATCTGGTGAAATCGTAGCTAATTTCTGTTCGCATTCTCTCATTTTCTTTTCAACTTCAAATAATTTTTGAAAATCTTTCACTAATAAATCTTTAACAGTATAGTCATCTGGAACCTTTGGAGGCATCTGAGACAAAAAACCAATGGTAGCACCTTTTCTTGTTGTAACAATTCCACTGTCTAATTTTTCTTCTCCAACTATTATTTTAAAGATAGTAGTTTTCCCACATCCATTTGGACCTATTAAAGCAATTCTCTCTCCTGTTGTTGCTTCTAAATCAAAATCATCTAAAACATTTTTAAAACCAAAGCTCTTTTTCGCACCATTTAGTGTAACTTCTATCATTTTTTCACCTCTCTCATAAGATTGCTTTTTCAATCGATACATATTATAACATATTTTATTAAAAAGTTAAACTTTATTAACCATTAATTATTAATCATTAATTTTTTTAACTTAGATATTTTTGATTTATAGTTAGTATTAGATACTCTAGTCCTTAATAAAATAATATTAGATTTTATTTTACAATTATTAATAATAATTGCTTTTGTTTTCACAACTGGTAAAGAATCAACTTCGATTTTATGTGGTAATTGATATTCAATTCCACAAGTATCTAATAGTTTTAAAAAATAATTGAAATATTGCTCATTTTCTATCCAAATTGGAAACCTATGCCAAGTATTAAGATAATTATTTTGAATAAAATAAATATTCTTATTGTCTTTAAATAAATCCATATAATATTTAGCAACTTTCCTTTGTTTATTCACAATTTTATCAGCATTATCCATCAACTTTTTTATATTAATTTTATTACATAACGGATAAGCATATGAATATAATATATTTTTACCTTCCCTACTAACATTATCGCAAAAATCAATTTTATTTAAAATACTCTCATTGTTTGTCATTATAGCTCCACCAATTCCATAAGACAAGGGTTTTGTTTTTCCAAAAGAGGTAACAATATAATCACTATAGTTACCTACTTTGTAATTTTTTTGGCTTATGTCCCATGATTGTGCTATATCTTCAATTATTTTAATATGGGGATAATTATGTTTGATTTTTGATATATTATTGACTAATCCAAATTGATGAACTAACAGAATACATCCTACTTGATATTGTTGTAATACTTGCACTACTTCTTCATTAGTAAATATCATATCTTTTTGAGGATGAATTATTACAGGTGTTAAGCCCAATTTGATAATTGTATTTATTATTGAACTACATACTTCACTTGATACTATTACACCAGTATTTTTGGGAAAATTGCAATCTATTAAAGCTAATTCTAAAGCTAATGTCCCCGAATAAGTTATAACACCTATACTTTTATCGAATTTTTGTGCCAAATATTTGCCCAATTTTAAATTATCATTTCGCAAAACAATCACCTACTATCTAACTTTACATGATATATATGTTTATGGGTAAAATTCTTGTTTCCATAACCATAATCAATTTTTATAATTTTTAAATTATTATTTTTCAACAATTTATTAAACATTTTCTCGTTATGATAATAATATTGCTCAGTTTCTAATAATTGTATCTTTTGTTGTTCTAAATTATAATTAACATTAAATTCAATATATTTATCATATCTTTTAGCAGAATAATAAACAGAAACGTTATCTTTAACTTCTTCACTATAATCCTTAAATAAAAGAATATTTTTTTGCTTTTGTTTTGACTCAAAACTCTTAGATATGTCAAACAATATTATTGTGTCAGTAGAAATAATCTTTATAAGTTGTTTTAAAATGCGATCAATTTCAATTTCGTTATTTGAAAATTGAATTGTACTATACGGAAATACTATCATATCAAAATATTCTTTTGTATCAAAAATCTTTATATCACAACATATAGTTTTTAAATTTTTTGATTTTTCTCTTAATACTTCTAATCTAGCTTCATCAAAATCTAAAGCAATGACATTTGCAATATCGCTTAAAGGAATAGCTACTCTTCCCGTACCAGCACCAACAATTAATACATTTTTAGAATTGTAATGTTTTATTTGATTTTTATAATACTGAATATCATCGTTTTGATCATGTAACATGTGCTTATTATAAAAATCATACATATATGCTAATGATTTCTTTTTATTCATTATTTATCACCATATTCATACAAACCAGAATATATTTTTTCAATTTCATTATTTTTCCAATGAAGATTATAATATCTTTCTTGATAAGCACCAAAAGACATATTAAAATCCTCTATACTTTCGTATACAGATCCTTCAAAATCCAAATATTGAACTTCTGTATTCTCTTTCAAATATTTTATCATGTTAAAATAAATAGTAGTTATAGCACCTTTATTTTCATAATACGAATATAAGATATATGCAGTATGTTTATCCCATACTAAATGCACCCCTCCTAAAACTTCATCATTATTTTTTAAAACAAAACTCATTCCTCTATTTTGAGAAATACTTTCTAAAATATATTTTTTAACAAAAGTGGATGAGGAGGGAAAATTGTGTTTTTTTTCCCATTTCATTGCCTTATCGCAATCAAAATATTTTAGTTCATTATCACAAACCATTTTTGCTCCTATTTTGCTCATTTTTTTTATTTCTTTTTTTCTATCAGAGCCAAATTCTTTATACAATTCATCCATACTTTTATGTAAATCTAATTTATATGTATATCTAACTTCTGGGATAAATCCTGATCTTATGAATGGCATTATGTCAATGATTTTAGGATCGATAGAAAAACTTATAGTAGTAAAATTGTTTTTTAAATATTGCGCTAGCAAATATTCGATATCACGGATTAACTTTATTTTATGGCGTTCTTTAGTAGGTAATTGCAATAATATAGGTCCACCATAAGGAATATACATAGTACTTTGAGATAACTTTTTTGGATTTTTTTCATCAATAAATAATGGCATAAATCCAATTATTTTTCCTTTTTCATTCAATATCACTAACATATAGGTAACTTTTTTTAAAAATAGAAACCAATCGTAGGCAAAACAAGTCCCATTAAAACTATTATCTATTAATTGATTCAAATCAATAAAACTATCTAGCCTTTTTAGTTCAATAGTCATATAATCACCTCATTTACTAACCAATATATGGTATCTATCATTTTCACAATTCTTTAACGAATCATAGGTTGAGTTTCTTCTTCCCCAAAAATCTATATCTACTATTCCTTCCATTTTTTCTAATTTTTCTAAATGGTTATATAAGCAAAAGAAACCAGCATAATATTTTCTACCTAAATCAGAAGCCCCCCACTTTACTGCATACCATTGTTTTGTTAAATTGTTTTTAAAAAACAAAGAATACGCTAACGGGATATTATCTTTATATATAACATTTAAAAATGAATCTTCATGATTATTAAAAAGAAATTTTTGATATTGTAAATCTTCTCTATCTAAACTTTTCATATTACTATTTTCTCGATATTTCCAAGAACACTCATCAATTTTTAAAACATCATCCCACAATTCACATACATTATTGCTTTTCGAATCCAAAAAAGCAAAATTATTTTTATTTTTTTGATAATTTTTATAATTTTTTTTGGTTTGCATACCACATTCATTATTCAAATAATTTGCAATATTGTTTAAGAGCTTTAATTTAGGAGCACTCCACGAATCAATAACTTTTAAATTCACATTATTTTCATCACACCATACTTTTATGTTCTCATATAGATTTTGATCAATATAATAAAATTGGAATTTAATTCCTTTATTTATATATTTTTTTACCTCATCATAATTTTGTATATTAATATGAAAATCGAAAAAGTGTTGGCATCGAAAAACACCGTTAATTTTTGCAAAGATTAAATCCCCAATTTCCAAAATATCTTTTTTTAAAAACCGATCATAAACTGCAGACTTCCAGAATGGTGATAATGTAAAATTACCAGCAACGCACATTTTTATATTCCTCTAATTTTGAAACAATATATTTTAAATGTTTTCTTTTTAATTCAGCTGATAAATTAAACCAAGCAACTCTTTTAAATAAACTTTCTGCTTTCTCACACTTATTTGGAATATATTTTGTAAGAGAATATGGAAAATTATTTTTGTCCCAAGAATTTTGAAATTTAAAAGTATCATATTTATCAATTAAATTACTACAATAGATATTAAACCCTATACCATGATTATTCATATACTTAATAAAATTATCACATTCTTCTTTTGTTGAGAAAACAATTCCTAAACTCATTTTAAAAGAATTAGCCCCCTTTACAAATGGGCGAATTTTATAAAAATTTGTATCTATTCTATTAATTAAATATTGATATTTTCTTTCCTGAAAAGAAATAATTTTATCTATCTTTTTTAACTGCTCTAAAGCAATAGCACTTTGAATTTCAGTAATTTTAAAATTCTCACCAAAAAAAGTTTTTGTATTCTCCCATGTTGGATAACTGCAACCAACACGATATCCACCATTATCATGATACATTTTAGCTCTCATATATAAATCTTTATTATTAGTTACAAAAAAGCCACCCTCACCGCAAGTAATGGTCTTTCCAGCCTGTAAACTGAAAGCACCACAATCACCAAATGTTCCTACTTTTTTTCCATTTAATTCTGCTCCTAGTGCTTGAGCTGTATCTTCTATAACTTTTAAATTATGTTTTTTTGCTATTTTCATAATTTCTTTCATATTAGCTGGAGATCCTTGCATATGTACTACTATAATTGCTTTCGTTCTTTCAGAAATATTCTGTTCGATTGATTTAGGATCTATATTCATCGTTTCATCAATATCAACAAATTTAGGAACAGCACCAACCGCCAGAATATTACTAGCCGATGCAATAAAAGTAAACGAAGGAACTAAAACTTCATCTCCAATACCAATGCCTAAAGCAATGCAGCTAAGTTTTAAAGCTGTGCCACCATTAGAACATGCTAATACGTATTTGACATTAAGATATTCTTTCATAGCTTCTTCAAATTGATCTGTCATATATTGTAGATTAGGGCCTTGATATCTAAATAGGCTTTTGCTTTTTATAACCTTATCTACAGCTTTTTTTTCTTTTCTTCCAATATAATGCGTTCCAAAGAAAGGATTATTTGGTACCTTCATCATTATCATCTTCTTTCAATAAATCTTCATAAATATTATTTGCTACTTCTTTTGAAGAATTTTTCTTATAACTGTTAATTATATTTTTTCTTTTTTCATAATATTTTTTTTGAGAAGAATTTAAGTATTTCGCAATTTCTTTTTGTACAATAAATTTGGGTTGAATTTTTAGAAATTTTTTGATATTTTCCACTACCAAGTTTACTCCAGATTCTTCATCTAATAGTTCTGGAACATCAGAAAAAAAATCAAAAATATTCCAGTTCATCAATTTAAAACCTAAATTTAACTTTTGATAGTATTTAAATTGTAAAAATTGACTATAATTTATTGATGGTAGATATAAAATTTCTTTGTTCTTTCCTAATGTTTCAATATAGTTTCCCAAACCAGAAGCCATTATACAATGACTAGCTGTTTCTAATTCTTCTAAATAGTCTTGATTTGATAATGTTTTAATTAATATTTTAGAAGATTTATTATTAATTTCTATATTTGAAATCACATCGCTACCACCACAAATTATAATTTTTTCAAATCTATCTATAAAATTTGGTGTTTCTAAAATCATATTAAGTAAATTATTATAAAATCTTACAATTAAATTTTTGTCAAGTAAATACGAACTAGCGCCTCCTATATTAATAATAACTTTTTTTTCTAGTGGTTTACTCATTTTTGTATTTTCTATATCTCTAATAGGTCCAACAAAAACTGGATGTTTTATATTTTTTCCAATTCTATTAAAATTTTCTTTACATGGCATAGTTTCCGAAATAAAAAACCGAGTTACATTGTTTAGACGTGAATCGATTGTGTCCCACATCCATACTAAGTTATCTATATAGTATACCTTTTTTATATTATTTTCCATTCCAAAAATTGCACATACAGGATTCTCTGACGAAATTAGAGCATCATAAGAAGAAAAAATATTCTTAAAATGATTTAAAGAGTTAATATCATAATTATTGCATACATAATATTCTTTAAAAAAATTAGACATTTTTGCTTGTTCTAAAGCCACACCATTTCCAATAAAATCAAACTGTAAATTAGAATCTTTCGGAAATTCTTTCATTACATTTAATAAAGTAGTAACAGGACCATATCCAAACATTTCAGCAGATACTAGTATTCTTTTCATCTAAAGTTATCTCCTTCTTTTTAAAATAGAAATTATTAAACATACAATTACATTCATCGCACTTCTTTTTACAATCAAGTTTACTATTTAAAAGTAATTTCTTCAGTTCCTTTCTCCTTTTTCCATCCCATATCTCTTTAAATGTTTGTACTTCAAGATCACCCAAACAATATAAATCTCTATCACGATGAATTGAACAATCACATGGATAAACTTTTTTTGATGGTGCATCAATAAATGCACAATAACTTGGATATATACACCGTAAATCTAAGTTGTCTGCTCTATCACCGCTATCAGAAACATTATCATTACCAAAGAAATCAATATGTTCACAAAGAAATTTTACATTGTACTTCTTAGCTAATTCATAATAACTCTTTAAATTATCTGTATATTTTTTCATCTGTTCTTTTGTAAAAAACAAAGGTGGATAATCTTTTATAACAATAGGATTTATATAATCAAAATTCACACTTTTTTTCAGCTTAATAAAGCTAGCAAATTCATCAATGTTTTCTCTATTTAAAACGTGATTCAAAATAACTTTTACATTGGGTATATATTTTTTTACAAAATTAATATTTTCTGTAACTTTCTTAAACAACCCATTTACACCTCTTAATTTGTCATGTATATCTGCTTGAGAACTATCTATGGAAAAAAAGAATGCAACTAAATTATAATTAGACATTTTTTTAATTTTTTCTTCATTTAAATTTAGCCCATTTGATATTAAAACTATTTTTATATTTTTTTGTGTACAATAATCCAAATATTCAAATATATCATTATTTATAAATGGTTCACCGCCACCAGTAAAGTGGATATATTTAGTCCCTAGATCTGCTAATTCATCAATAACATTTTTTACATTTATTGCACATTTTTTCTCTTTATTTGTTTTTACTTCACAAAATACGCAATTTGCATTACAAATATTTGATAAATTGAGATAAACATAAAATGGCGTATCATAAAATTTTAAAATTTCTCCTTTTTCTTTAATTATTGGCAAATACATTAATTTTCCCTACTTTCCTTATCTATTATTTCAAAAATAACTTTTAACATCTTTTCATTCAAAAAATCATTACACAAATGATACTCCACATTTGTTAATGCTGTTAAACCCATTAAAACAGGAGAATATATAACATTATTTTCTATAAGAATGTGTAGTTTCTTTTTCAGAGCAGATGCCCACCCCAATTCTATGTGAACTCCACCAGATATTCCACGAGACATTTTGTTACCTGGAATAACAATTAAGAAATCACTATTTTTTACTCCTTCATAATCACTGATGGTACATTCTTCTGGCCCTTGATGTTCTTTTCCCCAATTTTCTCTTTTTATCGCTAAATAATAGTCATGGCCTCGTTTTTGTATTCCTTCAATCAAATCATTAACGCTGACCCAGCCATGCTCATCCATTGTGAGCTCCAGTTCCTCCGGCGCGTGGCGAAGGATGCGGCAGATGGTGAAGGTGATCGGTTTTTTGCCTTTTGCCATCAGAAAGCCTCCTTTGTTTCCTGGCGGTGCATGC
>CALVQH010000003.1 GCA_944358115.1 uncultured Bacilli bacterium
AAAACTATTTAAAACAACTTCTTTCCCCTTGCCTAAATCATGTATTTGATATTCTAAGTAATCAATTTTATCACTCCATAATTTAGCCCATGAATTACGATATAATTCACTTTTATGTGGAGATAAAATTAATTGATTATTGATATCAATCATTCTTTTTAAATCATATTCTTCCCTTATATTTCCAACTGGTTTTAATAGTATATAATTTGTTTCATATACATTAGTTATTAATTTACCCAATTTATTTAATAGAATATCATGACATTCTAATCCTCTTACTTTTAATTCTTTACTAATTTCTATTAAATCAATTAGTTCCCTTTCTGTTCTTTTTAAAGGTACAAAATAAAACTTTTCATGATTGCAATCAAAGGAATACATGGTATCCCAATCTTCTACTTCTTCTACATTTAAATTATAATAATAATTTATAATATCCCTCATATTCATCACTTAATTAAATGTATGAAAAAACTGATGTTTTTAATACACCGGTTTATTGATTATTATTGGGATTAGTTGGCATAAAAGAACTTAAATCCATTACCTTTTGAGCATTATCGTGAGCAATATTAGCAACTTGTTCTCTTGCTTCAGCGTTTAGTAAATGCTCATTAGCATCTTTTAATTTAGCACTAATTTCAGTTTCTTTTCTTTTTAGTTCTTGTTCTCTTGCTTCTAATTCATTTAATTCTTTTTGATATTTTGAAATTAGGGCATCAAACATATTTTCACAGGCTTTTAAGAATGTTTCTTTATCATTTTCAAAATTCATTTTATTTATATTTGGTATTGTTTGTACGTTACTAGTTGGTTGTGTGTTTTCGGTAGTTACTGGTGTTGGATTAGATGCTGGTTGGGGTGCCACAGTTACTGGGGGAATATTATTTACAGTTGGTGTTTCGTTTACTGGTGCAGCACTTACTTTATAAGCATCATCAATTAAATTCATCACTGATTCTTGCTGAGGCTCTGCAGTTACAGTGGAAGAAGCAGGCGTTACATTTACTGTGGTGTTACTAACTGGACTTGGATTTGGCATTACGGGTGCAACTTCAGGAGTAGATGGAGTTAATGTTGGAGTAGTACCACCTTGATTAGCATTATCTTCTACTACATAGCGGTTTTTAATGACATCAAAAGAAGCCGCTGGTAAGGTAAGTGGGGTGTAATAAGCTTCATCCGCGTTAACATTATCTCCTATTTTTACATATTCAAAATTAGTTCCACTAATAATCCCTTTTAAATAATTTTTTACTCCTTGCCATTCATTCGTATCATTTATTTTTTCTAGTTTGGTTGTATATTTACTTACATAAATGATTGGTAAACCCATAGATCCCATTTTTTCGCTATCTAATACAACATAAATGTTATTTTCGGCTTTAAAAGCACTTAATAAAGTTAAACTTTCTATTGTTCCAGTTGGTTTGGTAATATTTATTTTTGCCATTTTTATCCCTCTCTATTCTTAATCATTATACCAAATTATTGGCTTTCATTCAATTCTTTATTTCGCTAATCATGAACCAGCGGCAACCATAAGCACAATTATTTTTAATATAATCGCTTACTTTGTCCACATCATTCATTTCTTTAAAATTTTTACTGGTTTTGCTGTTAAATCCTTTTAATCGCAATTTACCATAAGCAATATCCCCAACAATATAGTCAAAGTCATCAAAATATTCGGTTATTTTTTCAGATAATTCTTCTATATTAATGGCATCTTTATAATTATTTAGCACTTGATATTTGCGATCATTGATTGTAATTACTTCCATAAACCCTCCCTAAATCATACTAAATATAATAATTGATATGACACTTAATGAAGTTACAATGACACTCATTAATAGTAAAATATCGACATATCCATTTCCGCTGGTAAGCTTGCGACCATAAAGTTTATAGTAGTTCATGGCTTCATTTAATTTTTCATCACGGTTTGGACTTTCGGCATCTACTTCAAAATATTGATAAGCTTTATTTTGAGAAGCAGCAATTTCTTCATTACTCATATTTTTTAAATTAGATAAACTAATGCCAAGAGCATTTAGAGCATCTAAATTGATGTTTCCACTTATCGTTTTATCTAGTTCAAGCTCTCTTGTAACATCCATTTCGTTTAATTTTGAATAATAATATTTTTCAATAAAATTTAGATCCTCACTCATTAAGTAGTTATAAGAAATTCGATAAGGGTTTGTTGTATAGGAAGAATAGATCAAATCTAAAAAGGTTTCTTCTTCTGTTAATGATGTCTCACTACTTTTTTTCTTAGCAACAAACATATCTACTAAATATTTTTGAATATTCGTAAAATATGGGTTTTTTAATTTGATTTTACGCTTTTTATTTTGCTCTTCAAATTCATAAAATCTTAGAAAATCATCTTTAAATAATGCTATTTCTGATTTGCTAATACCATATTTACTTAAATTATTCATAAATACTACACTATTTTTTAAATAATAAGGATTTAAAATATCTAACTTGCCATAAATAAGAGCAAGCAAGCGAATAACTACAACAGGAAAAGTGTTATAAGCGATACTGTCTTTATTATTTGTGTTTTTTAAATATAACCCTATTGATTCATCAAAAGCAATATTCACAAAGTACTCTTCCCTCATATTATTCACCTAATCTATTATACCAATGTTAGCTTTAAAAAACAATTATCAAATTTTGTAAACCTGTTTACATTCTATTTACTTTTAAATATTTTGGCATAAGAAAAAGCACTTGACCTCGAGGGCATATAAGCCAAAAGAGAGTTTGGAATTTTGGCCAAGTGCTTTATGTACAGATTTCTCCGTACAACAATATTATATATTTACTCTCAGTAATAATCAAGCAAAAGCGTTCGACAATTTTTACCAATTTGTCATTTAACCAATTGTTTTATTTCATCATAAAATATGTTAGGTGATTATTATGTATCCAAGGCGGCCTTGTGGTAGTGGACTTTTTACTATTTTAGCTATTTTTTGTCTTTGTATTTTGATTTTTTATCAAATTATTATTACTTTGATTTTGCCTTTTCGATTTAATATCTTTATTTTATTAGTGGAAGTGTTTATTCTTTTTTATTTATTATTTCGAATTATCTATCCCCGTTGTTAGGTGGTAGTAATTTTTTTACAAGAGTCTCTGTTTTAAAAATATAATCTAATTTTTTTCTAATTTCTCTTGTGATATTCATTTCTTTTCCTTCTAAATTGATAATTGGGGGTATACTTATAACAATGAAAAATAGATGTTTTTCATTTAAACTTAAAGGATAATTCCTTAAATATCTTTCTAAAATGGGTTCGAAATTTAAATTCATATATTCTTTTTGATAGAAACCGATTAAATCAAGAATTGGTGAATCAATTTTTGATTTTTCCCAGCTAATTAAATATTCTCTGGTATTTTTGATAAAATGATCTGTTTCTAAATTATTGTGGATAAAAGCTACTCTTGTTTTTTGCTCTTCTTTTACTCCATCGAACCATCTATCTAATTGGTCTTGGCAAAAATTTAGAGATTCAAATATTTTGTAAATATTACGCATTAATAAATAATGACTAGGAGAAGGATATACTTCTTCTAGTAGTTTTTCATATAGAAAATTATAATATCCTTCTGTATAGACAATATTTTCTTTTAAATTCTCGTAAATTTCTTTATATTTATCTTCTGTTACTTCCTTATAATAAGTGGTTTTATTATGAAGAAGAGCAACTAAATCAATCATATCCATTGCTTTTTGTTCTTTAGGCATAGGAATTTCTTCAATGTATTCAAATACATTTACATCTTTTCGATCTTCTACTGCTAATTTAGGAAAATAATCAAAATTTCGACTTAATAGATATTCATAAGCATTTTCTATTTTATTATCCTTTTTTTCTTTTATTACAAACGTTCCACTTGTAGAGTTCATGATGGTTACTTTTTTCTTTTTAGTTAATCTATATGGCTTATATTCCCTTTTTAATACTTCTAAAGCATTATTCATTATTTTCCGGTATAATTAATTTATCGCCGGGAGTAATACTAGTTAGATCATTGTAGTCTTGTAAAATATTTAAATTGGAATTATACATCGTACAAATTGTTTCTACACTTTCGCCATCACTTACCATATGAATATGATAGGTGGCATATTCATTGGTATCTGCTTTAATACTGTTAATAATCGTATCTTCACTCTCCCTTTTTTCTTCTGTTTGCTCTTCTTTCTCTTCTTTGCTTGCCTCCTCTTTTTTGTCTTCTTTTTCTTCTCTATCTTCATCTTCTAAAACATCAGTCGGCTCTAAAAAAGCATTGTCGGCATTTTGAAATAGTGGTTCTTCCTTTGGTTCTTCTTCTTTTTCTTTTAGGCTTGCAATGACATTAAAATCGATATTCACTCTGAGTATACTTTGATCTACTATCTCATAAGTAAAGTCTTCAATCATAAATTCAATGGTATCTGGATCCACATCATCAGCTAGATCAATTTCAAAAGGTAAAATATAAGAAAATGGTTCTTTGTTAACGCTTACTTCATGACTTTTAAAATCACCTGAAACAATAAAATTTCCTTTTAATACTCCCTCTTCCACTTTGGTTTCGTGTTCTAAACTAATGCTGGTAATTTCACTTACTTTTTTTTCGAAATCAATGTCTTTTGTAAATGGTATTTTACAATTCATCTTATCATCTCCTAAAAAATTGTATGAATTCTTACTATAAATATGCTTAAAATTGCGATAATAAATTGACTTTTCCCATATAATATGTTAAAGTTTTATAAGTAAGAAATTTATGGAGGTGGCAAAATGGCTAAAAAAATTACAACAAAGAAACCTTTAACAGGTAATAAAAGAAGTCATGCACTTAATGCAATTAAAATGAAGCAAAAACCTAATATTCAAAAAAAGACTATTAATGGAGAAAAGGTAAGAATTAGTGCTAGAGAAGCAAGAACATTAGAAAAATAACACATCGTAGTGATGTGTTTTTATATTAAATCTTTTTTGATATTCATTTTTTCCGGCATAAATATGCGTTCATCCATTCGTTTTATATTTTTAGATATAGTTGGTTTAAAGTCCATTTGATCTAATATATCTTTTTTCAAATCAATTCCAGGGGCTATTTCAGTTAATTCTAAGCCACCTTTTTTTAATTCAAATACTGCTCTTTCGGTTACAAATAATACTTGAATATTATTATTTATCGCATTTTTACCACTAAAAGTTATTTGTTCTACATGATCGACAAATTTTTTCTTGTTTCCTTCTTGATCAATTATTATTTTTCCATCCTTTACTTCTTCTTTTAAATCTACGGCTGTAAAGGTTCCCATAAATATAATTTTTTTGGTACTTTGAGTAATATTAATAAATCCTCCTGGACCTGTTACTCTTGTTCCAAATTTAGAAACATTGACATTTCCTTCTTTATCTACTTCAGCTAAACCTAAAATAGCCAAATCTAAAAATCCACCATCATATAAATCAAAGTTATCAGCAGTAGAAATAATAGAATCTGGATTTATGCTTGCACCAAAAGCAACTCCACCAATAGGAATTCCGCCTGTTGGCCCACATTCAATTGATAAATAGATATCATGGATAAAATCCTCTTCATTTACCACTTTAGCAACTAAATCAGGCATGCCTACGCCTAAATTAATTACATCCCCTTTTTTTATTTCCATGGTACTACGTCTGGCACATACTTTACGAACGTTTAATGGACATGCTTCAATTTTTACATCTATTTTTTTCTCTCCTGTTAATTCCGGACGATAAATTGGTAAATTGTAATCCCCTAAAGATAGATCCGGTTTGCTTACTACAACATAATCAACTAGTTTATTATGAATTAATACATCTTTAGCTTTTAGTGAGCCTGCTGGTTTAATTTCTTCTACCTGAACGATTACTATTCCTTTAGAATTATGAGCGGCAGCAGCCATGTGAAATTGTTCAGAAATTACGGCTTCATGTTCAAAACTAATATTTCCTTCTTCATCAGCATAGGTTGCTTTTATTAAAGCAACATTGATTGGAAAGCTTTTATAGAACAAATAGTCTTTATTGTCTATTTTTAATAATTCTACTATTGGTGGTTCTTTTTTGGCAAGATCATTTATACAACAGCCTTCTATCCGAGGATCAGCAAATGTATCTAAGCCAATTTTACTTATGATTCCTGGCTCTTTACCAACAATAGCTCTTAATAAATGATTGATAATTCCTAAAGGAAGACCAAAAGCTGGAAATGTATTCTTTCCAACTGCTTTTCCAAATAACTTTCCCATTCCTAAATGAGCACAAATTGCTTTTGATACTAATCCTTCTTTACTAAGCATGTTCATTCCCACAGCATCTTCAGTTAAATTTCCGGGAGAAATTCCCGCTACAACTGTAAGGTTTCTAGGTTTAGCATATTGGTCATAGCTTTCTTTTACACTTTTTAGTAAAATTTCAGGAGAACAGCTTCCACCACAGCCGGTAATAGCAACGGTGTCATTATCTTTAATTAGACTTGCTACTTCTTTTGCATCTATTATTTTCATTATATCACCATTAGTATTGTATCAAATTTTTAAGTGTATGTCTGCTTTTTTATTATAAAAATTAACTTTTGGTCCTTTCATTTCATTTTAAGAACATCTTATGGTTAGTTCTTTTCTACTAGATTTTCATGTATTTATAGGTCATCTTTTTGTGGTATATTTCTAAACTATATTTATGATGAGTCATAATAAAGGCTTATTTGATATATCATTAATTGTTTTACAGACTTGTTGGTTACTTTCTTATAAAACAAAAAGGTAACTAAATCTGTTACCTTTTTTACTTTATGCTTTTTTCTTCTTTAAAATTGTTTCATCCATAATTAATTTTACTAACATACTAAATATGATGGTAATAATTACGGTTGGAATAAATATTTTCCAGAAAGAATAAGTTGTAGCTGCACTATTTGGTCCTAAAACACGAAGCATTAAAATAGCGATTGGATAGTGAAGCATATACACATATAAAGAAATACTACCTAAATATTGAAATAAGCCATGTGTTACTTTATTATTTAATGCTTTTGTTAATCCATCTCTATTTAATAAAGCTAAGGCAATTACCAAAATACATAATAATGAGACAGTCCATCTATCAAGATTAAACCATGTAGGTTGATAAATTGTATACCAAAGTAGTAAACCGGATGATATAATATTTAATACTGTTAAACTAACCTTTCCTGTTTTGGTAAATTTATGCTCTTTTAACTTAGCAATTAAATAATAAAGAATCATTCCACCTAAAAGGCCTAATAATACAAATAATAAACCATTATTAAATCCTATTGTAGCTGTTGCATCTGTTGCTGAGCCTCCCATACCATTAGTGGAAGCCGTTTGAAGGCCGAATGTTGACCAAGCTGTTTGAGCCGCTCTTGTGTTGGTAAAACACCACCATCCACTTAAAAAAATAAATATCAGTGGCGCCCAAAATCCTGCCGTTTTTTCTTCGTTTTTGCATAAGTTCCAATATAGGAAATAGCCTACTATTACTATAGCAGATATAAACCATAATGGGCCATTTAAATTAAAGAATTCTCCTCCTGTACTTCTTAAACCAACTGCATGGAATCCCAAAAATTCCCAAGCACTATTAATAACCATGTCACATATATCACGGAAGTTATATGTAGGATAGTAATATTTTGTGCAAATAACAACTCCTAATATGTAACCAATTATTAAAACTGGTAATAAAGCTTTTATTCTTGATGCTGTATATTCCCAAGCTCTACTAGAAGCACTCCTTTCTTGATATTTTGGATCCTTTTGTCTTTTTTTAAAGTGAGATACCATAAAGTATCCTGCCGTTAAAGTAAAAATTAGTAGTACTTCACTTGACCCAAAGAACCAATTACTAGTTTCCATCCAATAGCCATTAGTTCCATTGGCACTTCTTGCAATTATCCAACCTGTATGAAACCCAATAATAGCAATGGCAATTACAAAACGCCATATTTCAATTGCTACATTTCTTTTGCTTGTTAAAGCCTTTTTTTCCTCCATTCTTATCCTCCTCTATTTTAATTATAAATTTGACCTTTTATTTAGTCAATATCTTTTTTTAAAAATTGAAATAAGATTTTGTTGGATCAAGATTTGCTTTTTTTAACTCTATCATTTCATCAATTGAAACAAAGGCATATTCATCTTTTAGTTCTTCCATTGCTAAAAGTGCACCTTCTACACTTGTTGTATAAATATCATGAAGGAGAATAATTGCTCCATCATGGGCATGAGATACTATATTGTCTTTTATCTTTTCAGCATCTTTATATTTCCAATCTTCTGTATCAACATCCCATAAAATAGAATACATATTACTTAAAGAGCGAATATGTTCATTGGTATTACCATAAGGTGCTCTTAGGTATTGAGGCTTGATACCAATTATTTTTTCTATTTCATCATTAGTATTATTAATTTCTTTCATAATATCATAGTCTCCTAATTTAAATAAATTAAGATGACTATAAGTATGACTTCCTATTGTATTTCCCATTTCATAAGCTCTTTTTAAAGATTTACTATAAGTATTTACCCTGCTTCCTAACACAAAAAATGTTACACGAGCATCATATTGATCTAAATTATCTAATAATTTATTTGTTGGACCATCACTTGGACCATCATCAAAAGTAAAGGCTAGTAACTTTTTATCTTGGAATTTGCTTAAATCTCTCTTTTGAGGAGTAGAAGTGGTAACATTTTCTGGTTCTATGGATAAATATTCTTCTTTAATGATACCTTTTAACTTTGTTTCTGGTATCATAATTGTAATTTCACCATCAGAATGAGGTCCTACTTGATAGGGAGCAAAAGAAAGTTCTAAGCCATTTTCATTTAAATTAAAATTGGAAAAGTGTTCAATGTTAGCACTTGTTCCCTCTTTAATCCATTCATCATCATATTCTCGATTTTCATCTTGATAATATTTTACTGTATAATAGTAAGCTAAATTGGATAAATCTTGTAGTTTATTTTCATTTGCTAAAAAATTTAGTAAATTAATTTCTTCTCCCGTTTCTGGATTAAAATAATAAGATTTATCTTCTTTTATATAATGAGCACCACCGGTATAAGAATAGATATTGACATGTAATGCTTGATAATCAAATAAAGATGTTAGAGAATATGTAATTGATAAATCTAATTTGGTTTGTGTAACACCTTTTAAATTTTCTGCCGTTGTTAAAAATTCTTCTTTTGCTTCGGTAATATAGTCTGTTACTTCTTTTTCAATCTTTTTATTTGCTAACTTAGGATAGTCAATTTTTAATGTGTAATTTTCTTCTTCTTTTATTTCATGAATTTCATTTTCTAAATTTTTATCAGAATGATAAAAGCTTAAAGAGATTAAAACTATTCCAATCATTAATGTGCTTAATAACATTTTAGCTGTTTTTGTTAATTTTATTTTTTTACTTCTTTTATAACTCATAATGATACCTCGAACCCATTATACTATAAAAGCAAAGAAAAAAGTCAAATGTGTGGCTACACTTGACATAGGTTAGACTAAAATTCTTTCTTTTTATAGATTTTACAAGAAACTAGATAGGAAAAGTAAAGGATTAAAGAGATTATTGATATAACAATTAAGATTAAAACAATATAATTTAATTTTTCTAACTTATTAAAGAAAGAAGCAATATTTAAACCTGAATTTTCAAATACAGAAATGATGAAACCTATTAATAAAGAGATTCCCATAATTGCTATAAATAAAACCACTCTTCCCTTTTGAACACCAAATTGATAGAAAAAAGGAATTAAAAGAGCAATGACAAATACCACTCCCAAAATAGATGCAGTAGTAGATGCAAAGGTACTTATAAAATCCATATCTTGGTTGATCAAAGGAATTATTAATGATAAAATAAGACCAATTAATAATGCCGTAATAATACTTAACACACATAATACATATCTTGATTTTACAATTGTTTTGCGATTAGTAGGTAGAGCGACTAAATAAGTGTTAGCATGATTTAAATCATCGTAACTAAATGCCGATATTACTAGCATAACAATATAAAATGGAATTACAAAAGCAATATAAAAGTAATTTTCCATCCATATTGATAAAAGAATAAATCCTATTATTACAATTAATATATTGCGCATTTGATTTTTTAAAATCAGTAAATCTTTTAAAATTAATCCTTTCATTCTTTTTCACCTCGAACTAATAAATACATCATTTCATCAATATTGGCTTTATCAATGTTTAACTCTTTATATTTTTTCTTTAATTCTTTTTTATTTGCAATTAAAACTTCATAGTCATATTTGTTTTGGCGATAATTTAGAGCATTATCTTTTAATTCTTCAAATATTTCTTTGGTACAATGAATGATACCATAATTATCCATGATTTTGATCATCGATTCATTTAATATGATTTTACCATTATTCATTAAAACAATGGAATCAGCAATATTTTCTAGATCACTTGTAATATGAGAAGAAATTAAAATACTATGGTCATCACTTTCCATGAATTCTCGGAATAAATCAAGTACTTCTCCTCTTACAATTGGATCTAAACCACTCGTTGGTTCATCTAATATGAGAAGGCGAGGATGATGAGATAAAGATGTTGCTATTTCTAGTTTCTTTTTCATTCCTTTAGAAAGAGATTTTATGGTAACATTGTTGATTAAATTAAATTTCTTTAAGTACTCTTGAAATTTTTTTTCATCCCAGTTTTTATAAATATTTTTCATAATTATGTTAATATCATTGATTTTTAATAATTCTGGTAAAAAGGCGTCATCTAAGACAATACCAATTTCCTCTTTTGGAATAATATCAATATTACCAGCATCTTTTTTGATCATTCCTAGTAATAATTTAATTAAAGTAGTTTTACCAGCGCCATTTGCTCCAACTAGACCAACAACGGAACCAGTAGGTATTGTTAAATTTAAATTATCTAAATTAAAATGTTCATATTTTTTTGATAAATTTTCAACATGTATGATATCCATTTTTTATTCCTCCTTTAAAAGGGTATCTAACATTTCTGCTATTTCTTTATAGTCAATGTTATAAGTATCAGCAAGATTAATTGCTTCACTTAGTTTTTCTTCAATTTTAGTATAAATTTCTTCTTTACGAAATTCTTCACTTTTTTTCTTCACAAAATAGCCTTTTCCGGGAATAGATCCAATAAAGCCATCATGTTCTAATTCTTCATAAGCTCTTTTGGTTGTGATGTTACTAATACGAAGATCACGAGCTAAAGAACGAATGGATGGAAGTGCTTCTCCGCCCATTAATTCTCCTTTTAAAATGCTTTCTTTGATACTATTTATAATTTGTTCATAAATGGGTGTATCAACAGAATTACTAATGATTATTTGCAAACTATCACCTCTTCTGTATATATACACTATATACAGTTTATATACGTTTGTCAAGTAAAAAATAACAAAAGATGAAAAAAAGCTTATTTTTTTAATAAGCCTATTCCTAAATATATATTTTTACCTGCTAATAAATGTTGTTTTAATTTCTTTTGTAAAGAAGTTGTTTCTGGTAATTCATTTGTGTTTTGACATTCTTTTAATTCAAAGACAAAATTTAGAATATCACTTGTGCATTCACTTCCCTTTTTGATCTCAAATAATTGTGAAAACTTAAAAATATTCGAATTTTCATTTAGCTCATTTAATACTTCTTGGCTTAGTAGCCATGAACAGCAATAATATTTAGGTTTTTTTAAATGAAAATATTTTTTTATTTTTTGAGGAGCCTTATTTAACGATTTTTTTACTTCTTTTATTTCTAATGTTTTTCCTCTCGGAATATGGATTTTTATTCCTTCTTCTACTTCATTTGTTAGAGGATTTTTAAAGCTTATTTCATATTGCAATCTTCCTATTTCGATGATTCGCTCTTTTGTAAAATAAATTCCCCATAACATTTGGGATATTCTAATCCTTTCATATCCTCTTTTTATTATATCATTTAGTAAGGATTCTCGAATTCTTCTTTTGGCTATTTTTATTTGTTTATGCGAAAAATGGCGTCTATTTTCTTTTAAAATTGGATAAGCACTTAATAAAATAATGTTAGTTAAAAAAGGAATGCTACTCTCTTTTAATATTTCTTCTAAATCTTCAATATTCCATAAACTTTTTAAATACTCATCATCTTTTAACATTCTTTCTCGAATCGCTAATACTTTTTCTAATAACTTTGGATTTTTTTCTAGTTCTTCTAAGCTTTTTAGACATTTCTTGGCATAATTTTCATCTTTGATTTGATAAAAAGCTAAGGCTTGTTTTATTTGCTCTTGATTCATTGAAAAGTTCACCCTCTTTATCATATCATATTTTTTCTATTTATGAATAATTTTATTTGTTTTCATGTATTATATTAATAGGTGAGTTTATGACTTTAAAGAAATGGAAAATTATTAGTATTGTTGGTATCTTTTTAGTAAGTGCCCTATTACACTTTATTTATGATTGGTTTCCTAATTTTTTTACTAGTTTATTTTTTCCTGTTAATGAAAGTATTTGGGAACATAATAAAATTATTGTTGGATCTTTTTTGATTTTGGCAATTATTGAAAAAATTTATTATAAGAAACGCAAGAATGTTATTTTTGCGGAAGTTATTTCGGCTCTGGTATGTATGACTTTAGTTATGCTTATTTTTACGCCTGTTTATTTATATATTTTGAAAACGAATGATAATATGATTGTTACATTTGCTATTTTTATTATTGCAATTACTATTAGTCAAATTGTTTCTTATCATTTACTACAAAAAGAATATTATCCTAGGTTAGAAGAATTAGGTGTGATTCTCTTTGTTATTTTCTTCTTGATCAATATCATATTTACTTACTATCCACCAAAATTTGCTATCTTTTATGATTATACGAATCAAATTTATGGATTAAAATGATGAGTTTTATTTAAGGAATTTATAATAAATGAGATTACCTCATCATCTTTATCTTGCTTTTTATTGTTTAGTCGATCTTCTTCTGTCAGATCAACAAAATATTTGTTTAGCCTTTTATCAATGGAAATAGAATCTAGGGGATAACCGGGATTTCTTTTTTTATTTACATCACTCACTAAATAAAAATCTTCATAGCTCCATGAATATTCATAAGTATTACCATCATTTATTAAAACCATGCCATATACCCATCTTGCTTTTAACTTACCACCATATTCTTTAACTAATTTGGTATAATACTCGATCATTTCATCATCATTTAATTCTTTACCATTAATTCTTCTCACATAAGTGCCTGGTTGTAATTCATCTGGAATGCCTTCAATAAATAAATTGTTATCCATGCCTATGGTCGGAAGTTCTAATTCATCATAATATGCTTTTGCTTTAATATAAGCATTTTCTATCGCATTTTTACCAGTTTCTTCTACGGGAATATGAGTATCAATATCTTTTAATGTTAATAATTCAATTCCAAGTTTTAATAACTTTTCTTTATAATTTCTAACTTTAGCGGGATTAGAGGTCGCAAATAGCACTTTCATTATTCCTCTCCTTTCATACTTTTTAAATAGTTATCTAAATTTTTATTTTGTTTTATTTCTGATACAAAATTAGGTTTAAATTGATCTAAATATTCAATTATCAAATTGACATATTGATTAATGTTTTTATCATTCACAATATCTTTCAAATATTTGCTGATTCCTTTTTTCGTGTTTACTCTATCTATGTAGAATGCAAGTAAATTGGTGTTTCCTACTTTTTCTTTTGCTGATAAAACTATAGAAAGTAACGCCTCTCTTGTAGCACTATATCTTGCTTTATAGCCACCACATCTAGAAAAAAGTATTAGAGCGCATCCTACAAATAATTTGTCTGTTCCATCACTTGGAAATGTTTTTTTGGCAAATTCGATTAGACTTTCTATATTATTTTTTTCATAATCATCATATAATTCCATTAAAATTCGATTAATCATAAATTTAACTTCCTACCTTAATTATTTTTCTCAAGTTTTTAAGTTCTTTTTTTTAATTCCTTATTCATTATCCATTTGATATCTTCAATCGATTTGTTTATGTTAAACCGTCCGTTACCAATAGGATAATATACAGAATAAAATTTATAATTTGTTCCATTAATATCTTTTAAAAATAACTTTTTTCTTACTTGTGATACTGAAATTTTTTTATTCAAAACAATGGAACTTACTTGATTACCAAAAAGAATAATTACCTTAGGTTTAACAATTTCTATTTCTTTTTCTAATAATTGTAAATATTGCTTGTAAACTGAATTAGGTAAAGCTCTAGCATCCGGTTGCGTGCATTTTCCTAAATTAGTAATAAAATATTTATGCTTTATTACATCATCATATACTTCCCTAGCAAAGTCTTCTGTCCATTCTTTTCCTTTTTTTGATTTTATTTTGTTATATGTATTTTTATCCAAAAGATTTACTTCAGCAAATAAATCCCATATATTTTTTGTTCCAATCCAAGGCGCTTTTAATCCTTTCCATGTTTTAGAAGAAGCTATATTTCTTCCAGTTGGATTCATAAAAACAAAGCAAATATCTGGTCGATTTTCGCATCCTCCATTATAAATAGAATCAAGCTCTTTAGCTCCATACTTTTTTCCAAGTTTATCATATTCTTTATTTAAATCAGTTAAAATCATTATAACACCTTTTTACTTTGATAACTTTCTCATTTCTTTGTGTTCTATTTCATAAATCGTATTTAATATAAAATCAAAGATTTCTTGTTGTTCTATATCCATCGTTTCTTTTTCTTCCTCTTCTGTTAGTTCGGACTTGAATTTATTTAGGGAAGGTATAATTTGAATAGAAGCTAGTGGATAGCCCTCATCAATTACTTTGCTTTGCCTATTCGTAAAACAGCGATTTGCTTGATAATCAAAGGTATAAATATCATTATCGTCAATTATAGCAACACCTTTTAAAAAATATCCTAACAATTTTCCATCTTTTCCATACTTATTTACTAGACTTATATAATAATCTATCATCTCTTTATCATTTAAACGTCTGTTATTTACTCTTCTTACATGTGTACCAGGTTGTATTTCATCAGGAATATTTTCTAGAAATAATCCTTCATCTAGCGCTATCGTTGGAATATGACTTATTCCATAGTATGCTTTAGCTTTAATAATAGCATTTTCAATTGGATTGTTTCCTGTTTCATCCACATCACAAGTAATCCCTAGTTCTTCTAAGGTTACTATATCTATTCCTTTTTGTTTTAATTTATTCCCATAATATCTTATCTTGGCTTTATTAGTAGTAGCTAATAGTATCTTCATTATATTCTCCTAACTTCCTATATTATAAATTCTTTTCTTATTTTTGTCTATTGTTTATCCTTTTTATATTCTATCAATTAAAGCTTTTATTATCATTTTATCATTAATTAAAGTAATAGAAAATGTTTTATATCCTATTCTATTAATACTAGCACCGCAATGATAAACAATTTCGTTATCTATTATAAAATATCTATCATGAAATGTATTATCATATTTTATTGTTAAATTATGATACTGTTTGTTATATTTTTCTATATCTTGTTCGCTTAATAAATTATTTTTCCTTGTTATAATTTTCACTTTAACATTTAATCTTTTTATTATATCAAGCAATGTATGATCAGCATAAGAATCTATTATAATTAATTCTTTCTTAACACTTTTAAAAATATCTAATATTTTCGAATACGCATCATAAATTTGACCATTAAAATAAATTTCACTATCTTTTCTTTTTTCTTCAAGTTTTTGAAATGACTCTTCTAAAACTTTTATTTTATCATGGTCTTTTAATACTAAATTATTAATATATTTTTGTTCTATTAAATTAGCTCCTATGTATTTGCGCATGGCAACAAAAGCATCCATTATTTTGATGCTCACTTCTTCTGCTACTGAAGTTCTAAGTATCGTTGCTAGCATGGCCACACCTTGCTCTGTGAAAGCATATGGCAAATACTTAATATTATGTCCTTGTCCTTTCAAGGTTTCGATTTGAAACCTTGAAATACTACTTACTTCTTCAATGGTTAACTGAAACATAAATCTTTCCGGAAACCTATTAATATGTCTTTTAACTGCTAAATTAATAGTTTTTGTTCCATTAGCACACTTATAAAGTTTGGCTAGATCACTATCTAACATTACTTGTTTGCCACGTATTTCATAAATTAAATTTCAATTTTGTCTTTCTGATTTAAAACAATATCATTCATATTCTACCCCACTGATTTTTTAAGAGAATTATATCAAAACATACTTTTTGTTTGTCAATAATTTGTTTAAAAATGTAAATACATTTTATGTACTTTCCCATAAGAAAAAAACTTGAGATAAATCTTAAGCTCTTTTAAATAATAACACAATATTTTGGTGCATTCATGTGTTTAATTTTTTACATAAATACAGCAAAAATTATTAAACTAATAAAAAGGTGATTTTATGAGTCAAAGTAATTATAAACTTAAAATATGGAAAGTTTGTAGTGTTATTGTTATATTTTTGTTAACTCTTTTGGTAAATAATATCTATTTGTGGTTTCCTTCTTTTATTACTTCTTTAATATCCCCAATTAATGATCATATATGGCAATTTAATAAGGCGATTATCCTTTCTTTTTTGATTTGGTCTGTTTTTGAGAAAGTAACCATAAGAAAAAAGCATGATTTAAATACTTGTACCAGTGGACTTATTGCCGCCCTTACATGTACTTTTTTATTCATGCTTATTTACGCTCCTATTTATTTTTATGTTTTAAATCAAGAACACAATCTATTTCTTATGTTTCTTATTTACTTTATTTGTATTGTTATTAGTGTTTTACTTAACTATCAATTACTTAAAAGAAAATATAATTCTGAACTTGAAAAGAAAATTATTTTATCTTGGTTACTTGTAGTGGTGATTAATGCTATTCTTACCTTTTATCATCCTAATTTAGCTTTGTTCTAATTTGAGCAAATATTCTTTTTTATCTAATCCGCCGGCATAACCTGTTAGATTACCATTTGAACCTACTACTCGATGGCATGGAATAATGATGGATATTGGGTTATGAGCAACGGCACCGCCAACGGCTTGGGCTGACATACTTTTAACGTTTTTTTCTTTGGCTAGTTTGGCAGCAATTTCTTTGTAAGTTATGGTTTGGCCATAAGGAATTTCACAAAGTATTTTCCAAACTTGTTTTTGGAAATCACTACCAATTGGTTTACATTTTAATTCATTAGGATTTGGCTTTTTGCCTTTAAAATATCTATCTAACCAGTTCTTTGTTTTCTTTAAAATTTCTTCATCATCTTTTTCTTGCAGCTCTTCATTTATAGAATTTAAATAATACTTTTGTCCTTCAAACCATAGACCTATTAACTCATCATTTTTGCTTGCAAGTAGAATATTTCCTAGTGGTGATGAATAAGCGCTTGTGTAAATCATGTTAGAAACGGCCTCCGCCGCCGCCTCCACCACCGAAGCCACCACCAGAAGAGAATCCTCCTCCCCCTCCAGAACCACTTGACCAATTAGAGCCACCTGAAGAGCTATTGTAAGTTCTGGCACTATTAATTGATGAGGATACGGTATGGGAAATGATGTTTAAATTCATAAATGTTATGGGATCAAAACTAAAGGTGTAATCAACATTCCTGTTTTCTAGCTTTATTTTCATGGTTTTAGAAAGTTTATCAGCACAACCTAAAACAACTGCATAAACTAAATATTTTTCCCAAAGAATAATTTCTGGTAGAGATTTTTCATCCATGGTGCCAAAATCTTTTAGAAACTGTTTGAATGCTTGCCACTTTTTATATTCCAATGCTCCTTTTTCTGTTCTTTTCTTAGCAATTGCAGTATAAATCATGAGTATCATTGCAACTATTATAACAGCTAAATAAATTAAAAGTGCATCATTAATAAAATGATTATAAACAAATAAATGGATTATTCCTATTATAGAATAAATAATTGTTAATATTGCAAAAATTCTACTATATTTTTTAGTACGATAAAATTCACTTTTAACTTCCTTTAATTTGTAAGAAAGTGTATTTTTGTTCCAGCAAAGGATAATTATAAGAGCAAGGATAAAGGCCAAGAAGCCTATGCTAGCTGCAACAAGAAGAATAATGATCGAAACGATTCCTTTCCAAGATTCTTTCTTAGAAGAACTTTCTACTTTTGTTTTATCTTCTTCATATAATTTTTCACTTAATGCTCTATTTAACATGATTTTATTTACTTTTTTATAGTCTTTATAAAAACTAGTTGTTGTTTTAGCAGCTTTCTTTAAATCTTTTAACCAAATCTTTCCTTTATTTCTAAAGATTAAATTCATTAAAGCTTTTTCTAATTCATTTTCATGATCTAATTCTAAGCCGTTTTTTTCTAAAAGAATGTCTTTCTTTTCTTTGTCTTCTGTAGCTTTTATTTTTTTCTCATAAATTAAGTATAAGATTTCGGCCGAAATGGATTCTTCGGTTATTTTCTTTTTCATCAAATATTCAACAGTCGATGGGGAAAAATTATCAGGAAAATCGCGCATATACTTGTGGTCAAAATCAACAACATATTCTTTATCGCATTTATAGTATATATAAATGCCTGTTCCTAATAGACATACAATTACAATACTAGCAATAATTGATGCAGTTTGATTATAATCTTCTTCTTTTTCCATAATTTCTTGTTTAATGGGAACTAACTTTGTTAATAATTCACTTTTTAATTCTTCATTTTCTAATATGGTTACTGATTCCATTGCAGCGTTATACCAATAATAATCACGAGTTTCTAAAGCTCTTTCGACATCTTCTTTCGCTGTTGTTTCCTCAGTTTCCACGACAAGAACGTGTAATTCTTCTAATTTGCTTTGTAAGTCAGCTAAAACTGTTTCATTTGTTACTAAAGAAATATAATAAGAAGCATTATTGTAACAGACCCTAGTTGGATATCGGTTACAATAATCTAATTCCGTATATGCTTGCTCCTCATTTTGATATTCTGTTTGCTCTCGTTCATAGTTTGCTTGATTGGAAGCATTTTCTTCATAGTTAAGTATTTTAGTTAGGGCATCTACACCGGTTGTTTTGGTTGATTTTGCTACTACTTTCTTATCAAATGCTGCTCGAATATCAACTGCCTCATAACTATAAACATTAGTTACTTCTGCTTCAAGTACTTGATTTGATGTTTTCTTTATAACTCCATTTAAAGGTCCATGAGCCCATACGCGGAATTCATTTTGGTTACCGGGAAAAGTTACGGTTATTTTTAGAGTTCCGATGGATTCACGAAGAGAATCTCCAATTGCATTCCAATAAAGTTCGGCAATATCATTATGAACAATTGCCATATTTTTTAATGTGTATTTAATATAAAAGGCTTCCTTTTTACTATCTGGTAAATAGATTTGATAAGATGCTCCATTACTAGAAGTACTCACCGTATAAACGCCATAATCACCGGGATCAGCACTACTTACTTCTTTAAAAAGCGTACCCGAAATATTTGTGAAATCAAAATTTTCATCGATTGGCAGAGCTCTAATTTCTATTAGTTCTATGCCACTACCATTATGAAGCTTACTTCCACCATAATAATCTAATTCGGGACGAAATTCATATAAATCATCATTTTTATAAAGAATATCTCGTTCCATACCATTAAATTCACCATTTAAATAGAAGTACTCTTCAACGGTTAAATCGCCATTTTCTTCTACTACAGCGTTTATATAAAACTTTTTTATTCCTTCTTCAGCATTTACCGTAAAGGGTATGCACAACACTAAAATAAATATAAACTGAAAAAATAATTTTTTCATACACTTTTTCCTTTCTTTTATTTTTTATTTAAAACGCAGAAACTTTCAATATGATATGTAAAAGGAAACATATCCATAATTTTAAAATCAGCAATTTCATAATTTGTTTCTAGCTCTTTTAGATCTCTTATTAAGGTATTGGGGTTACAAGAGACATAGATGATTTTATCTGGTAATTTTGTTAAAATAAATTCTCTTGTTTTTTTATCTAAACCTTTTCTTGGTGGATCTAATATTAAAGTATCAAAATTTAAATTTATTTTATCTACTGTGCTTGAGACATCACCAAGCATTAATTTAATATTATTTGCTTGATTTAATTTGGCATTCATTATTCCATTTAAGACAGCATTTTTAATGATTTCTATACTGTAAACTTCTTTTGATTTAGAAGATGCGATGATTCCTAGTGTTCCTACTCCACTATATAAATCTAAGACAACACTACTTTCATCGATGTTTTCTTTTATTAAAGCAAATAATTTAGTGGTAATATTTTCATTTATTTGGAAGAAAGAGTCAAATGATACTTTAAATAGTTTACCACCCACTCTTTCATAAAAGAAATTTTCACCATAAATCGTTATCTTATTATAAATAATTCCTACTAGTTTTATTTTTTCCTTTAATTTGGCTAATTCTATGTTATATTCTTTTTCGTTTGTTTCAATAATGATTAATATTTCATCATTATCATTTGCTCTAATTGTTAGTTTAGCATTTTCTAAGTTTAATAATTTGTAATTTTTAATTACTTCGTTAATAGAATGTTTGGCAATTATACATTCTTTTATTTCTATTAATTTATGAGTACTTTCTTCATAATACCCTAACTTGCCATTTTCTATTTTTAAACTTATTTTATTTCGGTAGTAAAGAGGAAAATCACTTTTTATGATCTCTATCTCTTCATTTTTGTTTATTTTATTTTTCTTTAATAATTCTTTTATTTTATTTTGTTTAAAAGTTAGGGTATTGTCATAAGTTAGGTGTAATAAATGGCAACCACCACATTTTTCAAAATAAGGGCAAGGACTTTTTACTCTATCTTTACTTTTACGCACATATTCTGTTACTTTGGCTTCACTAAATTTTTTCTTATTGCTTGTTATTTCTATCTCGACTAATTCGTTTGGTAAAGCGTCCTTGATGAAAACTACTTTATTATCAATGTGGGTTATTCCTCTTCCGTAGTCATCTAGTTTTTCTATTAATACTTTAGGCATATATACCACTTCCATTCATATTCTATCATGAATTTATTTTTAAATAAAGAAAAAGCTTGATTTTTTCAAGCTTCATTTTCAGTAGTATTAGTTGTATTCGACTCTTTTACTGTTCCATTTACTCCAAAAGTTACAGAGTAACTGCTAGTTACTTTTATTTTGATATTATAATATGTTGTACCTACTTCATCAAAGGTTAAAGTTACTGTTTTACTACTGCCATCATAGGATTCACTAGAAATCACCTGATCATTTTTTAATATTTCTAATGTATATTTTTGTGTTCTTGATGTTTTAAATGTTACATTTACTGTTTCTCCTAATTCATAACTACTTGATGAATAAGAACTAGTTGTGCCATTACTTGCTAAATTTTTTTCTGTTGTTAGAGCACCATTTGTTGTGAATGTTGCTTCAAATTCATGTGGTTGATTAGGATTTTCTTTAAAGTAATGAAATTTACTAATATTGGAAGATAATGTATAGTGATAGATTGGTAACTCAGCATCGGTTTTACCAAAATAATCATAACTGGTTCCTTTACTGTCTTCTATTTGAGGATCAAAAATATAGTAAGTGCTACCAGCTTTAATCATTACCCAAGCGTGTCCTATAGTTCCGCCTCCTACTTTATTAACAGAACCCCCTACTACATAAGCATCAAAGCCAATTCGTCTAGCTAGAATCATAAATAACGCTGCATAATTATCACATACGCCTTTTCCAGTTGATAAGGAATATTTAGCACGCATTACATCCATACCGTCATAATCATAGTAACTATATTTGTCTTGCATTTCCCATAATTCATTATAATTTAGTATCATCATTTCATAGCTAAGTTTGTTTTTAACATAATTATAAATAGCTTGTAGTTTTTCATAGTTTGACATACCACTATTAGTGACACTTGAAATAATATTTGCTATCTGATTGTCTAAATCGGTATATCTAGTTTTAAGTGGTGATAAAGAAACATTGTTAATTGCTGTTTTGAAATTAGTATTATTGGCTGTAGTGTTATTGGATGTATTATTGTTTTTGTTAGTATTATTTGTTGTATTTTCTTTATTTTTTTCTTGGTTATCACTGGTATTTTCTGCTTTTTCATCCTTAACATGAACCGTTAATATTGCATTTCCCATATTATCATGAGAATCAGTAATGGTATATAAAACTTGATAATCGCCTACTTTTTTGGTATTTACTTGATCATCTATTTCGATGTCATCTACAGAAACTTCATCATAATTATCACTTACTAGGAAAATATAACTTTGTGGATCAAATTCGCTATTTTTTACAATTTCTATTTCTTTTGCTGATAAAACAATATTAGGAGCAAGCGTATCAATTACTTCTACTTGATATGTTTTTTCATACTTTTTTCCTTCATAAGTAACACTTACTAAAATTTCTTGAGATCCTAAATCTTCGATGTTGGTAATGGTATAATCAAGTGTATCGCCTTGATATAAACATTCTTCTTCACAAGTTACATCATCAATAAAGCTACTTAAATTTATTGTTCCATAATTTAGTTCTGTCACTTCTTTAAAGGTGAACCCACTAAATTCTTGATGCTTCTCTTCTATCATAAAATGAGAACATAAAATAAAAATAATTGCTCCCAAAATAATTAATCCGAACGCACTATAGACTATTATCTTTTTCTTTTTTTTCATATAAACTCAACCTTCTTTTTTATATTATACCATAGTCTTTTTTAGAAGTGATTATTTTTTTGTTAATGTTCTCATCATATTTTTAGCTTTATTCCCTAAATTGTTTAACCAAGAGGCAGTATTTGTTCTATTTTGCTCTGCTAGAAGTTCTAAAGATTCATAAAAGTGAAATAGACATCCACTATAAAATAAATATCTTGATCCACTTCTGGATACTGTCACAACGATGTTTTTATTTTCTTCTTTTAATGGTGAAGAATAAAAAGAGATGCGGTAAGAGTGACGGCGTTTTTCTATTGTAAAAGAAGAAGCAATATGTTCAGGTTGTGTATCACTTAACCAAGTCACAATTCCGTCTTTCACTAATAAACGGTAATACATACTTTTTTTAAAGTTTTCATTTTCTCTTTCATTTTCTTTTATTATTTTAGCTACTTTTTGTTCATAATCTTCATTAAAAAAAGCACATTCTTTTTTGATTCTTTCTAGTTCCCCTTCATCTAATTCTTTAAATATACTTGAATCTAGAAAATCATAATATAATTCATTTACTGTTTCATAAATTGGGGTATTGACCTCATCAATAGTGAAAGTAGCATCATCTTGAAAATGTGATAAGCAAAACATTAAGTCTCCTTGGTTATTTTTAATCATTCTTAATTCTTTATAACCATTTTTTAATACGATTAGATTTTCTTTTGGATCTCCTATTAAATTTACTTTTTTCATTTGTATTCTCCTATTCTTTTTATTTTTTCCTTTTTTGTACACAAGGAATAATATCATAACATATTTATATGTAAGATGCAATGAAATAATCTTGTTATCCCTCGTTATTTCGTGTATAATTAAATTAGAATAAGGTGATGTATTTGAGAACTTTTGATTTTGAAAAAGTTAGTATTGTAGAAATTGTAAATGAAATTATTGTCGATGCCATTCATCGAAGAGCTTCCGATATTCATTTTGATCCTACAGAAGAATGTTTGATGGTACGAATTCGGATCGATGGTGAATTACAAGATTATGCTAAAATTCCCAATATACTTAAGAAAAATGTGATTACTAGAATTAAAATTATTAGTGGAATGAATATTACGGAAATGCGAATGCCTCAAGATGGAGCGATTAAAAATATCATTCAAGATATTGCTTTGGATCTTCGTGTTTCTTCTTTACCTTGTGTCAATGGTGAAAAAATGGTAATTCGAATTTTGGATTATAGTATGAGTTTAAATGGTTTAGAAAATTTAGGCTTTTCTGAAGCTAATTTAAAAAGATTAGAAGACATGATTAAAAAGCCAAATGGCCTTATTTTGGTTACTGGAGCTACTGGTACTGGTAAATCGACAACTGTTTATGCTATCTTACAAAAATTAAATACGAAAGAGCGAAATATTATTACAGTTGAAGACCCAGTTGAAATGAAAATTGAACATGTTAATCAAGTACAAGTATTAAGTGATATTGGTCTTACTTTTTCTCATACGTTACGGAGTATATTAAGACAAGACCCTGATATTATCATGGTTGGAGAAATTCGGGATAATGAAACTGCTAGAATTGCTGTTAGAGCTAGTATTACTGGTCATCTTGTTTTATCAACTGTTCATACTAATAACTCTCTTACGACGATTGAAAGATTACTTGATATGGAAGTAGAACGTTATTTGCTTGGTAATGCTTTAACAGGGATTGTCAGTCAAAAGTTAGTTAAAAAATTATGTCCTAAATGTCGTGGTACAAGACCTACTACCCCTTATGAGAAAAAGCTTTTTAAAAAGCATTTAGGTATTAGTGTTAATGAAGTTTATACTCCCGTTGGTTGTAAATATTGTAATCATGGTTTTTTGGGAAGAATTGCTATTCATGAAGTCCTTAGTATTAACGAAGAGATTCGAGAAGCAATTACAACCAATGTCGATAGAAAAACACTTAAAGAACTTGTTTATCATGCCAAAGATGATATTACCACTAGTTTCGAAGACGGTTTATCTAAAGTTGTAGAAGGACTCACAACGATGGAAGAAATTATGAAGACTGTTGATATTGAAAGTGATGAAGAATTAGATGTATAGAAAAAGGCTTTCTTAGTTTTGAGAGCCTTTTCTTTTAAATATTTTTTTAAATAATTTAGCAATATAACTTACTATTAAAATCATGATGTATTCTAAAAATAAATATAGTAACATGATTTTATAAGTAAGATTTAAATTATTGGTATTATGATAATAAATAAATGGAATACTAATTAGTATTAATAATAATAACAATTGAATGATATTATTTTTCCAAAAATTTTTTTGGAAACTATTTTTCTTTTCATAAAAGAAATTAACAAATAAATATAAACAGATCATAGCAAATAAATATTTATCAACAAATTCCCGATCAAAAGAAGCAAAATACCAATAACAAACAATTAATAAAAGGGTATCTAAGCGAAATATTTTAAAGATGTTTTTCTTTAAATAAGATAGAGAAAATTTTTGATAATTTTCATTATTTAAATGATTCACTAAACTTACAACAATAATTAGTATCCATGGGATAAAGGTTACGATTGTTATATACTTTTCAATATCCATATTTTACTCCTTTCCATAAAGGCAACCACAATAATCTTGACGATATAGATTGTAGATTTTGCTAAATTCAATACTTTTTTTATAGCCATCATGTTTCTTAAAATCACCATAAATATAGGGTATCATTAATTCTTTACTAATATGTTCTCCTATTTCATTGATGATTGTACTATTTTTATGAGGACTTACTGTAAGGGTTGTCCCAAAATATTCAAAATTGTTTTCTTTGGCCACTTCGGCTGTCTTTTTCATTCTTAGATAAAAGCATTTATTACATCTAGCTCCCCCTTCAGGAACTTCTTCTAAGCCTTTAGCTACGTTTTTAAATGCTTCATGATCATAATCGCAGTCTAAAAAGTCAATTTTTGCCTCCTTGTATTCTTCTAAGAACCGAATTTGTTCTCTTTTACGATGAAGGTATTCTTCTAAGGGTTCAATATTCGGATTATAATAAAAAACTGTTATTTCAAAATAATCTTTTAAGTAATCAATTACTTGGGTAGAACATGGTCCACAACAACTATGAAGTAATAATTTTGGCTTTGTATTTAACGTACTTACTAATTCTTCTAACTTTTTTTGATAATTAATTTTCGGTTGCATTGGTATCTTCACCCCCACTATCATCTACCGTTTTTTCTTCATCATCACTACCAAAAGCTTCAAAAATAATATTATTGGCATTATAACTATCGAGATAAACCGTTCCATGAACATCTCCTACAGTAGCAAAAATCTCTTCATAATCGTTTAGACGCTCCATATTAATAATGTTCACATAAACATGATTTGTATCATTCATTCTAAGTAAAAAGCGATATTCATCGATTACAATATCATTGCTAATATCAGGATCATATTCAATTTCATTAATCATTTTAATAATATCAAGATCTATTTCTTTTAAAGACTCAATAAAATCATTTAATATATCGGTTGGTACATAATTAATGAGAGTGGGAAGACCTAAATACTTAGCATTACTTTCTACTTCTTTCGTATTACTTAAGACTACTTTATTCGTATTTCGATTATAAAATAAAGGAGTTGCTTCGGTAATTTCAATTGTTAGTTTTCCGGTTAAGGTTTTTCTTATTTCCACTTGCTCAACTAACTCTAACTTGCTAATCCGTTGTTTTAATTTATTTGTGCTTGTACCAAATATAGCTGGATAATCTTTAATACCAGCCGCTTCAATAATTTCATTGTCAGTTAAAAGAGATGTTCCTGTAATATAAATATTTTTGATTTTCATCGTAAAAATGGTATAAAAAAGCATTACTATTAAATAAAGAATTAATAGTAAAAGAATGAGTGCTTTCCAATTTAATTTTTTTCTTTTTACCCTTTTTAATTCTGCCATTTTTTACTTCCAATCAATTATTTCTTGTTCTAACACTAAATCAACATTAAATTTTTCTTTGACTTGTGTATGCACTAATTTTATCAAATTTTTTATATCATTACTAGTGGCAGTACCAGTATTTACAATAAAGTTGGCATGTTTTAGAGAAACCATTGCTCCTCCTATCTTTTTTCCTTTTAATCCAGCTGCTTCGATTAGTCTGCCAGCATGATCATTTTCAGGATTTCGAAATACACTTCCAGCGGAAGGCATATCAAGAGGTTGGGTTGCTCTTCTTCTTATTTTTCTATCTTCAATTAATTTTAATGATTCTTCTTTGTTTCCTTTTTCTAACTTAAAAGTGGCTTCTAAAACAATCCATGGTTTTTCCTTTAATTCCGTATGACGATAAGTATGTTTTATCTCTTCTTTTTTTAATTCTTTCACATTTAAAGATTCATCCAATACTTTGATACTTACTAAAGAATCAAATATATCTTTATTGTAAGCACCAGCATTACCAACAATGGATCCTCCTACTGTACCAGGAATATTAATTGCCCATTCCAGTCCAGTTAAATTGTGCTCTACTGAAGTACAAGCAAGTGCTCCCATCATTACGCCAGCTTCACAAGTAATCTGTTCTTGATCTACTTTGATATTTTTTAGACCATATAATTTAATTACTGCCCCATCAAAATATTCATCAATAATAATATTAGAACCTGCTCCTAAAATAAAACATTTTATTTTATTTTCTTTTAAATATTTCAAAACATTTATCAGTCCGTCTAATGTTTCAACTTGAATGAAGTATTTTGCTTTACTTTCTAATTTGTATGTATTTAAATTTTTTAAAGAGGCATTTTCGGTTACAATAATTCCTTTTATATCTTTCATTTTATCAAGCTCCTAATCTCACGAACAATAATTTCACTACTATCTGTTTTTCCTAAATTTCTTAAATTCATTTTCATAATTTCATATTTTTTCTTGTCATTTAAAAGATCCTCTACCATATGATATAAGGCTTCTCCATTTAAGTTTTGTTCTTCAATCATTAAACCAGCATTATTTTTTACTATTTCTAAGGCATTATAGTATTGGTGATTACCGGCTACATAAGGACTTGGAATAAAAATAGCGGGAAGATTTAGAGCTAGAATTTCACTCATCGTAGATGCGCCAGCCCTAGTTACAATTAAATCACAATTGCGCATTAAACCAGCTAGATTGTCTAAGTATGGCACTACTTTTATATTACTACCAAATCTAGTTCCTTTAATAAATTCTTCATAATGCGTTTTTCCTGTAATATAAAGGACTTGATAATCACTTTTTTTGCTTAGTCTTAAAAACTCTTTTAATTTTTCATTCATGGAACTACTACCAAGAGAACCAGCGACAACAATTACTAGTTTTTTCTTATTATCTAAACCAACATCACTTTTTTTGATTTCTTTCGTAGTTAGCGCATTTTCTCCACAAGGATTTCCAGAATAAATTACTTTTTTAGCTTTAGGAAACTTATTTAAAGTACTTAGGAAAGAAACGGCAACTAAGTCTACTCCATTAGATAAAAATTTATTCGTTTTACCAACAATACTATTTTGTTCATGTAAGAATGTTTTTATATTTAATTTTTTGGCTGCTTTTAATACAGGATATGTTACATAACCACCAAACCCAAGAACAATATCTGGTTTAAATTCTTTTAACTCTTTTAAACATTTATGATAGCTTTTTAATACTAAAAAAACATTTTTAATATCTACTAAAATATTTTTAGAGAATCCATAAATATCAAGGCCAATATAATTAATTCCTCTTTTAGGAATAATCTCACTTTCCATTCTACTTTTCGTACCAATATAAAGTACCTCTAAGTTCTTCTCTTCTTTCTTCAGTTTTTCTAGTACTGCTAAGGCTGGATAAATATGGCCACCGGTTCCACCAGCACTAACAACAACTTTCATAAACTCACCTCTTATTTAATTATACTATAAATTTCAGAAAAAACTATCTTTTTTTCATATTAATGCCTTTTTGTCGATTTTTGTTGAACGCTTTTTCTTGCTTTTTTTAATTCCCTCATTCATAATATAGTCTTGGTCGTTAAGGAGCAATGTTTGCCTTTGTTCTTTTCCATTCTATTGGTTTTACCTTCTTTACTCCTTAAGGGGTTTTAGAAAGGGGTGTGAAAAGTATGAAGGTTCAGTTAAAAGTAATTTTGCCAAGAATAAAAATAGCATTGGTCTTTCTGATAACAACCAATGCCAAAACTCAAAAGTAGGCATTGGATTGTCTCCTTAATGCTCTACAATTTAAGTATAAACTATTTTTTTAATAAATACAAGTACTTTATGGTAAATGGAGATGCAATGAAATTAAGTGTTTTAGGCTATGAATTAGATCAAGAGCAAACAAAGGCTGCTTGCAAGAGTAAAAGTAATACGATTATTATTGCTGGAGCAGGAACTGGTAAAAGTACTACTATGGTTGGAAAAATAAAATATTTAGTATTATATGAACATATTCCTTTAGAAGATATTTTGTGTATTACTTTTACAAATAATGCAGCGAATAGTTTAGAAGAAAAAATAAGACAAGAACTAAATCAAAAAGCAAAAGTTTATACTTTTCATAAATTATCTTTGGAAATATTAAAGGAACATTCTATTGATTACCATATTGCAAGTGAAGATTTGCTTTCTTATTTAGTAGATGAAATCTTTTATAGTGTTCCTAGTATTTATTTTGAACAATTATTTTTAGATAAAAATTATTTAGAAAAAGAAGAATTTCAGCAATATAAAGCTATTATTGTGCGGTTTATTAGACTTTTTATTTCTAATTATTACGACATTCAATATTTTGATAAAATTTTTAAGAAAGCAAAAAAGAGAGATTTACCTATGTTAAAGATTATTAAGAAGATCTATGAAATGTATATTTTAGAAAAAGAAGCTACTGGTACAATTGATTTTGATGATATGATTTATATGGCAACCAAACTTGTTAATCAAAACGGAATTGTGAAACATTATCAATATATTATTGTTGATGAATATCAAGATACATCACAAGTTCGAGAACAATTAGTTCAGGCGATTCGAAATAAAACAGGTGCTTATGTTACGGTTGTTGGTGATGATTTTCAATCTATTTATCGTTTTTCAGGTTGTGATATTAATAATTTTTTGGAGTTTAAGAAAAATTTTAGACCAGCAAAAGAACTATATATTACTAATACTTATCGCAATAGCAAAGAGCTTATCTCTGTTGCCGGTTCTTTTATTATGAAAAATCCTAGACAGATGAAGAAAAAACTAAAAGCCAAGAAAAGTATTTTAAAACCAATTGTTGTATGCTATTACAAGAATATGAAGGATGATTTTTATAAACTACTAGCTTCTATCCCCTATTCCCAAATTATGGTTTTAGGTAGAAATAATTATGATATCTTTAACGTTTTAAATAATAAACTAAAAATAGAAAATAATCAAATTTATTTTCCCAATAAAAATGTCTATTATAAAACTATTCATAAAGCAAAAGGATTAGAAGAAGAACAAGTGGTAATTATTAATTTAACTAATGATATTCATTCCCTGCCTTCTAAAGTGAAAGATGAAAGAATATTAAAGTATGTTATAAAACATTTTGATATTTATCCTTTTGAGGAAGAGAGAAGACTATTTTATGTAGGACTCACACGTACAAAAAATTATTGTTACTTATTTGTACCAAAGAATAATCCTTCTATTTTTGTTCAAGAATTAATAAAAAATTATAGAGAATATATCTCTATAATAAATCTTTAAACTCATTTTCTTCTTCATGAGCTTTAATTGTAATTATTTCATGTGTTTTTACTGCTTCATAAATTAAATCTTTATAGGGAATTAGCTCTTCATATTCCCGACATTTTTCTTTTATTGGATTAATTACTGGATGCTTTGGTACAAATATGGTACAGCAGTCTTCGAATGGTAAAATACTGGTCTCATAAGTATCAATTTTCTTAGCAATATCAATAATATCTAATTTATCAAAACAAGCAAGAGGACGGATTACCGGAATACTAACTACTTCATTAATAGCACTCATACTCGTTAGCGTTTGGCTGGCAACTTGCCCTATTGATTCCCCATTTATTAGTACCTTACTATTTCTACGACTAGCTAGTATAGCACTAATCCGATACATCATTCTTCTCATGATCGTAATTAAATAATCATGAGGAATATTTTTATAGATTTCTTCTTGAATTTTAGTAAAATTGATTACATGTAGAACAATATCATTATTGTAAATTGCTAGTTTTTTAGCTAAACTCTTTACTTTATTTTTGGCTTCTACACTTGTATGAGGAGGACTTTCAAAGTAAATTGCTTCTATTTTTACCCCTCTTTTAATTGTTAAATATCCAGCGACTGGAGAATCTATTCCGCCACTTAGCATTAATAATCCTTTTCCAAGTGTTCCAACTGGGTAGCCACCTAAACCTTTAAACTTCTCAAAATAAACTAGTGTATTATTAAGGCGATATTCCACGTTTACTAGTACTTCCGGATTTTTTACATCTACTTTTAAGCCAGTAATATTTTTTAAGAGATAAGCACCTAAGTTTTTACTTAGTTCAACACTTGTTGTATTTAGTTTTTTGTTTGCTCTTTTACTTTCTACTTTAAATGTTGTAAATTCTTTTTCTTTTAATAGTTCTAAAATATTTTCTTTTACAATATCAAAATCGGTAGATTCTATTACATAACCTATATTTATTTCATGAATGCCAAAAATATTTTTTACTCTTTTAATTACTTCATCATAATTTTCATTCGTATGAATAAACATACGACCTAAATCATAAGTTACATTTACATCTAAATCATTTAGCGCAAATAAAATATTTTCTTTTAGCTTTTTTAAAAAGAAATTGATATTGTCCTTTTTGGTTGATAATTCACCGTATTTGATTAATATTAATTTTTCCATAAACATCACAAGTTTATTATACTATAAAATTTCTTGTTTTGTAAATAAATTAGACTACAGCTTAATTGTGTAGTCCACTTAGTTTGCGATAGATTTGATCAAAATAAGAAATAAATTTGTTTACTTCATCAGTTGTTGTTAAATGAGATAAGCTAATTCTAAGGGTTGAAGATGCTCTTACTTTGTCATTATAGACCGCCATAACACTACTTGATAGGGTTGCACTAGAACAGGCTGTATTAGAGCTTACATATACTTCAAATTCTTCTAGAGCATGCAAGAATGTTTCGGCTTTTATGTTTCTTAAACTGATATTCAAAATATGAGGAATGCTATACTTTGTTTTATTGATCATGACGCCACTATATTTTTTTAAGGCATCTACTATTTTTAAATTTAATCTTTCAATAAATCTTTCTCTTTTTTCAATATCGGTTGTTGCTAGTCTTACTGCTTTTGATAAGGCAACAATTAGAGGTACTGCCGGAGTACCAGGATTTAGCATATTCGTTTTACCTGAGCCAAAAAGAATTGGAGATATTAAAATATTATTATTTTTGTATAAAACACCTATCCCTTTTGGTCCATATATTTTATGGGCTGTGAATGTTGCTAAATCCACATCATGCATACTTACACTTACTTTGCCTACTGCTTGCGTCATATCCGAATGAAATATCGTATTGGGATTTTCTTTTTTAATAATTTGTCTAATCATTTTTAAAGGTTGTCTAATTCCTAATTCACTATTTACTGCACAGATACTTACTAAAATGGTGTCTTCTCGGATTAATTTCTTTAAATCGTCAAAATCAATTAGTCCTTCCTCATCATTACCTACATAACTAATTTCAAATCCTAAAGTCTCTAGATGAGTACAAATTGCATATATGGATGGATGCTCTAATTTAGAAACAATAATATGTTTTCCTCTTTTGTGTTCATGCATTGCAACACCCATTAAAGCCAAATTATTAGCCATGGTCGCTCCGTCCGTATAAGTAATTTCCGATTCATTAATATTAAATATTTCAGCGATTTGTTTAGTAGCACTATTCATTAAATTTTTTGATTTTACCCCTAGTTCATGCAAAGAATTAGGATTGCCAAAAAAATCCTTACTTGTCTTGTTATATGTATCTAGTACTTCAAAACCAATTGGTGTTGTTGCACTATAATCTAAATAAATCATTTAAGTCACCTATCTTTATTATACACAAAAATTAAACGTTATTCCATACCAAAGTAATAGAAAATACAATACTTTACTTTTTTAGATTTTATAATTTGTACCTTCTGCATCATTTATGATTTCTAGGCAATGGCGCATTAAATCCTTTCTGCCTCTTTTTGATAAGACTTGGACTAGATCAAAACCAGGACGACGATTGCCTTCGATAAATGTTGCTCCATCTTTAGTAACGGCTACATCCCAACCAACAACATGAATGTGTTTATTTACGTTAGAAGCTTCTAATACTAACTTTTTTACTTTATCCCAATTAGGAATTTCAAAACCATCAAATTTAATTTTTGATTTAGGATGAACCTCAAAGTAATCTAAGTTTTTATTAAATGCTTTCCCTACTAATTTGCCTGTATCTAGATCTATTAAACAAGCCATACCACCCTTGTGAAAATTATCAACATGCGCCTCACCATTGCCAAAGCGCATACAAGCAAAAAGAATTTCAGATTTACCATTATAATTAAACGTCATAATACGAATCGTATTGACACTACTATCACAGATTTCATTTATTTTGGGATGTTGCTCGACATATTCTTCTAAAAATAACTTTTCTTCTTTTAACTTTTGATAAAAAGCTTCTGTATCTTTGATATCTTTCGCATATCCTTTTTCAACACCAGACCCGCCTAAACCTTCATTTGGCTTAATCATGAAATATTTATGTTTTTTTAAAAATTCTTTTAGTTCATCTAGAGTACCATCATAAAAGAAATCACGACTAATATAGTCTTTGAAGTTTTTTAGAAAATTTGTTTTAATTGTAAAGAAAGTTTTGTATTTGGCGGGACTTACAATTTCATAAAATTTATCTTGATCTTTAATTGAGGCATATTCTAATACTTCTTTTTTCGTTTTATTATATAATTCATAGTTTAAGTAATCACTATATCCACAACCAATCAAACGAAAACAATTTAGAAAGTTTAGTTTTAAGCCCAAAGCACTTCGATTTTCTTTTTTAGCTAATTCACTAATCTTTTCATTAAAACGTTTTAAATTTCCTTTTAAGGCATAACTTATGATACTCATTTTATTTTTCCTCCAATAATTCTTGATATACTTTTATAGCAAGATCGGTTACATTTTTAGCCGAATAGCGATCCGCGATCGCTCTTAAATTATTTACTTTATAATGATCCAAATTTTGATATACGTAGGCGATGGCCTCTGCTATTTCTTTGATGTTTCCAACACTTACTAGTTTGCCACTTTCTTCATCAATATATTCCTCAGGGCCAAAACATTTGGTAGATACAACAGGCATACCACTTGCTAGTGCTTCGATTCCAGGAATACAAAATGTTTCATTGGTACTCGTAATTACAAATACATTATTTTCATTTAATATTTGGGCAATTTCTAATTTGCTTTTTCGGCCAACAAAATCGACATAAGAATCAAGATTTAATTCATGACATTTATTTTGATAGAACTCTTTTAAATAACCATCACCTACAATTGTTAGATGAACATCTTTGATTTTATATTCATCGATTATGATTCTTAAGGCTGAGAGAAGATCTTCAATTCTTTTACCTTTTCTAAAAGCACATACTTTAGCAATACGTAGGCCTTTGATCGGCTTTCTTTCTAGTTTAAAGCATTCTGTATCAACTAAGTTAGGAATTACTTTTTTTCTTTTTACATAACTTGGAAGATCTGCAAGCATGTATTTACTAACTGCTGTAAAATAAGCATTTTTTAAAACAAATTCGGTATATTTTTTATTTTTTCCTTGGAAAAAGTCTTTATAATAACTCGCATGTTCCGTTACAACAACAGGAATATTATATTTTTTACCAAGAAGACAGGCTGCATATCCAGCTGGTATGGTTACTTCGGCATGTAAAACATCTGGTTTGGGATTATTTTTCAAATATTTTTGAAAGGCTTTTTCTAACGCTTTAGCATATCTTTTCATTTGCCAATTAAAACTAATTCGCTCGACATTTAGCATTCTTTTTACAAATGTTTGATAGCCTGATTCTTTTATCACATAACTTTTTTTCATAAAAATATATTTTAGGGGATTACTTAATCGTTCTCTTTCAATAAATAACATGTTTACTTTGATATTTTTCCTCTTGGCTAACGCTTCACAAAATTCTTTATGATATACTCCCATAAGCATATCTTGACCATTTGGATACCAAGATGGAATTACTAATATATTCATTACTACTCACCACCAACAGTATAGCAGAATTATACCACTATTACAATTAAAAAAGAATGATTATACATATTCATCATTCTTTAAAATCTATTGTCTTTATTATTTCTTAAGAAAGGCGGAATGTCATATTCATCATCTAGTGTTTCTTCGACTGGACGACGTCTTGGCATTTTGTTATCATCGCTAAATAACATTTCGTCAGTTTCTCCTTGATTTTCAAAGCCAGTAGCAATAACCGTTACAATTACTTCGTCGGTTAAGTTATCATTTTGAATTGCACCAAAGATAATATTGACATCATTATTGGCAGCAGCACGAACTGTTTCAACAGCATCTTCAATTTCAAATAAAGTTAAATTTGGTCCACCAGTAACATTTACAATGGCATTCGTTGCCCCTTCAATTGTTGCTTCAAGTAAAGAATTGGCAACTGCTTGGCGAGCCGCTTCAATGGCTCTATTTTCACCAGCATTACAACCGATACCAATAATGGCAGTACCACTTTTTTGCATAACTGTTTTAACATCAGCAAAGTCTAGGTTGATAATTCCCGTAACAGCGATTAAATCGGAAATTGATTGAACTCCACGATGTAAAACGTTATCTACTTCTTTGAAGGCATCTTTAAATGAAGTATTTCTATCAATAATATCTCTTAATTTATCATTTGGGATGACAATCAAAGTATCGACATTTTTCTTTAATTCTTCAAGGCCTAGTAAAGCATTTTCCATTCTTCTTTTACCTTCGAATCTAAATGGCTTGGTTACAATACCTACGGTTAGCGCACCTGATTCTTGAGCAATCTCAGCGATTACAGGAGCAGCACCTGTTCCTGTTCCTCCACCCATACCACAAGCAACAAAGACCATATCAGCACCTTTAATGGCTTCCTCTAGATCTACTTTTGATTCAATGGCAGCAGCGCGTCCAATCTCCGGATTAGCACCGGCTCCTAGTCCTTCCGTAATTGTCGCACCAATTTGAATTTTATTTTCACATTTACTAGCATTTAATACTTGTAAATCTGTATTTACGACAATAAATTCGACACCTTTTACTCCTTCTTCGATCATTCTATTAACGGCATTATTTCCCCCACCGCCAACACCAACGACTTTGATTTTAGCTATTTGATCCATTTCTAAACCGTTCATATTTTGCACTCTCCTTAACTATCAAAAAAATATCCGAATAATTTTCCTAATATAGAATTTTCATTGATACTTACCTTTTTATGAACTCCACTTAATATTTCCAGTTCATCTAAATTAAATACCGAATATTCTTTATTCTTCAATTTTAATCTTCCGTTGTAATATTTAATTGTTCCTAATACAGTACTATATTTGTTATTTCTAGCACCTACAGTATCTATTTTACCAAGAATATGGGGTTTAGTAAAGACTTTATCGAGCAAATTATTAAAATCTCCAATTTCACTAGACCCTCCAGTTATAATTATATATTCAATTTCTCTTTTTGTTAAGAGGTTAATTTGTTTTCCTGCCAATTCTAATATTTCTTTTAATCTGCTTTCAATGATTTCACTTAAATCACGCTGATTAATCACCACTTCTTCACCTAAGCGATCGGTTAGTGTTACTTTTTCTTCGCTTCTTGCCATATCACTACAAGCTAGGCCAATTCTCTCTTTTAATTCTCTGGCATCTTTTTTGGTTATTTTATAAATGTAAGCAATATCATTATCAATATTGGCTCCCCCGAGTTCTATTACTTCGGCACGAGTAAGTATGCCTTTATTAAAGATTGATACGGTTGTTGTTTCTTCGCCAATGTTAATCATAGCCCCAATTTTTTCATTTGAACCTTTGAAACGATTACTGGCATAATCTCCTAAAGAAGAGGTTACGACATCGATTACTTTGATACCAATTGTTTCTAATACCTTTAAAAACTCTATGACACTACTTTTTGGGGCAGTAATTAAAACAGCTTTTAAAGATAATTTTTTACCAATCATGTTAATAGGATTTTTGACAATATCATTATCTACTTTATAAGTGGTTGGTAAAATAGAAATTAATTCTTCATCTTCCCCTATTTTGTTGTAACTAGCAGCGTGCATTGCTCTAATTAAATCTTGATAGGTTACGACATGATCTTCATTTGTTATTGTGCTCGTTCCTTCTGACATTTCCGCTTCGGTATAATAAGCAGGAATGGATAAAACGACTTCTTTTATAGGAATTCCTAACATTTCTTCTGCTTTGTGAAAAGTTTCTTTTAAAACAGGAATTAATTCTTCTCTTCTATATACTAATCCTTTTTTGATTCCTTTACTAGGCACTTCAGAGGTACATAAAACATGGAGTCTGTTTTTGACGAACTCACCCACTATAAGTTTAATGGTGTTTGATCCGATGTCTAAACTCGCAATAATTTTCCTCATAGTTTCCTCCTACTATTTTCTTTTTAATTATACTTTACTTTTGGCGTTTTTTCAAGATATTAAGAAAAAAAGTTCCAAGTTTATTGGAACGATTTTTTCTTTTGACGAGTTAAACTTAATCCTTCTTCCTTTTTTAATTCTTCCTCTTTGGTAATAATTACTACATAATCATTTTCTTTTAGAGGAAAATTTAAATCTACTTTAATTCCATTTACTTTGGCACTACTTGCTTCACTTTTTAGTTTTGAATGGATTTTATAAGCTAAATCGGCAACCGTCGACATGGCTGGTAAGCAATAAATGGTACCATCTGCAACATGAACATTTATTTTTTCTGCTAATAGTTCTCTTACTGTTGTGTTGATTAATTCAAATGGTTTTTTATATAATTTATAGTTTTTATTTAAAGATTGAAAGAAAGGATTATTGTGTATTAATTCTTCTTGAATTTCACGAATGCTTTTTTTAGGATAAATATCGATTAAAGCTGCAAATCCATAGTTATTTACTAAAAACATTTCTTTCGTAAATAGGCGAATTTGAAATGGTGATTTTTTCCCCTTTATTTGTAAGTGAAGAGCTTGATAGCCATTTGGTCTAGGGTTAGCAATAAAATCAGTTATTTTCAAAACAGTAACATTTTGAGAAATTTCTTGGGCTAACTTATTTATTTCTTCTTTATCTTCTACCATGATATCAAAAGAAATTAAATTTGGTAATAGTGATATTTTTTTATTTTGGATAAGACTTTGATAGATAGCAAAATGATTCATAATACGTGGTCTAATGTTGGCAGTAATTCCTAGTTTTGCTTCTAATTCTTCTAAATCTTTTAATATTTTTTCTATTCTTGGTTGATGTTTAATTAAATAATCATCACTCATTCCTTTAATTTCCCGATAATTTCTATCACTTAAATAGCGGAAAGAAATATCAACTAATTCTTCTCTGGTTTTTAGTGCTCCTACATGGGTAGCAAGTGGGACAAAAAAGCGAAGTGTTTCAGCACTTTTGGCAATTCTTTTTGGCTCTTCTTTGTATTCCAGCGTACGCATATTATGAAGGCGGTCAGCTAGTTTAATATAAATTTCCCGATAATCTTTTAAAATACTCTTTAATAGTAAATAATTATTATAATCTTCTTTTTCTTTTTTACTTACCAATTCTTTCATTTTGGTTACGCCCATGACTAAATTAGCAACATCTTGATTAAAAAGGTTGGCAATCCACTCTTTGGTAATTCCACAATCTTCAATCGTATCATGTAAAAGAGCAGCAGCAATACTATCAGCATCATGTAATTTCATACTTTCAAGTAAAATATAAGCTACATAAGTGGGATGAATAATATAGGGTTCACCACTATTTCTTTTTTGACCACGATGAAGATCTTTCGCAACTAAATAGGCCTTTTTAATTAATAAAATTTCTTCTGTATTAAAATACTTTTTAGCTTCTTTTATTAATTCGTCATAAATTTCCGTATGGTTAGCATTTTTATTAATCGGAAAATAAGAATTTGTTTTTTTTACATATTCGTTTGACATCTTGCTACACCCCCTCCATTAAATTTATGGCTATCATACCAAATTAATGGTTTCTTGTCAAATTTTGTTTATATTAAACGAATACGATAAGATATATTTCTAATATTTAAAACAAGTTCTACACGATCCGTATTTGCTACTTCTTTAGGTACTTTAATTACAGCTTTCTCACTATAAGAGCTGGGATTTTCTATCGATACATCATAATAATAAGTAGTTCCATTTATCCTGTAAACAATTTGGGTATAATCCTCAAAAAATGAGCGATAACTTCTTGTTATGTCCATATAAGGAATATCAGGATCGATTGTTAGATTATAATCTAGAACTAAAAGAGTCATTCTACTGCCATCATTAGCATAATCAATTGAAACAGAACCCGTAGAAGGAATACAATTATTTTCAGTAATACAATAATCATACGTATAAGTATAACGATTAGTAAATTCATAGTCCGTAATAGCAAACGTAGAATTACCTAAATTAGTAGAAGATAAATCAATATTGGTTCCTAAACTAACATTATTAGAAATAATCTCATCACTAATTAAAGTTGGATCTAAGCGAATACGATTATTTACGGTGCCTATTCCTCCGACACTTCCGTCATAGTGAGAATAAACAGTTAAAAGAAAATCTTGATTAATTAAGTATTTATCTATTTCATAAACAAGAATGTAATTGCTAGTAGTATTTCCCTTTATAAAGGTTCCACTATAAGGGGTTCCATAATCAGTAAAATAATTAGCAATGGATAAGTTTGGCAAGAAATATTCGTTATTAATCGTTAATTCTAAATTTACATAATTAAATTCATGATCTTCCCGGTAACGATTTGTAACTTCTAATTGCAAAATAACATAGTATTTATCTTCGTTTAATACTTCTCCATTTTGACTTAAGTTAGAAATATAACTGTTTTTTATGGTAAAGTTGAGGTAGCCAGAAGCAATGCTATCATTTTCTTTATATACTCTTTGATAAACTTCTTCATTCATATAAAGAAGTGTTCCTACAACTCCAATTGCTATCACCACAATCATGATAAAAACAAATTTATTTTCTTTGTAATAATATTTTAATTCTCGAAAGAAACGCCTTACCGTTCTTTTGGCTTTATCAGCGTCAATTCCAATTAAGAATTCTACTTCTTCACTATCTTCACTGCTTATTTCTAGTTCTGCTAAATCACTTTTAAAATCAAATTGTTTGATATTAAAACCTATACCTCTTATGGCAGTAAAAATAATAAAGATATATTGACTATAATGAACGATAGTAGCTAAATCTCTAATTAACCTTGCGAATACTGGGTCTAGCGTATCATTTTCAATCGATTTAAAGATAGCAAAACTAACTGTTATTAATATGAATATTACTAAATAATAGACAATGCTTATATTATAGAATTTAGTTGGTTTATCTTTTCTTTGTAAAACAATTGTTAAAAAGATTAAAACAACCAAAATGATAATAACTGCTAGATACATGAATATATTAATGTAATTGCTAGCTAGAGATGATAACACATCAGTTGATGATCCTAATGTATAATTATTTGCAACATAATCATGAAAAAAAGTTAACATTTCTCGTGTTTGTGTTACCAAAAAAATCATAGGGATTAATAGCAATAAATGGATTAATCTAAAATGTTTAATAATAAAGGCATAAGGTTTTTTGATAATCATGTTAAACACCTACCATTACAATTTTAACAAACAAAACCCTCTTTGTAAATTAATTTAAAAATTATTTTCAATTTTTTAAAAAAATTCACAAAAAGTAGTTGACAAAAATCCATTTATCATTTAATATAACAATCACCAATTCACTTAACAAGGCGAATTGGTGCTAGTATCACACTAGTCAACCCCTTTTTATTCTTTTAAGAAGCTGTCTTCAGGGGGCAGCTTCGATTTTTTTTTGCAAAAAATTAGAGTGAAGCAAAAGTACAAAAAAGCTTCACTCTATTGTAATAATAACTTGCCCATGGGTAAAGGAAAAGAGCCATAGGCAAGATTATGCAACTACATATGGGTTTTCTACTGTACCAGAACCGGTTATTATAACTTTAGAGGATAAATTAATGACTGGTCGAACGCCATATAAGCTGCCTACATTTTTATTTGAGTTAATATTACCAAAAGAATCTATGGCAAAGACACTAGCATTATTATTTGAAGCATTAAAGTATGCAGGAGATATAGTCCAGTAGTTTTGGCCTGTATATAAGTAATAACTATTATTATTTGTTGTTACTCCACCTCCTGCTAACAAGATCTCATCCAGTGTAATTAACCCAATCTTAGTGGTATATAAATCTAGGTTATTGCCGCATTTTAATGTTGGTGATCTGTCAATTAATCTTTCATATGGAATATAATATATGATACTGCTTGGCCTTTCACTCCAACTATATTCACTGGCCATATTTCGATCATTACAAAATCCTGGGGCACTTACTAAATGATCGTCTAATCCTTGATCTGCAATATTGGCTGTATACCAATTATCTAGAACTTCTTTAATTGTACTTGGTTTGCCATCATTTTGTATACTAGGTCTTTGTTGACCTAATTCATATGCATATCCTACATGGTAACTATAATCCCATGAACTGTTATATGAACTTGTTTGTGTTTGTCTATCTTCGGATGATTCTCCATTCGCATGAGCGCTCGTTCCATCATAAATAATTCGGATTGATCCATCTCCATTGATTCTTATGATTCTCCAGTAGTATCCAGCAAATGATACATAGTTATTTTCTACTGCTCCTCGATAATAATAACTTGTTCCAAAATCATCTTTAGCTTCGTATATTCCATTTGTTTCTTCACAATTTTCTATTCCTTCACAATTTGCTTGTGCTGTTTTACTAAAGTCCGGGGCGTTTATTTTATTTGGATTAGAACATATTATTTTACTTGTTCCATTTAATTGTGTACATACTATTTCATTTGTTGATTCGTTTACTGTTAAATTTCCTAATGCTGTTGCTACTTGTTTTGTTTTTTCTAATTTTACTGCATAGTTATTATTATCAATTGTTGCACTTGTAGTTGGTGTACAAATATTATCTGTTGTTGTACAGTATGTTGCACTAGTTACATTATTAGTTAAAGTACTAGTTAATGTTTTATCATTTAGTTCAAATGTTGCTTCTAGATTATCTACTACTTGTGTTTCTGGGTTTGCTACTACATTTATTTTAGATGAGTATACTTTATTTGCTGCTTGCTCAACTGTTGCATCATAATCAAGCCATAGTTTTAAATGATATGTCTTTGTCTCACTTGCTCCTAGCGTTCCTGTATATAAATTATATGCTTCATACGCTCCATCTATTTCTGGTGTTACACTTGTATTATCGTTTAGTATAGATATAACATTATCTACTGTATCACTAGATAAGGCTACTTTAATGTAATCTGCACTTAATGAATTAGATACTTGATTTAAACTTTCTAGATTAATGGAATAATTAGTAGAAGTATTACAACTATTAGTAATTGTAAAATCATAACTAGTTCCATCTAATCCTTCTAGATCTGTAACTGGATAAGTATTCGTTAGATTAATAGATGCTGAGGCATCAGTTAAACTGATATTTAGGCAGCCACTTGTGAAGGTATTGGCTTGTTCCTGGTTTCCTCCCGTGGAGAAGAAGGCATAGGTTATTCCGATAATTCCGATTAATATGACTAGCGCTCCTGCTACTAAAAAGGTTATTTTTGTGCTTTTTGTCATTTTCTACTCTTCCTTTGCTCAATTATATTTATAATTTTATTATATCTTTTATGGGGCATACTTGTCAATGTAAAAATGAGGCAAACTTGCTACAATTTTTTTGGTGATAAAAATGCTTAAAGAATATCGTAAAAGAAAAAATATTAGTCAAGAAGAATTAGAAAGGTTGACTAATATAGATAGAAAAACTATATTTAGGATCGAAAATGATTTAAATATGCCTCTGTTAGATACTTTTGCTAAAATGGTTGTAGCTTTGGATTTAACTGATGAAGAAATCGCCTTAGAAGTTAAGAAAATTATACAAAAAAATAAAAATATTTTAAAAAAGCTATAACATTTATAATAATCAATTATTCTTGTAAAATTAAAATTGAAAATTGAGATGATAGTATGGTTATAATAAATATCGAAGAACTTTTAAAGAAAAATAATTCTTTCTGTTACTTTTTTTGACTTTTTATGTAACTTACTTAGTTGCCGAGAATTCCTCGGCAACTGTTTCTATTTTGGAAACAATTGAATTTAAGTTACTAAAAAAACTTCTCGTTAATTTTGAGAAGTATTTTTTTCACTTAATTCTTTATAGTAAGCATATCTTTTTTTGGCATTTTCTATTTGTTTTGATAATAGTTCATCGGCTAAATCTTTATCTTTTATTTTTAGAGAATTATATCTAACCTCGTTATCCAAAAATTTTTCGTAATCATCAAAGTTTGGTTCTTTGTTATCCATGTATAATTTTTCTTCTTCTGGATTATAACGCATAAGTAGTGTGTATCCTACTTCACTAGCAAGTTTTTCCTCTTCAATGGAATGTGACATACCCGTTTTAATGCCTTGTTCAATACATGGTGAGTAAGCGATGATGATTGCTGGCCCATTATGTTCCATGGCTTCTTTCATAACTTTAATCGAATGCATCATGTTGGCACCCAGACTAATACTTGCCACATAACAATTTGGGTAAGCCATGGAGATTCTAAATAAATCTTTTTTCGCTGTTTTCTTACCAAAGTCAGCAAACTCAGCAACAGCTCCTAATTTACTAGCTTTACTAGTTTGACCACCGGTATTTGAGTAAACCTCAGTATCAAGCACTAATACTTTGATGTTCTCACCAGTAGATAAGACATGATCTAGGCCGCCAAAACCAATATCATAAGCCCATCCGTCTCCACCTATTGCTAGTACCGTTCTTGCTGGAACATAATTTAATAAACTCTTTAGTTTCTCTGGTATTTCCATATTCGATAATTTATTTTTGATATCCATGGTTATTTTAAAGTCATTCATGTTATTGATAAATGTTGTAAACAATTCTTTTAATTCACTATTTACATGATCCATTTCACTTTCCATAATCTTTTTAATTAAATTTCTTTTACTTTGGAAAGATAAATGCATTCCTAAAGCAAATTCGGCATTATCTTCAAATAAAGAGTTAGCCCATGGAATCGTGTATGGTGTTGTTGGAACGGAACCGCCATAAATACTAGAACAACCGGTTGCATTGGCAATCACAAGTTCATCACCAAATAGTCTTGTAATTAAATTAATATATGGGGTTTCACCACATCCCGCACAAGCTCCACTAAATTCAAATCGAGGTTTACATAAAGATGCTCCCGGAACAGTAAATTTATTTAGTACTTCAGGATTTTCATAATTATTAAAGTATTCATTGGCTTTTCTTTGATTTTCTAGATCAACTGGACCAAATTCTAAAGCTTTTTTGCCATTTTTACCAGGACATTCTTCAATACATAAACCACATTCTGTACAATCTACTTCACTTACTAATACTTGATAAGTGTATTCTTTATTCGCTAATAAGGGAATTCCGTTTTCATCTTTCGTTACAAAAGTTCTAATAACGGCATGAGGACACACAAAACTACAACGACCACATTCGATACAGTTTTCTTTGATCCATTTAGGAGCAAAACTGTTAACATGTCTTTTTTCTAGTTTACTTAAGCCATCAGGGAAAGTTCCTGTTTTTAGGGAAGCTACTTCACTAACTGTTAATTCATCCCCTCTTCGACGATTAATTTTACTAAATACATCTAATTCTTCTTCTTTCTTTAAAGCATTTTGACTAGTTAATTTGATTTCTTTTAGATTTTTTATTGCTTCTTTAATAGCTAGGATATTACTATCAACTATATTTTTTCCCTTAGTTCTAAAACTATGTTCAATACTTTTTTCTAGTAATTGTTCAGCATTTGGGATTTCTAATTTATGCAAGACTATCATTTCAATAATTTTACTAATTTTTCCTCTAATACCACAATCAGCGGCAATCTTGGAAGCATCAATCGTAAATACTTTAACATTTCTACGATTAATTGTCTCAATATCTTCTAAACATAATAGATTACTTATTTCTTCTTCAGTTTTATTGGTATTAATTATAATGGTTCCATTTATAGTAATATGATCAATCATATTAAATTTTTTAAAATATTCATCTTTCGTTACAACAATTAAACTAGGACTTTCTACATAAAAAGGAGCATTTATTTTTTCTTTGCTAATTCTTAAATTACTTACGGTAACGCCTCCACTTTTTTTTGAATCATAAGAGAAGTATCCATTAACTTGATATCCTTCCCCACCCATGATTTTTAAAATATCTTTGGAAGCACTTACACAACCATCAGAACCATATCCATAAATTAAAAATTCTTGCGCATTTAATTTTATTTTATATTCTTCTTTTGGCAAGCTGGTATGCGTTAAATCATCAGTGATACCAATTGTAAAGTTATTCTTTGGTTCCTGTTCTAGCATGGTAAAGACGCTTTTGATATCAGCTGGGGTTGTATTTTTACTAGATAAGCCAAATCTTCCGCCAACAATATTTATTTCTTTATCTTTTAAGGCATTTACAATATCTAAATAAAGAGGTTCTCCAGTTGAACCTGCTTCTTTGGTTCGATCTAAAACAGCAATATTCTTAACCGTACTTGGCAAAACGTCAAGTAAATATTTCGTGCTAAAAGGACGATATAAATGAACTGTTATTAGTCCCACTTTTTTACCATTTTTTCTTTCTTCATCAATGACAAGTTTGATGGTATCCGTGATACTTCCCATAGCAATAATGATATCTTGCGCAGCAGGATCTCCATAATAAGTAAATGGTTTATAGTCGGTACCCATGATGTTATTAATACTTGCCATATATTTATTTACAATATCGGGAAGTATTTCATAATTTGGATTTCTAGCTTCTTGCGTTTGAAAGAAGATATCCTCATTCATAGACATTCCTTTTTGGATACCAGCACCTACATTTAAAGATCTATTTTTAAATTCGCCAATTTTATTCCAAGGAATTAATTTTTTTAACTCTTCTTCTGGTAATTCTTTAATACTACTAATTTCATGACTTGTTCTAAATCCATCAAAAAAATGTAAGAAAGGAATGCTTCCTTCGATCGCTGATAAATGAGCAACGGCAGCAAGATTCTGGGCATCATAGACATTCGATGAAGCAAGAATCGCAAAGCCTGTTGGACGAGTAGCATAAATATCACTATGGTCACCAAAAATAGATAAAGCATTTGTTGCAACTGTTCTAGCTGCTACATGAATGACTCCAGGTAACATTTCCCCTGCTATTTTATACATGTTAGGAATCATTAATAGTAATCCTTGAGATGCAGTAAAGGTTGAAGCAAGAGAACCACTAATTAGCGCACCATGAAAAGCACCAGCAGCCCCAGCTTCACTTTGCATTTCCACTAATTTTACATGAGAGCCAAATAAATTTAGCTTATCATGACTTAAAGAATCAATGTTTGATGCCATGGGACTAGATGGCGTAATTGGATAAATACTAGATATTTCACTAAAAAAGTAAGCAATATCACTACATGCTTTATTTCCGTCACATATTTTCATTTTTATTATCACCTATTTTATTATAGCATGGATTAGAATGATTGTCATGAATTTTAAAATAACTATTTCGTCAAATTTTGTTTAGTTGAGTTGCAAAAGTAAATTCCACCCTAATTTTTAAAACTGTAGAAGTTACTTCTTCAAAATAAAACATAGAAAT
>CALVQH010000004.1 GCA_944358115.1 uncultured Bacilli bacterium
AACAATTAGGTACAATACAGTTATAACCAATTTTTTCGCATGCTCAAAAATTGTCATAACTTTCTAAACATTATAAACAAATTTTTGAAACTAATCAATCTTTTTTAAAATATAGTGCACTTTTGATTTTTACTTGCATAGATTAAAATAGAGGAGGAATCAAATTGGCAAGTTTTAAAGAAATTGTTACCAAGGCTGTCATTGGTAAAGCGAAAAAAACAAGTGTATCTAAATTTTCAGTAACCCCTAATGAGGTTCCAGATACAGTTTTAGGTTGTTGGGTGATTAATCATACTTTTGAAGGAAGTAGTCAAAATGGCGCAGTTGTCATTCATGGTGGTTTTGATGTTAATGTATGGTATTCTTATAATAATGATACAAAAACAGCAGTTGCAACAGAACATTTTACTTATGAAGATAAGATGAATATTAAATTAAAAGATGGAGCTGTTTTAACAGATGCTTCCGAAATTATTGTAAGAAGTTTAACACAACCAACTGTTACGGATGTTAGTGTAGAAAATGGTGTTGTTCAATTATCTATTGAAAAAGAACTTGGTGTCGAAATTGTGGGTAATACGATGATTAAAGTAAGTGTAGAAGAAGAGGAAGATGATTATGAAGTACTTGATGAAGAAGAAGAGGAAGAAGCAGATGAAGTAATAAAAGAAATCGATGAGGATTATTTGAAATAGTGTCAACCAAAAATAGTTGACACTTAATTCTCTTTATGGTAGAATGTAGTAACAAAGGAGGAAAACTTTATGGCAGTTAAATTAAGACTTAAGAGAATGGGATCTAAACAAAAACCATTTTATCGTATTGTAGCCGCTGATGCTAGAAGTCCAAGAGATGGACGTTTCATTGAAACTGTTGGTACATACAATCCAGTTCGTAAACCAGCAGAAGTAAGTGTTGATGAAGAAAAAGCATTAAAGTGGTTAAATAATGGTGCAATCCCAACTGATACTGTTCGTTCTATTCTTTCTAAAGAAGGAATTATGCGTAAGTATGCAGAACAAAAAAAAGCAGGTAAGTAGTATGGAAATTACAGAATTCGCAACTTATTTAATTAAGAATATTGTAAAGAATCCAGATTTAGTTCGCGTTAGTGCCTTTACTCAAGATGAAGATGAAACCATATTAGAGATTTTAGTTTCTGATGAAGATATGGGTGCTGTGATTGGTAAAGCTGGTAAAAATGCGAAAGCAATTCGAACTTTAATTTTAGCATATGCTTATGTAAATCATATTAAGAATGTTAAAATTAATATTGATTCATTTTAAAAAATCTCTTTTTAGGGATTTTTTTGATTTTATTATTTTATTTTTTATTATTTTTTGATATACTTAAAAAAGAAAGTGGGTTTTAACATGAAAGAATTTAGTAGAGCGGTAACAAAATCAATTTTAACAGGAATTCAACCTTCTGGGGTTATTACACTTGGTAATTACATTGGAGCGATTAAACAAATGGTGAGAATGCAAGATGAATTTAAATCTACTATCTTTATTGCTGATATGCATGCGATTACGGTAGCACAAGATCCAAAAACGTTACATGAAAATATTCGCAGTTTAGTTGCTTTATATATTGCTTGTGGAATCGATCCTGAGAAAAATATTATTTTTATTCAATCTGAAAATGAATATCATGCCAATATTTCATGGCTTTTAGAGTGCACAACACCTTTTGGAGAATTATCAAGAATGACTCAGTTTAAAGATAAGAGTAGTAAGAATGCTAATTTTTATGCAGGGTTATTTACTTATCCAGTTTTAATGGCAGCGGATATTCTGGCTTATGATGTAGATTATGTTCCGGTTGGGATTGATCAGAAGCAACATGTCGAACTTGCACGTAATATTGCAGAAAGATTTAATAAAAAGTTTGGGGAAACATTTAAAATTCCGGATGTTTATATTACGAAAGAAGGAACAAAAATTATGGATTTAGTAAATCCAGATAAGAAAATGAGTAAGTCTAGTGACAATCCTAAGGGTGTTATTCGAATTTTGGATGATGTAAGTGATATTCGTAAAAAAATTATGGGAGCTACGACTGATAGTGATTGTGTGGTTCGTTTTGATCCTGAAAATAAACCGGGAATTAGTAATTTAATTAATATTTGTGTTGCTATTACTGGAAAAACTGTGGAAGAAATTGAAGAGATGTTTCAAGGAAAAAATTATGGAGAATTTAAAAAATATGTAGCTGAAGTTGTTATTCAAGAAATTAGTGCTATTCAAAAACGTTATGATGAGATTGTAAATAGTGATAAGCTTGATCAAATACTAGATGAAAATATTTTAATTACCAGAGAAATTGCTCGAAAGAAATTTATGGATATGAAACATAAAATGGGGTTATATAAATAATTGACTTCGGGGAATCTTAATAGTATACTTGATATAGTAAGAAAGTAGGATATTATGAAAAAAAGAATTATTAGTGCCATAGTTATGCTTATTATTGTTATTCCAGTTGTATGGTATGGTGGTGATTTGTTTCGATTGGGTGTTGGTGTAGTTAGTATTTTAGCCTTAAAAGAACTCATGGATTTAAAGAAAAGTCATCAACCATTTCCTATTTTAGTGCAACTCATTGCCGTTATTTCTTTGTTATTTTTAGTATTAACAGAGTATGAAGGGTATTCTATTTTGTTTGGTATTACTTATCGGGGACTGGCAATTATGCTTCTTAGTTTACTTGCTTTGTCGCTCTTTTATGACGATAAGAAATATCGTGCTACGGATGCTTTTTTCTTAATTAGTTCGGTGGTATTATTAGGAGTTTCCTTTAATGCAATGATTTTAGCGAGAATGACGGATCTTTATTTGTTTATTTATTTAATTCTTATCTTTATTTTTACTGATACCTTTGCAATGCTTATGGGAATGGCTTTTGGACGACATAAATTAATTCCGAAGGTTAGTCCGAAAAAGACAGTAGAGGGAAGCGTTTTAGGTACTCTTATTGGTACAATAGTTGCCTCTACGTTTTATCACTTCTTTGTCAGTCCGATTACATTTAATGTGATTATTGTTACTTTGGCATTATCTGTGATTGGTCAAATTGGTGATTTAATTTTCAGTAAAATAAAAAGAGAAAATGATATCAAAGATTTTAGTAATTTAATTCCTGGTCATGGGGGAATTTTAGACCGGCTTGATAGTACCATTGCAATTATGTTAGGCTTTTTGTTGTTATATTCATTTATATAGGAGAGGATATTATGTGGTTTATTGTTTTAATTTTATTAATCTTTATTTTAGGGCTGATTATTTTAGTACATGAATTTGGACATTTTATTACTGCGAAAAAAGCTGGTGTGCATATTTATGAGTTTTCTATTGGAATGGGGCCATTAATTAAAACCCATAAAGGAAAAGATGGGATTAATTATAATATTAGAGCTCTTCCTATTGGTGGATTTGTATCCATGGCTGGTGAAGTATATGAAGATGATGATTCTAAAACCATTAAAAAAGAAGATTTTATGTGTAATAAGAAATGGTGGCAAAGAGTTATCATATTAGCAGCAGGTGTATTTAATAATTTCTTACTTGCGATTATTATTTTATTTGTTATGGCACTTATTTGGGGAGCTAATAGTTTGGAACCAAGAGTTGGGACCGTGTTAGAAGATTCTGCAGCAGAAGAGGGTGGCCTACAAGTAGGTGATTTGATTCAATCTATTAATGGGCATTCCGTTTCTACTTGGGATCAAACACAAATTATTTTATATTTAAAAAATGATAGTAATGTTTATACCTTTGAAGTATTAAGAGATGGTGAGACTGTTACTTTAGAATTAGAACCAGATGTAACTAAAAATGATGCTGGGGAAGAACAAAAGACATTTGGCTTTGGTATTGAACAGAAAACCGAAAGAGGATTATGGGCTAGTATCAAATATGCTTTTGAAAGATTCTGGAGTTTGATTTCAACGATGTGGATTACGGTAATCAATTTATTTACCGGTCAAATTTCATTAAGTAGTTTATCTGGTCCAGTTGGTATTTATCATGTAGTAGGTGAGTCTTTATCAATGGGAATTCAACAAATTGTTTATTTAATTGCTTTCTTAAGTATTAATGTTGGTTTAATTAATATTTTACCAATTCCGGCTTTTGATGGAGGAAGAATATTGTTCTTAATTATTGAGAAAATTAAAGGTAGTCCAATTAATGCAAAGTTTGAAAATGCTTGTCATATGGTTTTCTTCTTCTTAATTATTTTACTTATGATATATATTACGGTATTTGATATTATCAGATTTACTTAGTAGCGTACTACTTGAAAATGTACCTAATTTATGATAGACGCGTGTAGATGAAGGGAACTTCATAAAAAAATGAGGAACATTCAATATTTCTAGTGCCTAAGTGCTGTCAAATATTTGGATGGCACCTAATTCATTAGATGAGTTAGGTGCTCTTTTAATTTAACACTACAAAAAGTAAGGCCACAAGTAAAAAGATGATAATAAGTAGATTTTTAAGATTAGAGGTAGCACCCCGCTATTCAATGTTCTTAACAATATTATAACAAACGCTTGTTTGTTTTGCAAATATAAAATATTGACTTACTAATAAAAAGTAAGACTTTTTTTTACCTTTGTTTTGTGATAGAATATAGATATGTCCCAATAGTTCAGCTGGATAGAATGCTAGCCTCCGACGCTAGAGATCGTGGGTTCGAATCCCGCTTGGGACACCATTTATTTTAGCAACATGGGAGTTTTGGATGAAGACATATATTGTATTAGATGAATCGGGTGCGATGCATTTAAAAAATGAACGCTTTTTTGTAATTGCGGGCTTTATGACAAGAGAACTTCATAAAGTTACTTCGGTTCATAAAAGAATTGAAAAAATTGTCAAAAAAAGAAAAAATATTCCCATTACAACTAAAATAGAACTTAAATCATCCAAAATTAATGATAGTCAACAAGCTTTGTTTTTAAATCAATTATATGCTATGCCAGAAGTAATTCCTATTGCAATTGTGGTTGATAAAGAGAATTTAACGAAATTGAAAGCTTCAGAAAATGTTGCTTATAATTTCTTTGTTAAAAATCTGTTAAAGTATTTATTTGAGTGTCATATTCCGCTTTTACAAACAAAAGAAATAGAGTTAAGAGTAGATAATCGCAGTATATCGGTGAAAGCTTTAAAAGATTTGGAAACGTTTTTACAATGGGAATTTGAAGATAGAGATTTTAATGTAACTGTACATTATTTAGATTCGAAAGATAATCGGGATATTCAAATGGCAGACTATGTGGCCAATTTAGTTTGGAAAAAATATAATTGTCCGAAAGAGAGTTTATCCGAGAAAATTCCTAGATATGATCAAATATATCTTTCGAAGTTTCCTTTACAAAATTTTGGTGCTAATCCTAGTATAAAAGAGAAAAAAAAGACATTACAAAGAAGCAAAAATATGGTATAATTTATTTAGAAGACCTTTAAGGTGTATCGAACTAAGCAAAGTGAAGCGAAGGCTCTAATCGTAATGTAAGTACGGGATCCCTTAGGCAGTTGGACAACTTGAAAAGAGTTGTCTTTCTTTTTTTGCTATTTTTCTTTTTAAAGGGTGTACTTTTAAACTAATGTATGCTATTATATTTAGTAGGGTGATAAGATGTATAATTATATTATTGGGAAAATAACTTTACAGGAGAGCAATTATATTGTAGTGGAAGTAAATCACATTGGTTATACTGTTTATGTTGCTAATCCTTTTAGTTTTGAATTAGATCATGAAGAAAAAGTTTATTTATATAATCAAATTAGAGAAGATGAATATTCTTTATATGGATTTAAATCCGAAGATGAAAGAAATTTATTTTTAAAGCTTATTAATGTCAAAGGGTTAGGACCTAAGATGGCAATGCCGATGCTTGCTACAGGATCTATTGCTGGTATTATTGATGCGATTGATCGAGAAAATATTTTGTATCTTACGAAATTTCCTAAGATTGGGGAAAAACTTGCCAGACAAATTATTCTTGATTTAAAAGGAAAACTTGCTAGTAAAAATGATATTAATTTAAGTGGAGATTTTGATGAACTTGTTAGTGTATTAGAAAGCTTAGGTTATAAAAATGCAGAAATTAAGAAAGTGTTACCAAAGGTAAATGCTTCTTTGGAAATTGAAGATCAAATTAAGGAAGCACTCAAGTTGATGTTAAAATGATTTTAGGAATTGATATTGATGATACGATTACTGATAGCAGTAAAACGATAGAGACTTATTTAAAAAAAGAATATCCTGGTTATGAAAATTATCATATGCTTCCGAAAAAAGAATATAAACGTTTTTTGAAGAAATATATTAAAGAAATGCGTGATGCTTATCCAATTAAAGAAGGAGTATTAGAAGCTTGGGATTACTTTCGAAAACATCATTTTAAAATTATTATCATTACCGCTCGAGATAATAAAAATTATAGGGAAAATATTAAAGATACAAAGAAGTTTTTAGCTCGGCATGGAATTTTTTATGATAAAATATATTTTAAGCAAAAGAAAAAGGGAAAAAAAGCCAAAAAAGAGCATATTGATTTATTTATTGATGATAAAGAGAAGAATTTGGATTCAGTTTCACGATATGGGATTTCTTGTGTTTGTTTAGGAACAAGTAGTAAATATCCTAGTTTTCTTGATTGGTATTCATTACTTGATTATATTAAGGAGGTAGAACAACATGGATGATGAAAGAATCTTAGATGTTGAAGAGTTAGATACCGATACTTTCGAAACAAGTTTAAGACCACAAACGTTAGCAGAATATGTTGGACAAGAAGAAATTAAAGCTAATTTAAAAGTATTTATTGAAGCGGCTAAAATGCGGGGAGAAGCACTCGATCATGTTTTATTATACGGGCCTCCAGGACTTGGTAAAACAACCCTTGCACATATTATTGCTAATGAACTAGGAAGTAATATTAAAACAGCTAGTGGACCTTCTTTAGAGAAAAGTGGGGATTTAGCAGCGGTTTTATCGACGATTGAACCTGGTGATGTTTTATTTATTGATGAAATTCATAGAATGCCTAAGTTTGTTGAAGAAATTTTGTATCCAGCGATGGAAGATTTTGAACTGGATATTATTATTGGCGCAGATGGTAAGAGTAGAAGTATTAAAATTGATTTACCACCCTTTACTTTAGTAGGAGCAACAACAAGAGCAGGCGATCTTTCTAGTCCGCTTCGTGATCGATTCGGGATTGTCTCTAAACTAAATTATTATAAAGATAGTGAATTACAACAAATTGTGAAGAGAACTGGTAGGGTTCTTGATATGGAAATAGATGATGATGCCGCTTTAGAAATTGCTAAAAGATGCAGGAAGACACCAAGAGTTGCGAATCGGTTATTTAAACGAGTTCGTGATTTTGCATTAGTGGAAGGTAGTGGCAAAATTGATTATGATATTACCGTTGAAAGTTTAAAGAGATTACAAGTAGATGAATATGGTTTGGATCAAATCGACATTGAATATTTAACGGCTTTAATTAATAAATTTAATGGTGGCCCAGTTGGGGTTGAGACAATTGCAACAGCGATTGGGGAGGAAGTTACAACCATTGAAGATGTTGTTGAACCATTTTTACTTCAAGAAGGATTTATTAAACGAACTCAAAGAGGAAGAATGGCGACGGATAAAGCTTATGATCATTTAAAGATTGTAAGACAAGGAACACTTTTTTAGAGGTGATAAGTATGCTACAGATTTTGTTAGAAATAGAGTCTTATTTATGTTAAAATCGGAATTTTAAAGAATTATAAAAAGAAAGGAAGATTTTAAATGAAATTAATTGATGGGAAACTTGTTTCCGAGAAAATAAAAGAAGAATTAAAAGAAAAAATAGAAAAAAATCACTTGCATCCAGGGCTAGCTATTATTTTGGCTAATCATGATTCAGCAAGTGAAATATATGTAAGAAATAAAATCAAAGCTTGTGAAAAGATTGGAATAAAGGCTTTGCTATATCAATTTGATGAAAATAATACTGAAGAAGAGATTATAAAGTGCATTCAAAAATTTAATGAAGATTCAACTATTCATGGTATTATTGTACAAAGTCCGGTTGCTCCTCAGTTTCATGAAGATGTGATTACTCGTTATATTGATCCTAAAAAAGACGTAGATGGTTTTGGCATCATGAGTCTTGGCTATTTGGCAAGCAATCGAACGAAGTTTTTATCAGCAACCCCTTATGGAATTATTAAATTGTTAGAATATGAACAGATTGCTATTCGTGGTACTCATGTAGTGATTGTGGGACGAAGTAAGATTGTAGGAAGACCCTTAGCGCTTGCTTTATTAAACCGTGATGCGACAGTTACGATTGCTCACTCAAAAACAAAGAATTTAAAAGAAATTACAAAGCAAGCTGATATTTTAGTTGTTGCGATTGGCAAAGCTAAGTTTATCACCGATGAATATATTAAAGATGGAGCTGTCGTGATTGATGTAGGAATTAACCGAATTGAGGGAAAGCTTTATGGTGATGTCGATCAAGAAGCGGTTAGTAAGAAGGCTCTTTATTTGACCCCTGTTCCGGGTGGAGTTGGACCAATGACCATTGCAATGCTTTTATCTAATGTTGTAGATAGTGCTTTAGCAGAAAGAGAGGAGATAAAACATGGATCCAAGAATTAAAAAAGCGTTAGAAGATGAAACAAAGAGGCAGCAAAATAATATAGAGTTAATTGCTTCTGAAAATTATGTATCGAAAAGTATCCTAGCTTTACAAGGGAGTATTTTTACAAATAAATATGCCGAAGGATATCCTTCTAAACGATATTATGGAGGATGCGAGAATGTTGATGTGGTAGAAAATTTGGCAATCGAATATGCTACTAAATTATTTGATGCTAAATATGCCAATGTGCAACCTCATAGTGGTTCTAGTGCAAATATGGCGGTATATCGTTCTTTACTTTCTCCTGGTGATAAAGTAATGGGACTTAATTTGTCTCATGGAGGACATTTAACGCATGGTAATCCGGTTAATTTTAGTGGCCTTGATTATGAGTTTATTGCGTATAATTTAGATCCAGAAACAGAGATGCTTAATTATGATGAGATTAGAAGAATTGCTTTAAAAGAACGACCACAAATGATTGTTGCTGGTGCTTCTGCTTATTCTCGTTTTATTGATTTTGAAAAGTTTAGAGATATTGCCCATGAGGTAGGAGCTTATTTATTTGTTGATATGGCACATATTGCAGGATTAGTTGCAGCTGGGTATCATCAAAATCCAGTTTACTATGCTGATGTGGTATCTTCTACTACGCATAAAACGCTTCGTGGACCTCGAGGAGGAATCATTCTTACTAATAATGAAGAAATTATTAAAAAGATTAATAAGACGATATTCCCAGGTATTCAAGGAGGTCCTTTAATGCATGTCATTGCGGCAAAAGCGGAGTGCTTTTATGAAGCTTTACAACCTGAATTTAAGGTTTATCAAGAGCAAGTTTTAAAAAATGCTAAGGTTCTTGCTAAAACTCTTCAAGAAGAAGGATTTAAAATTATTAGTGGGGGAACGGATAATCATTTGATGCTTGTAGATGTGAAATCTTTACTTGGTATTACGGGTAAAGATGCAGAAACGATTTTGGATCAAATTCATATTACGGTTAATAAAAATACAATTCCGAATGAAACAGAATCACCTTTTAAGACAAGTGGTATTCGTCTTGGTACGCCAGCGATGACAACGAGAGGATTAAAGGAAGCGGAATTTGTGCATATCGGACACATTATTGCAAAAGCTTTGAAAAATAAAGACGATCAAGAAGTATTAAAAGAGTTAGAAAAAGAAGTTTTAGACTTAACGAGTCGTTTTCCTATATATGAGTAGGTGATATGGTATGAGTAAAGGCAAGTTAATTGTAATTGAAGGGACAGATTGTTCTGGAAAACAAACACAAACAGATATTTTAGTAGCGAATTTAAAGAAAAATGGCTATCAAGCGATTAGTTTTAGTTTCCCTAATTATGCTTCTCCTACAGGAAAAATTATAGGCGAGGCTTATCTTGGAAAACATGAGCCATCTTATTTTCGTGAGGGGATTGAAAATGTTGATCCGAAAATATCTAGCCTTTACTATGCGGCAGATCGTGCTTATAATATTGATATTATTAAGCGTTATTTAGAGGCAGGTTACATTGTAGTATTAAATCGATATGTAGAATCGAATATGGCTTTTCAAGGTGGTAAAATTAAAGATATTAAGAGAAGAAATATGATGTATGAGTGGTTAGATAACTTAGAATTTGTTTTACTGGGATTACCTAGACCGGATTATGTTTTGTTTTTGTATCTTCCTTATGAATATGTCTGTACATTAAAAGAAAAGCGTGGTAAAATAGCCAATGCAAATTTGCTTCATATGGCAGAAATTGCTTATTTAGAGCTTTCTACTATTTATGATTATGAAAAAATTAATTGCCTTAATAAAAATGATGAATTGCGAACTATTGAAGAGATTTCCAAAGAAATTTTTATTAAAGTAAAAGCTTTTTTAGAAACAGAGGATAAATATGAATTTAAGTGATTTTGATTATGATTTACCAGAAGAATTAATTGCTCAAACACCAATTAAAGAGCGCGATCAATCTAGACTTATGGTACTTGATAAGAAAATGGGAGCAATTAAGCATAAACATTTCCATGATATTTTAGAGGAATTACATGCAGGAGATGTACTTGTTTTAAATGATACAAAAGTAATTCCCGCAAGATTAATTGGTAAAAAGGTGAGTACAGGAGCCGTGATTGAGTTATTGCTTTTAAAGGATTTGGGTAATAATATTTGGGAGTGTTTATCTCGCCCTGCTAAGAGGCTCAAGGTTGGAACGATTGTTACTTTTTCGGAAAAATTACAAGCTGAAGTGGTAGAAAAAAAGGATGAAGGAATTGTTCATGTAAAACTTCTTTATCAAGGTATTTTAATGGAAATATTAGACGAACTTGGAGAAATGCCTCTTCCTCCTTATATTCATGAGAAATTAAAAGAAAAAGATCGCTATCAAACGGTGTATGCGAAAAATATTGGTAGTGCAGCTGCTCCTACAGCAGGGCTTCATTTTACCAAAGAATTATTAGAGGAAATTAAAGCAAAAGGGGTAGAAGTTTTATTTATTACTCTTCATGTTGGTTTAGGAACTTTTAGACCAGTAGAAGAGGAAAACATATTAGATCATCATATGCATAGTGAATTTTATCAAATGACAAAGGAAGTTGCCGATCGTCTTAATTTAGCAAAAAAAGAGCATCGAAAGATTTATGCGGTAGGTACTACTTCTACGAGAACACTTGAGGCAATTATGCATGAATATCATGAATTTAGAGAATGTTCTGGTAATACCGAAATATTTATCTATCCTGGTTTTGAATTTCAAGCAATTGATGGTTTGATTACCAATTTTCATTTACCTAAATCCACATTATTAATGCTAGTTAGTGCTCTTGCTTCAAGAGAAATTATTTTAAATGCTTATAGAGAAGCAGTTAAGGAAAGATATCGTTTCTTTTCTTTTGGAGATGCGATGTTTATTAAATAACATAAAAAGTAGATCGGTTGATCTACTTTTCGTTTTCTTTTAAATTTTCAATTTCTTCCATTGATAGACCTGTAAATTTAGAAATATCTTCTATCTTTATATTTGCTTCTATCATTTGCTTTGCTATTTCAACATTTCGCTGAGCAATTCCTTCTTCTTTTCCTAATTCATAACCAGTACTTTTGGCAATTTGAATATCCCATTTGTTTAATTTTTCCCTTGTTTCCTCATCATTTACATATTTGTCAATCCATTCATTTAGCTCCACCAATAACTCATCTCCCTTAGCTATACTATTTCGTTCCTCTTTATTTCTTGCAGCGATAAACTGTAGCCAACGTTCTAGTACATTATTAGTATAACCTAACTTTCTGGCTTTGTCAATTTGCACGACCTTGATAACAAAGAAGTTTTCTAGTAATTTGATTTTAGGATTTTTATCATAAGCAATATGGAAGTTTGCAACTAATTCATCACCAAGTTTTAAACTAGTTTTTTCTACAAAGTTAATTTGAATTGTTTTACCTAGTTTGTAATAATCATTTCCGACTTCTAATTTATTTGCTTGAATACGCATGACATAATAAAGACTTTTATCAATAGAATTCGTGTTAAACACTTGATACGCTTCTAAATTGATAGTCATGTCATCAAAGTGAATGATAATGTCTCCACGAACACTTTTTTCTTTGGCGTTCTCTTTTTCTAAAGGGCTTTCATATTTCACCTCTAACTTATTTTTTAAATACCCTTCAGGGTATTCTAGTAAAAGCTCTAGTAAGAATTCTAGTTGCCGGCGATTATCTTTATCAGCAAAAGTTTCTTTAAATAATATATCATTCATAAGAGAATCTGTTTTTGGGTACATAAGGCCACCTCCAAAGGCACTATACTAAAAGTAGGAAAGTAAGTCAAATTGCTAATTTGATAGCATTCGCCAACCAAATTGATAGGTTTTACATAGCAAAGCAATAGAATCCATTTATCAAATTGATATATTTAGCATATTTTATATTTTTTTTGAAAAAATTTGGGATTGCTTAAATAGTAAAAATTAGGTATACTTATAGTAGGTGAGAATAGATGAGATTTTATGAGAAATTAATTATTTTAATTATTTTATTTTTAGGTATAACAATTGGTACAGCAGCGATTATTGGTGTTTATGTGAAGACATCTAGTGGACAAGAAAGCAATGCTGATAATAGTATTATCTTAGAAAATATTGATGTTTTATGATTATTACAATTGATGGTTTAAGTGCAACAGGGAAAAGTACAGTTGCTAAAAGGCTTGCCCATACGCTTCATTATTTATATTTTAATACTGGTCTTGTATATCGAATGGTTACCTATGTTATTTTAAAAAATCATTTAACAGATCCAAAAATGATCGTAGATTCATTGAATCAACTTGATTTTGAGTTAGAATCGGATCAAATCATTATGAATCATCAAAACATTACCGATATTTTATATACCGATGAAATTAGTTTATCTACATCCAAGTATTCTAGTATTTTGGAAATCAAAGAATGGGTTCGGTCTATTCAAAAAAAGTATTTAAAACAAGGTAATATTATTATGGAAGGAAGGGATATTGGCTCTCGTGTTGCAAGGGATGCTGATATCAAGTTTTATTTGTATGCTTCTCTTGATGCAAGAGCAAAAAGACTTAGGAATCGTACGAAGAAACTTACTTTAGAGGAAGCAAAAAGGGAATTAAAAATGATAGATGAAAAAAATATGACATCAAAAGATTTTATAAAACCAGTTGATGCCATCCAAATTGATACGACTGATATGAGTTTAGAAGAAGTTTATACACATATGCTCAGTGTGATTCAGAAGAAGTTTTGATCACTTCTTTGACAGCGTTACTGTATGCTCTAATAAGACCGCCTGCTCCTAGTTTTATTCCGCCAAAATATCTTACTACGGCGATTAGAGTATGATTTAAATTATTTTTTTCTAGTATATTTAAAATAGGCATGCCGCTTGTTCCGGATGGTTCTTTATCATCCGATTTTTTTATTTCTTGATCAATTTTATATGCATAGGGAATATGTCTTGCTTTTTTATGTTCTTTTTTTAAATCTTCTAGTATTTTTTTAACTTCTTTTGTAGAATCTACTTCATAATAATAAGCGATAAATTTTGATTTTTTGATTTCTAATGTACATGTATTTAATAATTTCATAACAAACACCAATTTTATTATACTAAAAAATGTAGTATAATAAAAGAGTAGGTGATGCATTCATGCTGAAAGATAAATTGAAATTAATTCCGCATTTACCAGGAAGCTATCAAATGAAAAATAGTGATGGCGTGATTATTTATGTTGGTAAAGCAAAGGATTTATATAAACGCGTTAATTCTTATTTTAATCGACCTCAAACAGGAAAAACAGCAAAAATGGTGAGCGAGATTGCAGATTTTTCTTATATTGTTGCTAGTAGTGAATTAGAGGCTTTTCTTTTAGAGTTTAATTTAATTAAACAATATGATCCCAAATATAATATTTTACTTAAAGATGATAAGAGTTATCCTTATATTGAATATATTAGTAAGCCTTATCCTAAACTTCAAGTATCTCGTTATTTAAATATTCGTAAGAGAGATAAAAAGATGCTTTTTGGACCTTATCCGAATGCTTATGCAGCAAGAAGAATTGTCGAATTAATTAACCGTTTGTATCCTTTAAAAAAATGTGATACGATGCCTAAGAAAGTCTGTTTGTATTATCATATCGATGAATGCTTAGGGTATTGTGAAAAAAAGGTGGATCCTGAAAAATTAAAAGAGATGGAAGCCGAAATATTGAGTTTTTTAAGAGGAAATGCTGATGTTTTAAAAAATAAAATATTAGAAAAAATTAATATGTATAGTGAACAACTTAATTTTGAAATGGCTTTGGAGTTAAAAAAGGAACTTCAATATATTAGTATTATTTTAGATAAGCAAAAAATGGAATTACATGATTATGTGAATCGGGATGTTGTTGGTTTTTACTTTGACAAGGGCTATTTGAGTATTCAGATTCTTTTTCTTAGAAATGGAAGAATGGTTGGAGGACATACCGATATTTTTCCCGTTGTTAGTGATTATCAAGATGAACTCGATACTTATCTTATGAATTTTTATAGTAGACATGAAGTACCAAAAGAAGTTTTGTGTCCAAAGGATGTCAATACCAGTATTTTAAGTGAGATTATGACATCGCATTTTGTTGTCCCTCAAAAGGGTAAGAAAAAGAATTTAGTTGATATGGCAAAAAAGAATGCCAAAATTAATTTAGAAAATGAACTTGAGATGATTATTCGTGATGAAGAAAAAACTGAGAAAGCAAACGATGAATTAAAAGATCTTTTAGGACTTTCTAAGTTAGATCGCATTGATTTGTTTGATAACTCGAATCTTTTTGGCTCTTTTACCGTTAGTTGTATGGTTGTTTTTAAACAAGGTAGACCGGCGAAGAAAGAATATCGAAAATATAAAATTAGTTTAGATAAAAATGATGATTATCATACGATGCAAGAGGTTATTTATAGGAGATATTACCGGGCACTTGTAGATAAAACGGAGTTGCCGGATCTGATTATTGTCGATGGTGGGATTAATCAAATTAATGCTTGTTTAGAAGTATTAAATAGTTTAAATTTAAATATTCGGGTATGTGGTTTAAGAAAAAATGATAAACATAGAACGAATGATCTTATTGATTCTCTTGGTTACCGGATAATTCCTCTTGATAAAACTAGTTCTGTTTTTCATTATTTAACTAGAATGCAAGATGAAGTGCATCGCTATACGATTAGCTATCACCGAACGATTCGAAGTAAAGGAGCAATTAGTAGTGTTTTAGATAATATTGAGGGAATTGGGGCAAAAAGAAAAAAAGAACTTATTAAAACGTTTGGTAGTCTTGCTAAAATTCGGGATGCCAAATTAGAAGAATTAACGGCTATTTTGCCAGAAAATATAGCGATTCGTTTGCAAGAATATTTACGCGAAAAAGAAGAAGAGAAAGATCATAAATAGGAGGTTTCATGCAGAAATTAATTACAATCAAAAAAGATGAATCCATTTTGGTTTCCAGTCAAGTAGAAAGTTTTTTAAAACCAGATTATGTTTATCTTCCTTTGCTAAATGAAGACCATATTTTGGTACGTTTAAAGGATAAAATAAAAATTGGGGATGCCTTAGAACAGGCTTCTTCTTATTTAGCACCTGTTTCTGGAGTTGTACGGGGACTAAAAAAAATGACTTCTTTGAAAAACGTTTCTTATTTTTTTGAAATTGAAAATGATTTTGAGGAAAGAAGGAAAGAGGAAGCCAAAATTAAACGTAAAATTTCTAAAAAAGAGTTTCTATCCTTGTTTCCCAATCTTGCTCATAAAAAAAATGTTGTATTAAATGCGATAGATGATGAAGTTTATGTTTCTACAGAGAATTTTTATTTGTTTTTACATTATGAAGAATTTTTAGAATTATTAGATAAAATGTATCAATTGTTTTCACTTGAAAATATTTATGTTTGTTTAAGGGCCAGTAGTAGTGAGAATATTACCCAGTTGATGAGTGATTTAGGAATGTATCCGCATATTTTATTAAAAATGGTTCCTGATACTTATTTATTGGGGCAATCTTCTTTTTTACTTTCTTATTTGGGTCTTCATGAAGAAGATACAGAGGTTATTTTGGCGAGCAAGCTAAATGATGCTTATTCCTTTCTTGTTCGTGGTAGAACTAAGAGTGATCAACTGATTACCATTAGTGGTAATGTAGTTAAAAAGCCGATGGTTATTCAAGTAAAGGTAGGCTCTTTGCTGCAAGATATCGTAAATGAGTTAGTTTGTATAACAAGTGATGATGTTTTGTATTTTGCTAATGGACTTATGAGGGGAAAAGAGATTTGTCTTGATTCTTTTGTGGTCACAGAAGAGTTAAATAGTTTACTGATTATGAAAAGGCAAGAAAAAGAAAAAGCTGGAAAATGTATTCGTTGTGGTATGTGTCATGATATTTGTCCAGTTCATTTACATCCTTTGCTTTTTTCTAATCCTACTTATTGGGAACAAGCTGAAAATAAATGTATAAAATGTGGGTTATGCTCATATATATGTCCTGTACATATTCAGTTTTTGTTAGATAGAAAGGAAGAACATCATGAATAATATTCCTTATTTACATTATGAGAAAGATCAAAAGAGTTTGGTTAAAGCTTATTATATTGCTCTTATACCCATTCTCTTGTTTGGCTTTTATAAGAATGGCATTATGTTGTATCAAAACAATTATGTTTCTTTTGGCGATGCTTTGATTCCTCTTTATTTTTATTTTATTAGTGCTGTTGTGGGTTTTTTGGTTGCTTTTATTACCAAAGAAAAAAGGAGTCAAATCATTTTTTATGCTCTGCTTATTTCTTGTAGTGTGTCTATCAATACCAATATGTTTTTATATCCGGTATTGTTATTTGTAGGGCTATTTGTTAGTCTTTATCTAGCTCATAAATGGCAAATTCATACTCTTTCTCTTACGAGAATTATTCTTATTTTAGCACTTTTTTTAGGAACTTATTCTTATCTTAATGTAAGTGAGAAAATAGGTGCTTTTAATTATGATTTATGGGACTTGTTTTTTGGTTATGGTAGTGGTGGAATTGCGACAACAAGTTTTTTATTTTTACTTTTTAGTTTTCTTATTTTGCTTTTTAATCCGTTTTATAAAAAGTGGATTCCTCTTAGTGCAAGTGCTAGTTTTGCCATTTTATTTTTTCTTCTTTTTCCCTTTACAAAAGATGCTTATTATTTGGAAAGCATCTTAAATGGAACTGTTTATTTTGGCTTTGTGTTTGTAGCAACCGATTTTTATGTTACGCCTAGTTCTAAAAAGGGAATGATTATTTATGGATTATTAATTGGACTTTTATCAGCTATTTTAGGGATCTTTATTCCTATTTATGAAATTAGTTATATTAGTATTTTTCTTGTTAGTTTTATCATTCCTTTGATTGATCGCTTTTGTTATCAAAAATATTTACATTCTTAAGTTTATGTGTTATAGTATACTCATTCACTCGTAAAAAATTCTTATTCTAGGGATAAGTAGGTATTTTTACGAGTTTTTCTTTTGATCTAGATAAGGATACAAATGAAGAAAATACTAAAATTATTTTTATGTTTATTTACTTTTATGATTGCTAGTAAAACAGTTATGGCAGTCGAACAAAATTATATTTATTTGGGAGATGAAATTCCCAATGTTAGGCTTCATTTAAAGACACCAGATGTAGAAAAAAATAAAAAGATGTATCAAATTATTAATCGTAATACGGGAGAGCTTGTATACTGTATTGAACCCGGTGTTGTTTTAAAGAATGGGTATTTTAATGCTTATCAGGATATTAGACAAACTGGGCTTCAATTAACTGATGAGGATTGGCAACAAATGCTTTTAATCGCTTATTTTGGTTATGGCTATGAGGGACGAGAAGATTTAAAATGGTATACGATTACCCAGTTTATGATTTGGGATTATTTATTAGAAGATACAGGAGAAATTTATTTTATTAATGATAAGAATGAGAAAATTAATTTGTATCAAGAAGAAATTAATTTAATCAAAGAAGATATGAAGCATTATTATGATTTGCCTACTTTTATGAGTGCGGATGAAACAATTAAGTATACAGCTAAATTAAATGAGAAAGTAACACTTGTGGATGAAGCAAATTTGATTGGAAAGTTTTCTGTTAATACCAATCAAGAGTACAGTATTTCTGGTAATGAATTTACGATTTCTTTTACGACACCAGGAACTCATTATGTTTATTTTTGGAAAGATTCCGGGATGAGAAATATGGCTAAAATATTTTGCAGTCCTTCTAGCCAAACCGTTATGAATCGTGGTATTTTAGATATTCCGGTGGCTACGATTCAGTTTGATATTCCCAATCCTACTTTTACTTTCACTAAGAAAAGTAGTGGAAAATCTTCTTTATCTTTAGCGGGTGCTAAATATGGAATTTTTTATGAAAATGGCTATTTATATAAAGAATTTACAACGGATGAGGAAGGAAGGGCTGAGTTTTTAATTGATCTTGGCAGTTGGTATTTACAAGAATTAGAGGCTCCTTATGGTTATGAACTTAATCCCGAGAAGATTTATTTTGAAGTGATCGATGGGGATGTTACTTTAGAAGGAGAAGACTCTCTTATTTATAAAAGAATTATGTTAGAAAAATATTTAGAACATATTGATGGCTCTTTATCACTAGAAAAAAATGCTCAATTTTCAGTATATGATGCAAAGACGGAAGAACTTGTTACTTCTTTTACAACTGATGAATATGGAAAATATGAACTTACTCTTCCTTATGGTGAGTATATATTAAAACAAACAGCTTCTACGGAAGGGTACAAGCTTGCTTCTGATATTTTTCTTACTATTGATGATGAAACGGAAGATTTAACAATTCTGTCCGTATTAAATCCAGAAATTAAAGGAAGTTTAATTATTAATAAAATCGATCAAGATAGTGAGGAACTGATTTTAGAAGAAGCATCTTTTCAAATTTGGGATGTTGTTCACGAGCGTTTTTTAACAATTGATGGTGAAGATACATTTCAAACGATCGAAGGAAAACTTTATATTGAGAATATTCCTTATGGTAGCTATGAACTAGTAGAAGTAGAAGCACCAGAGGGTTATCAGATTTCTTTCCAACGTTATGCTTTTAGTGTTACCGAAGATGAGGAAGAAATTACGATTAATGTTACTAACGAGCTTAAAAAAGGAACACTTGTGATTGAAAAGGTTGATGAAAATTTACAGCCATTAGAGGGAGTTTTGTTTGGCTTATATGATGATTGTGGGAATTTAATGGAAACATACTACACTGATAAGGATGGTAAAATAATGATTGAAAACTTATTAGAAGGTACTTATTTTATTGAAGAATTAGAGACAGTTTCCGGTTATGAGCGGTTAGAAGGACTTCTTTCTGTTGAAGTGAAGGCAGATACAGTTAATACCTTTAAAGTAACTAATCGTTTACAAATTGAAGTTCCAAAAACGGGAACCAATGAATTTTTACTTACCATATTATTTGCTTCTTTGTGTTTAATTGTAGGGGCATTTATTTGTAATTATGATCAGGATCATTAAAATTTCAGGTATTCTTTTGGTGCTTTTAGGAGTACTCATTCCTATTACTACTTTTACTAAATATAAAGTAGAAGAATATCGATATGAGGTTGTGATGAATGAAAAAATAGAAAACAATGATTATTATGCCTTACTTGAAATTGATGCGATTGATTTACGAAGAGAAATTTATGAAGTAGATAGTAAATATAATCAAGTTAATCAAAATATTTTGCTACATGAGGCAAGTGTGATGCCAACAGATGAAGGTAATAGTCATGTTATTTTAGCGGCTCATTCGGGTAATGGTGCTCATGCTTATTTTAAAGATCTTTATTTGTTAAAGATAAGTGATACGATTAAGTTTTATTATCAAGGAAAGATTTGGTATTATGAAATTGTTGATATTGAATATCAAGAGAAAACGGGTATCTTATATTTAAGAGAAGATTTTGAGCAAATGATTACTTTAATTACTTGTACAAAAGGAAATCGTGATGCACAAACGATCTATTATGGTGTTTTAAAAGACGTAAAAAGCTTATAAAATGATGAAAAATGCAAGTTTTTTTGAAAAATTTGCATTTTTTTGAAGGATTTTCGAGGGGTTCGGGTAATAAATATAATTAGAAGTGCAAATTAGAGGGGTGATGATATGGTTACAGAAGAAGAAATTGAACGAATTCGGAAAAGTGCCAATATCATTGATATTATTTCTAGTTATATTCCTCTTACTCAAAAGGGAAAAAATTACTTTGGAGTTTGTCCTTTTCATGAAGATCATTCTCCAAGTATGAGTGTTTCCGAGGAAAAACAAATTTATAAATGTTTTTCTTGTGGAGCAGCGGGGAATGTGTTTACTTTTGTAAGTGAATATGAAAATGTTAAATTTTTAGAAGCGGTTAAAATTGTTGCAGATAAATGTGGGATTCCTTTTTCAGGAGTCGTTTCCAAAGAGAAACCTAAAAAGTTTACGCAAGAGTATGAAATTATGAATTTGGCTCTTAAATTTTATCAAAATAATTTAAATAGTAAAGAAGGTTTGTTAGCGAAAGAATATTTAAAGAAGCGGGCTTTAGATGAAAGTGTTATTAAAGAATTTGATTTGGGACTTGCTTTAGGTGGTGATGTTTCTTTAAATAAGCTTCTTACAAGCAAAAAATATAGTTTAGATGTTTTGGTTCGATTAGGGCTTGTCAATCAAAATAATGGTTATATAAATGACGTCTTTCAGCGAAGAGTAATGTTTCCTATTCATGATTTAGAAGGAAATGTAGTTGGATTTACCGGAAGAATTTATGAAGATACGGATCAAGCAAAATATATTAATTCTAAAGAATCGGATATCTTTAAAAAAGGACAAATTTTATTTAACTATCACCGAGCACGATCAGAGATTAAAAGAAAAAAAGAAGTTATTTTAGTTGAAGGAAATATGGATGCGATTCGCATGTATGCATCGGGTATTAAAAATGTTGTTGCTCTTATGGGGACAAGCTTAACCAAAGATCAAGTTCATATTTTAAAGAGTTTAAGAGCTAAAATCATTTTGATGTTTGATAATGATTCGGCTGGAGAGACGGCTACCTACCAAAATGGGACTATTTTGGAGGAAGCTCGCTTAGAATTTCAGGTAGTTCGGTTAAGTGGGCCAAAAGATCCAGATGAATACATTGTTAAAAAAGGAATTCAAGCTTTAGAAGAGAATATTCGTAGTCCGATATCTTTCTTTGATTTTAAATTAAAATACTTTAAGAAAGATAAAGATTTAACGAAAGTTGATGATCTTGCTAGTTATATTAAAGAGATTATTGGAGATTTAAAAAATATTCCAGATGATCTTACCAGAGAGCTTACTTTAAAGAAGCTTAGTGAGGAATATCAAATTTCGCTAGATTTATTAAAAAGTGAACTAGAAAAGACAGACATAAAAAAAGTGGTGGAAGCCCCACCAAAAAAGCTTGAAAAAAAGCGAATTTCGAAGTATGATAAAGCTTGCCAAAATATTATTTATTTTATGATGAATGATGGCAAGTTTGTGGAACGTTTTTTGAAAGAATTAGGATATTTTAGTGAGAAGAAATATCGTAATTTGGCAAATGAAATAATTTACTATTATGAAGCAAATAAAAAGATAGAACTTAGTTCTTTTATTTCCTTCGTTAGTACAAAAGATTACATTGTTGATGATGCAATGGAAATTATTCGCTCTAGTAAAGTGGAAGATTTACAGATGGATGCGTTTTTAGAATTTGTTTCGGTTGCTAAAACGGAAATGACTAAAAGAGAAATTCAAGAATTAAAAGAAAAAATGGCTCGTTCTATGGATGCAAATGAAGAATTAGAACTGGCTAAAAAAATATTAGATTTGAAAAAAGGATGTGTGGGTAATGGATAAAAATGAAGATGCTAAAACAGCACAAAAAATTGTCGAAATTAAATCATTAGATGATCGTATTAAGGATTTAATTGAAATTGGGAAAAAACAAAAGTATATTACTTTTGAACAACTAGTTGAAAGTCTTAAAGGACTAGAAATGGATAACGATTCTTTAGATGAGATTTACAATACTTTAATGGATAACGATATTCAAGTGATTGCTGAAGGAGAAGAAGATGCAACGGATGAAGATGGTGTTCCTAAAAATCTAGAAGAACCTGTTATTTTAGATGATAGTGAAATTACAAAGGATATTAATATTAATGATCCAGTCAGAATGTACTTAAAAGAAATCGGACGGATTAGTCTTCTTTCACCAGAAGAAGAATTAGAGTTAAGTGAAAAAGTTGCAGCAGGGGATGAGGAAGCGAAAAATAAACTTGCTGAATCTAACTTACGTCTAGTAGTTAGTATCGCTAAACGATATGTTGGTAGAGGTTTATTATTCCTTGATCTTATTCAAGAAGGTAATATTGGTTTAATGAAAGCAGTAGATAAATTTGATAGTGATAAGGGTTATAAATTTTCTACTTATGCAACTTGGTGGATTAGACAAGCGATTACAAGAGCTTTAGCCGATCAAGCAAGAACGATTCGTGTTCCTGTTCATATGGTTGAAACAATTAATAAAATGAGTCGTATTCAAAGACAACTTACTCTTGAACTAAACCGGGAACCTAGTGAGGAAGAACTTGCTAAAAAAATGGGAATTAGTGTCGAAAAGGTACGAGAAGTAATCAAAATTAGTCAAGAACCAGTTTCATTAGAAACACCAATTGGTGAAGAAGATGATTCTCATTTAGGTGATTTTATCAAAGATGAATCTAGTATGTCACCAGAAGAATATGCAACAAATGAGATTTTAAAAGAAGAAATTAAGAGTGTTTTAATGACTTTACAAGTAAGAGAACAAGAAGTATTAGAACTTCGTTTTGGACTTGTTGATGGAACTTGTCATACTTTGGAGGAAGTTGGTAAGAAATTTAATGTTACAAGAGAGCGTATTCGTCAAATTGAGGCCAAAGCATTACGCAAGTTACGTCATCCATCTCGGGCTAAAAAATTAAAGGATTTCTTATCTGATTAATGATGAATCAAAAATTAAAAGCAATTGCATCTTTTGTATCAAAATATGATACGGTACTAGATACTTGCTGTGATCATGCTTATTTAGCTATTTATTTAAAAAAAAATAAGTTATGTAAAGAAGTATATGCGAGTGATATTAATCCCAATGCTTTAGCAGTTGCGAAAAAAAACATTGCTGGTGCAAAGTTAGAGATAAAAACTTATTTATCTGATGGCCTAAAAACAGTCGATAACAAAGATATTGATACGGTTGTCATAGCGGGAGTAGGGGCAGATACGGTTTTAGATATTATTCGTAGTGCTCCGAGTTCAATAAAGAAATATATTATTAGCAGTAATAACCATTTAGCTTATTTAAGGCATAAACTTCGGAAATATAATCTTTACATTCAAGAGGAAGTAGCCGTTTTAGACAAACATAAATATTATGTTGTCATGCTGGTAACTAAAGATTATGTAAAAGATAATCGGAATACGATTCGTTTTGGAAAGTCAAAAAATGTCGAATATTTTCGACATCTTATCAAAAAGGAAGAAAAAGTGGTTGATCGAATTCCAAAAAATAAAGTTTTTAGACGTTTCAGACATAAACAAAACATCAAAACTTTACAAAAACTTATAAAAAGAATTTAGGATTGTTAGAAGATACTACTCTAGAGGTTGGAGCTGTATCTTTTTTTGTTGTTTCTTTTTGAGTACTGGTTGACGTTCTGCTCGTATTATTACTTGATTTTCCAAATTCTTTTAGGGTACTAAAAATGGTTTTTGCATTATTAATCATCGGCTTTGCTTCTCGATAAATTGGTATTACTTGATTGGCTACATTTAATGTTTTGGATATGCCAGATAATACTTTAGGAAGGGTAAGTCCTGTTCCGTATGGATTTCCAAACATAGATTATCACCTAATATAATATATGCAAAAAAATTTTCTATTTACTAAGAATTGGTAATTTAATTTCATCTATTTTACCAAGTAAGTAATCGGCAGAAATATGATATTTTTTACAGATTGTATAAAGGAATGGGGTTGCAATAACTGTTCTTCCTCGTTCATAATTGGCAATGACAGATTGATTTGTGTTTAAGATTTTTGCCAGTTTATCTTGAGTCATTTTATTTTCTTTACGAAATTCTTTTAGTCTTTGTCTTGATTTATTAGAGTTTATCTCTTTGTTAACGTCTTTATATTGTACTTCTTTTGATAATCCTAATAGATAATCAATTGAAACATTGAAATAATTACTTAATTTATTTAAGTGTTTAATAGGAATTGTATTATAGTTATTTTCGTATTGATTATATTGTACGCGATTAATCTTTAATATATTTGCTAATTGTTCTTGCGTTAAGTTAGCATTTGTACGAAGTTCTTTTAATAGTTCATTGTAATTCATTGTTATCACCAAACATATTTTCTCATTTTCTACTTGTTAAATCTCAAAATGTAACAAATAGAAATATTTTTCTTGACTTTGAATCTAGTCCATAATATAATTTTTATGTATAGTTGGTAACTTAATAATGGTTTACATCTTAATATGTGAAGTGTTACTTAATGGAGGTATTATGAATAAAAAAAGAATAATTATTTTAACAGTTAGTTTAATTGCCATTATTGGAATTATTGTAGGAGTAAGTTATGCCTTCTTTAGTATTGGTGGAAGTCAAGAACAAGCAAATACTTTTACAAGTGGATGTTTAAATATAAGTTTAACCGATGCGTCAGCATCTATTAGTTTAAATAATATCTATCCAATTACCGATGTTGAAGGATTAGAAGGAACTAGTTATGATTTTACGATTACGAATACTTGTAATACGAGTGCTAATTATCAAATTAATTTAGAAAGTATCAATCAAGCTTCTAATTCACTTAGTCCAGATTACATTAAAGTATCTCTATCTAGCGATACAGTAGATAATGTCATATCTATATTAAGTAATAATACAAGTGTAACGCCAGAAATAGATAATGCATATGAGTCTTTTAATTTGTATACAGGAACACTAGGAGCAAGTGAAACTAAAACATATCATTTAAAACTATGGCTAGATTATGATGCGACAGTCGAGCAAGCTGCAAATAGAGTATATCAATCTAAAATAAATGTCATAGCAAACCCAGAAACACAAGTAGTAGATAACCTAGAAGCAACATTTAGTTTAGAAGGAACAACTTTAACATCACATTTAACTAATAATGTAACAAGTGCAAGTTATTGTATTACAGAAGACAATATTTGTACACCAAATACAAGTGCAATAATAGAAAATAATGGTTATAGTATTAAATTGTGGAGCAATAAAAATAGCCAAATTGTTTGTACGAGATTAAACGAAACAAGCAAGTTAATATGTGGGAATCCTACAAAAATAACTGTAAAAGATGTAATATTAGCAGATAATCCAACTATAGATGATAGTAGAAATGGTGGAATAACAGAATCATTAACCGAAAATACAACTGGAACATTATTTACAGCTGAAGATGATTGGGGTACAAGTTATGTATATGCAGGAGATGTCGATAATAATTGGGTATCTTTTGCTGGTTATTACTGGAGAATTATCAGAATTAACGGTGATGGAACAATCCGCCTAATTTATTCAGGAGATACTGAGTCAGGGCCGGTAGAAACTGGAGAAGATACACAAATAGGGATAAGTGTATTTAACGAGCAACATAATGACAACGCCTATTTAGGATATATGTATGGAACTCCAGAAAGTAATACTTATGAAGAGACACATGCTAACATCAATGATAGCACAATTAAAATGGTATTAGATAATTGGTACGAATCAAATCTAATAGATTATAAACAATATATTAGTACAGAGGCAGGATTCTGCAATGATCGTGAAATTTTTACAGATACATCATCATGGGTAGAGCAATATTATGGAATATTAGGATATGGAAATGAAAGCACAATTTATGATTCTAGATTTGGTAAAGGAAATACAGCTGCTCGTGAGGTTCAAAATCCAACGTTAAAATGCAGTCAAATAAATCAAGATTTGTTCACTACAAGCACAAGTAGTAAAGGAAATCATGCTCTAACTAATCCGATTGGATTAATAAATACAGATGAACTAGTTTTAGCTGGTGGCTTTATGGGAAGTAATAATACAAATTATTATCTGTATACTGGTAATATTTATTGGACAATGTATCCAGGAGTTTTTTCTGGTGGTTATGCTTATATACACGTAGCAAATGAAGTTGGCAATATACACGGAGGTGTTGCGAGTAGTACGTATGGTGTTCGTCCTGTCATTAATCTTTCAGCAGATGTCACTATTTCTTCAGGAGATGGCACCATGGATAATCCTTACGTAATTGCAACATAAAGAATCTTGCCTATGGCTCTTTTTTCCTTTACCCATGGGCAGGTATTATTACATGAGAGTAGATTTATTCTACTCTTTTTATTTGGGGTGGAAGTATATTAAATTTTATGATATAATTTTAAAAGAATAGGAAAGATAATTATGAAAGTGTTACTAGCTCCTTTTACATTCTTAATTAGTTTTATTAAGCATTTCTTTATTGGTGTTAAATTTGTTTTCTTTGATGCTTGGTATAATTTGATTCATTATTATGTTGATGAAAAGAAGTTTAAGAAAAGAGAACAAGTGAATATGGTACAAGATAATACTCTTCAGAAAAGTGATGTTGATGAGGAAGAAGTTCATGTTCTTAGTATGGATGAGAGAAATCGAATTGCAAGAGAAAAACAAGAGTTAATTAAAGAAATGGAACAAGAGAAGAATTCTCGTAAAGTTAGTAAAGATTATTATTACTATTATGGTACTGATAAAAATGGAAAAAAGATTAAAGGTATGATGAGTGCCACGAATAAGATGACTTTACATAATTTTTTAGCTAGTGAAGGTATTGATGTTTATCAAGTAAAAAAAGCAGGCATGGCTAACTTTTTAAAGAAAATTGGTCTTGAGCAAGAGCGGGAAATGAGTAGTAAAGATTTAATTTTCTGGCTTACGCAAGTTTGTACTTATTTAAAAGCAGGACTTACTTTAAATGATACAATACATATTATGATGCAGCAAGCAAGTAAGGATAAAAAGAAAAAACAGTTATATGAAGCTATATCTTACGAACTTACTTTAGGCGAATCTTTTAGTACCGCGTTAGAAAATCAAGGAAATGTTTTTCCACCTCTTCTTATTAATATGGTTCGTAGTGCGGAAGCAACCGGCGAGATTATTAAAACACTAGATGATATGGCCAATTATTATACAGAAATTGATAAAACAAGAAAAGAAATGATAAGTGCCATTATTTATCCGGTTATTTTACTTATTTTTGCCATTGCTATTTTAACATTTATTATGGTTTATGTTATTCCAGAGTTTATTCGTATTTATGATCAAGCGGGAATTGTCGTAAGCGGATTTACTTTAACGATTATTAATTTGAGTAATTATATTACGACCCATTTAGATGTTATTTTATTAGTCGCCTTACTTGTTATTTTAGCTTTACTTTTCTTATATAAAAAGAGTAAAGGAGTAAGAAAGACTATTCAAAGTTTTGGTATGCATATTCCTTTCTTTGGTAAGATTATTATTTATCATGAATTAACCTTATTTACTAAAACATTTGCTAGTTTACTTCGTAATAGTGTTTATATTACTAGTAGCATGGAAATACTTTCTAATATTACAAATAATGAAGTATATAAAGATATTATGATAGAGACTATTAGTAATATTGCGAGAGGTGAAAAAATTAGTAAATCATTCTATCATAAATGGTGTGTTCCCGATGTTGCCTATTACATGATTGTAACAGGAGAAGCAACGGGTGAGTTATCACTTATGATGGAGAAAGTAGCTAGTTATTTTAATGATTTACATAAAGCGAGAGTTACGAATTTAAAAAGTTTCTTAGAGCCAATTATGATTGTTGTTTTGGCACTTATTGTTGGTGTTGTTATTTTAGCAGTTGTTATTCCAATGTTTAGTTTATATGGACAGATAGGATAGGGGATTATTATGATTATTATACTTTTTATTATTGGTTTTGTACTTGGACTTTTCTATGCTTTTATTGGCGAAAAATTACCACTTTTAGTTCCAGAAGTAATTGAGAAAGAAAGCAATTCATGGATTTTAAATTTATTTATTGGGGTTGTGAATGCTTTAGTGTTGTTAGTTAGTTATTATGTATTTGGCCTTAGCTATGAGTTTTTTGCTTCTTTAATTATTGTTGGATTGGTTCTTATTATATTTATAAGTGATTTTAAATATATGATTATTTTAGATAGTCCTTTAGTAGTGGCAGCTATTTTCATTCTTATTTTGCGAGCTTATTTTTATGGATTTAAAAACATGGGACTTAGTTTACTAAGTGGGGTTGTTTTATTTGTTTTGATGTTACTCATTGGTTTACTTGGTAAAAAGATGTTTCAAAAAGAAGCTTTAGGGGGAGGAGATATTAAGCTTGCTGGTGTAATTGGCATTATTTTAGGTTTTAAACTAGGGCTTGTATCGATTATTTTATCTAGTTTGCTTGCCTTACCTTATGCGATTGGTGCCATGATGCTTAATAAAAATAGTGAAGTTCCTTTTGGGCCATTCTTAATTTCTAGTATGGCTATTGTCTTTATTTTTGCCGATAAATTTTCTAATTTAATTGCTTTTTTATTTTAACAGTAGTATAATAGCCCCTAACTAAGGGGTTTTTGTATGAAAGATTATTTTAATTATCATGGAGATTTTAGTAAACTATCTAGAATTGATTTAGAGTATTTGTTATTAGAATTAAATCGTTATAAAATTCATTATCGAAAAGAGCTCGGATTAGAGGAAACGGCTAGTTTTGGTTTGGAATTAGAGTTTGAAGATGTCTTACTTTATTATGTAAAGAAGGAATTTTGTAAATATGAAGAATTTCGCTATTGGTCGATTCATGAAGATAAGAGTTGTAGCTATAAGATAGATGATTTTTCGATTGGTGGTGAGGTTGCTACGGATATTTTACATGATGAAGTAAAAGACTGGAAGACGCTTAGTGAAGCAGTTTTGTTACTTCAAAAATTGCATGCTCATGCGACTGATAAGACGAGTTTGCATGTTCATGTAGGTGCACAAATATTAGGAGAAGATATTCAAAATGTGGTAAGATTTGTAAAAGTCTGGTGTATTTTTGAGGCAATTATTTTTCGATTCGCTTATGGAAAACAGAAGAGTAATCGTTCCCAAATTCTTTATTTTGCTCATCCAATTGCCGATGCTTTAAAATTAAAATGTAAATATATTCCAGGATTTTTAGAAACTTTAATGGTTCCGAAAGCTTTGGGATTTGATAAAAAATGGGCGGTTAACTTTAAAAATTATCATTATTTATCAAGTGAAGAAGAGGTCAATAACACAATTGAAATTAGAGTAGCAAATGGAACGCTTGAAAGAACAATTATTCAAAATACTGTTAATTTTTATTTAAAATTAATGGAATATGTGATGAGTGATAAGTATGATGAGAAATTGATTGATCATTTGTTTATACGGCTAAAACCAAAAGATTTTGATCAATATCAGCATATTTATATTAAAGATGCTTTATTACTAGCTGATCTTATATTTGATGATAGCCTTGATAAAATTAATTTTTTGAAACAATATGTGAAAGATGAACCAGTATTAGTTCGCAAATAAAAGACTACTTTTATGCTTGTAAATTATCACTATTTACGGTATAATAATACCAGTTTGAAAGGATGTAAGTTTATGAAAAACGTAAAAGAAATTACAATTACAATTGATGGAGAATCTTGGCAAAAAGCATTAGATAAAGCTTTTAAAAAGAAAAATAAAGAAGTTACGATTGATGGATTCCGTAAAGGAGCTGCTCCCAAAGATATTTATGTTAAGAATTTTGGATTAGAATCTTTATTTATGGATGCAGTTGATTTTGTTATGGATGAAGCATATAGTAAAGCTTTAGAAGATGCAAAGGTAGTACCTGTTATTGAACCTAAATTAGATATTACAGAAATTGATGAAAACAAAGTAACTTTTAAATTTACTATTACTAGTAAACCAGAAGTTACTTTAGGAGAATATAAAAAATTAGGATTAAAGAAGGAAAAAGCAAAAGTTTCTAAAGAAGAAATTGATGCTGAAGTTAAAAGAATTCGTGATCAATTTGCTGAAATTGCACCAAAAGAAGATGGTGCTGTAGAAGTTGGTGATACCGCTGTTATTGATTTTGAAGGATTTGTTGATGGGAAAACATTAGATGGTGGTAAAGGAGAAAATTATCCATTAGAAATTGGTTCACATACATTCATTCCTGGCTTTGAAGAAGGTTTAGTTGGAATGAAAATGGGAGAAACCAAAGAATTAAAACTTAAATTCCCAGATGATTATGTGGCAGATTTAAAAGGAAAAGAAGTTACTTTTAATGTTACTGTAAGAGAAATTAAACAAAGAATTATTCCAGAATTAAATGAAGATTTCTATCAAGATTTAGGATATGATAATATTAAGACTGAAGAAGAATTCTTAAGTGAAGTAGAAAAAGTATTACTTGATCGTAAAAATGCTGAGATTGAAGATGAATTTGTAGAAAAATGCTTAGAAAAAGCAAGTAGCAATATGAAAGTAGAAATCAATCCAGAGATTATTGATGATGAAGTACATAGAATGATTCATCAATTTGAAGAACAACTTAAGATGCAAGGAATTAAGTTAGAAGATTATATGGCAATTACAGGTATCACTCATGATAAATTACATGAACAAATGGAACCCGAAGCTACTAAGAGAGTAAAATATCGTTATTTATTAGAAGCAATTGCTGAGGCAGAAAAAATAGATTTTACGGAAGATGAAGTAAAAGCAAGAGCAAAAGAAATGGCTGATAATTATGGTATTAGTGAAGATGAATTATTAAATGCTTATGGATCACTAGAAGTTGTTAAATACGATATGAAGATGCATAAAGCAATAGAAATATTAAAAGAAAATAATTAAGAAAGTTAAAAAACACTTTCTTTTTTTATTTCTTTTTATGCTGCAAAATAACATAAAACAATTGACTTTTACTTTGGAATCATGTATATTTATAACATAGGAATAGTTATATTTTAACTATATAGGAAGTTTTGACAAGTTTTGTCGAATCGAATGAAAAACGATGAAATTTGTTGTAGAATGGTTTTAAAGTAAAGGTGGAAAAGAATGAGAAAGAATAAAAAATTAATGATTTTGGTTGCTTGTTTAATTACTGTGATTGGGGTGTCTTTTGCTTATTTTGCAGCGACAACTATTTTTAGTGGGAATGGCGCTAGTGTGAGTGGTACAACTGCTGTTATTGGTGGTTCAGAATTAAGAGTAGAAGGTTCTTTAGCTTTTAATGATTTAAATATTTATCCAGGACATCAAAATGTATCTAGTATCAAAGTAACGGCGATAGGTGAAAATGAATTAATCCCTTATAATGTGATATGGGAAGGAACCAATACTTTAAATACCCCTCTTAATTTTACTGTTTATAAAACAAGTAGTGAAGTAGATGTAAGTGCTAGTTGTAAGCAAACTAAAGGTGTTGTTGATGGAGCGCTCAGATATTATGAAGAATGTAGTATTAGTAATATTGATCAATTAGGTAGTATTGTTGCAAGTGGTACTATTAATACCAATCAAACTAAAGCAACATTAGTTGAAGATGAATTTATTACTTCTACAAATGATGGGATTTCTGTTTATTATTATGTCGTTCTTGAATATCCTAATTTAGATGAAAATCAAAATAGTGATATTGGTGGCACCTTTAGTGGTGAAGTAACAGTTGAAGAAAGTGGAGCAACACCAGATATCAACATCATTGCTGCATATATTGAACAAGAAGATGGTAGTTATGAAGAGATTAGTGATATACCGCAAGGCGGGTATACACTTAATACTGAAAAAAGTGTATGTAGTAATGGAGCGACACCTACTGGTAACACTCCAAATATTACAATCAATAATTTAAGCAAAAGTGGAACAAGTTGCTATTTGTATTTTGATGAGTATAATCCATATGCTGCAAGAGATATATTGCTTTCTAATTATTCCACTTTGCTAACAAGAACAGATTTTAGTAATGTGATTACAAATGCAGTTTCTGAAACGATTTATTATGCTGATACAACTAATGGTAGGACATATTATTTTGCAGGTAATCCTACAGATAATTGGGTTAAATTTGCAGGATTTTGGTGGCGAATCATAAGAATTAATGAAGACGGAACAATTAGAATAATTTATCAAGGTACTTCAGCGAATACAATTGGGACTGGAACTCAAACAACTACTAGCACATTTAATAGTTCGTCTAGTAATAATATGTATGTAGGATATATGTATAAAAATGGACAAGTATACGGATTGCAGGATAGTAGTATTATTAAAGAGGCACTTGATAGTTGGTATAACACTAATTTATTAAATATGACCGATAAAATTGATGGAAATGCAGGCTTTTGTGGAGATAGAATGCCAAGTACAAGTAGTGGTAATATTAATGGAAATGGCGGAATCGGAACTACAACAACATATTATGGAGGATACATCCGAATGATAACAAATAAAACTCCAAGTTTTGAATGTGCAAATAATGAAGATTTGTATACAGCAAACGATAGCAATTTAGGAAATAAAGCTCTTATATATCCAATTGGACTTATTAGTGCAGACGAGATAACATTTGCTGGAGGAGTATATGGAATAAATAATAATGGTTATTATTTATATACAAATAGTAATTATTGGACGATGTCTCCGTCTATTTTTGGACCTAGTGGTTCTGCTGGGAATTTTTATGTAAATTCTGATGGCCAACTTGCAGATAATTGGGTTTATTTTACTTATGATGTACGTCCAGTAATTAATTTAAAGGCTGATGTCCAACTAACTGGTTCTGGTACATCTACTGATCCTTATGTAGTTGTTGGTGCTGAATAATAATCTTTGCCCATACAGCTGTACATATTATAATTCATTATTTCGACTATACAACAAATTTTTCTATTAATCGTTTTTGAAATTCCAATTATGTATGGGCAAAGTTATAAGAGAAAGTGTCAAAACTTTCTTTTTTTTCTTTAGTAAAGATGAGGGTTCGTGTTATAATAATGTATAGAAAGAGTTGATGATATGCCAAGTTTTAAATATTTAGTAAAAAGAGCGATGAATATGGATTATAAGAATATGTTTGACAAGATTAATCGTATTCATAAAAAAACTGGAAAAAGTAGAGTTGCTATATTTAATGATATGCGTAAGTGTGCTGTTAAATATGGGGCTGGTTATTCTGATTATGATTTATTTGAAATGTATAATTTAACTGATGAAGAGCGAGATACTTATATTACAAGGGGAAGAAATAATGATTTGATTAAAAAATATAATAATCCGGAATATAATCATTTATTTCGTAATAAAACCGAGTTTAATACACTTTTTAAAGAGTTTATTAAAAGAGAGTTTATTGATGTAAATAGTAGTACTAAAGAAGAAGTAATAAAGTTTATGAAAGAGCATTCTATTTTTATGGCTAAGCCAGTAATAGGTACTTGTGGAAAAGGAATTGAGAAAATTGATACGAGTAAGTATGAATCACTTGATCAAGTATATGATTATTTAACTCAGGAAGATATGAATTACGAGCTGGAAGAAGTGATCAAACAATGCAAGGAAGTATCTTCTATTTATCCTGATTCCATTAATACGGTTAGAATTGTAACCATTGTTGATGATGCAGGCGTTCCTCATGTTATTTGTGCATATTTTCGGATTGGCAATGGTAAATATGTCGATAACTTTAATAGCGGAGGAATGGTTGCCCCTGTTAATGAAGAGACGGGCGAAGTATTAGATAAAGCAATTGATAAACAAAAGAATCTTTATGAACATCATCCGGCAACAAATGCTCTTATTAAGGGGTTTGTATTTCCAGATTGGGAAAAAGCAATTGAAATGGTGAAAAAGGCAAGTTTAGTAGTTCCAGAGATGCGTTATATTGGCTGGGATGTTGCTTTTTCGACGAAAGGTCCTGTTTTAGTTGAGGGAAATGAGTATCCAGGACATGATATTTATCAACTTCCTGAACATACACATGATCATTATGGAATTTGGCCAAAATTTACCAAGGCATTCAAAAAATAAATTCTACAATTTTTAATTATTTTTCTGTAAATATGGTAGACAAAAGAACTTGAATTCATTATAATAATAAGAAAGTTTTTGGATGGGGAGTGAGATTATGGAACAACTTTTACCAGTAATGCTTCTGAAAGGATTAATCTTACTTCCGAATCAAGAAGTTAAAATAGAACTTAGTAATGATCTTAGTAAAGAGATTATTAAATTATCAGCGAAAGAGTTTAATCGGCATGTTTTAGTGATTACACCTCATAATCAAATAGAGGAATCACCAGAAGTAAATGATTTACCAGAAGTTGGTGTTATTGGTAAAATTAAAAGTAAAATTGAGCTTCCAAGTGGCAATATAAGAATTACTTTAAAAGGAATGGAACGAGTAAAAATACTACATTTTCAAAATGATTCTCATAATGATGAAGTATTAGAAGCTACTTTTACTAGTATTGTGCTTCCGAAGTTTGATCCTGTTGAAGAGAAAGCTATTGTTAGAAAATTGAAGGAAATTGTTGAAGAATATGTGGCGAGCTCTTCCCATGTTTCAAATAGTATTATGAATAATATTAAAGTGATTGATGACTTATCTATGCTTACGGATACGATTTGTTCTTTTATTCCTCTTGCTTTTCACAAAAAACTAGAGTATGTAGAAGAAATTAATCCCATGTATCGAGCTCGTAATTTATTAAAGGATATTAAAGTTGAATTAGAAGTTTTAAGATTAGATGAAAAAATAGAAAAAGAGTTAGAACATAGTTTAGAAGAAAGTCAAAAAGAATTTATTTTACGAGAAAAAGTAAAGATTTTAGAACAAGAACTGGGAGAAAGTAAAAATGAAGTAGCAGATCTTTATTTAGAGAAATTAGAAAAGTTAAATCTTTCTAAGAGTACGCATCAAAAACTTTTACAGGAAATTAAAAAGTTAGAATATACAAGTGATTTATCACCAGAAAATGCGATGATTCGTAATTATTTAGAGTGGATCCTACATTTACCATGGCAAAGTGAAACATTTGAAAATAATAATTTAGATGATATACGAAAAAAACTTGATGAAAATCATTATGGATTAGAAGAAATTAAATCTCGTATATTAGAGTATGTTGCTCTTAAGAATCATAATCCAGAAATTAAGAGTCCGATTATCTGTTTAGTTGGTCCTCCAGGTGTGGGAAAAACTAGTATTGCTAGACAAATTGCCTATGCTTTAAATCGTAAATTTTATAAAATTAGTGTAGGAGGACTCAATGATTCTTCTGAACTTACCGGGCATAGAAGAACTTATATGGGTTCTAATCCTGGTAAAATTATTCAAGGGCTTCGCAAATGTGGTAGTAAAAATCCGGTATTTTTGATTGATGAAATTGATAAATTAACGGTCAATGGGAAAGATGATCCGGCAAGTGTTTTACTTGATATCTTAGATAAAGAGCAAAATACCGAATTTATCGATAATTATATTGAAGAAGCTTTTGATTTATCACATGTTTTCTTTATTTTAACGGCGAATGATGTCGAAAATATTCCTCTTGCGCTTAGAGACCGGTTAGAAATTATTTATTTATCTAGTTATACCAATGAAGAAAAATTAGATATTGCTAAGAAATATTTGATTCCACGAATTTTAGAAGAAAATAAGATTAATAATAAAATTATTTCAATTAGTGATGAGATGTTACTTTACTTTATTAGTGCTTATACTAAAGAAGCGGGAGTAAGAGATTTGTCTCGGCATTTAGAAAAATTAGTACGTAAATTAGTTTTACTAGGAAAAATAAGTGAAAGAACTAAAATTAGTAAAGTACGTTTAAAAGAATATTTAGGAATTCCTAAGTATGAAGTTAATGATTACAAAAGAAGTGAATTTGCAGGAAGAGTCAATGCTTTAGGAGTAAGTGGGGGAGCTGGCATGGTAATTCCTGTAGAAGCATCCGTTTATGAGGGTAAAGGCGATTTTATTGTTACCGGAATGCTTGGTAAAGTCATGGAAGAATCAACGAAAATTGCCCTTAGCTATTTAAAAGCAAATCAAAAGAACTTTGGTTTACAAGATTTTTACTTTAATATTAAAGATGTTCATCTTCATTTTTTGGAGGGGGCAATGAGGAAAGATGGACCGAGTGCGGGTGTTGCTATTACCACTAGTTTGCTTAGTCTTATATTAAATAAAAGAGTTGATAATAAAATCGCTTTTACGGGAGAAATTTCTTTAAATGGCGAGATCCTAAAAGTAGGTGGCATTAAAGAAAAAGTAATTGGGGCTTATAATTATGGAATTGATGTCGTTTATCTTCCAGCATCTAATGAACTTGATTTGGAAGAGATACCAAAAGAAATTAAAGAAAAAATGAATATTATTTTAGTTAAAAATTATCAAGAAATATATGAAAACTTGTTTTCTTAAGTCAAGTTTTCATTTTTTTATGGTATAATATTTTTAGGTGATAAAGATGCAAATAAAGGATATTTTAGGAATTAGTAATGCTAGACTTTTAGTAGGTAATAAAGAAGATGCTTTAGGCCATGTTTGTAAAGATACCAGAGCTATGTTACCTGGGGATACTTATATTGCTTTTCGAGGAGAAAAGTTTGATGGGAATGATTTTTATGAACAGGCTTTTTTAGGTGGGGCTAAAACTTGTATTTTATCACATCTTGATAATATAGAAGAAGTAAGTCGTAAGTATGCTGATAAAAATATTATTTTAGTTGACGATACTGTTGATTTTATTATGAAAGCTGCTTCTAAAAAGCGTGATCTCATTCACGTTCCTCTTATTGCTGTTACGGGTAGTGTTGGTAAAACAAGTACTAAAAATTTAATTGCAAGGGTATTAGAGCAAAAATATAGGGTTTTAAAAACACAAGGAAATTTGAATACCAATATTGGCTTATCTTTGACTTTACTTAACTATCAAGAAGAAGATGTGATTGTTTTAGAAATGGGTATGAATACATTTGGAGAAATTAGTGCCCTCACACGTATTGCTAGACCTACTATTGCTGTTATTACGAATATTGGTACCAGTCATATTGGTAATTTAGGAAGCAGAGAAAATATTTTAAAAGCAAAATTAGAAATATTAGAGGGATTAACTGGACCTATCCTTGTTAATAATGATAATGATTTATTACATGATTGGGTTTTAAAAGATGAATATTCTCCGATTATTACTTTTGGAATTGATGAGAAAAGTGATTATCAAGCGAAAGATATTTTATATTCTACCCAGGGTTCTCGTTTTATGGTTGGAGATGAAGAATATCAAATTCCCGTTTATGGGAGTGCTTTTATTTATAATGCACTTGTGTCTTTGGCAATTGGTATGATGCTTGGAGTAGAAAAAAAAGACATTAAAGAAGCATTTACAGCAATTCCAAGTGAGGCACATCGAATGAATGTTATAAAAAAAGGGGATATTACTATTATTGATGATACTTATAATGCTAATTATGATTCTATTGCCTTTGCTTTGGAAGTGTTAAGTAGTTTTTTAGGAAGAAAGATTGCCGTATTAGGTGATGTTTTAGAAATGGGAGACTTTAGTGAAGAAATTCACCGGAAAATTGGCAAATTAGTAGTTGATGATAAAATTGATTATTTAATTACCGTAGGCTCTGCTGCTTGTTATATTAATGAAGAGGCACTTAATTGGGGCTTTGATGTTCATCATAGTTTTCATTTTGAATATAATGAAGGTGCAATTACATTATTAAGACAAATATTACAAAAGTATGATTATGTACTGGTAAAAGCTAGCCATAGTATGAATTTCACCCAAATTGTCGAAGGAATTGTGAATGAATAATTTAAGTACACTTCTTTTAGCGTGGTATCAAGAAAATAAAAGAGATTTGCCATGGAGAAGGGATCAAGATCCTTATCATGTTTGGATCTCTGAAATTATGCTTCAGCAGACAAGAATTGAGGCAGTTATTCCTTATTATGAACGATTTATGAAAAGAATTCCTTCTATCCATGATTTAGCAGTAATATCCGAAGATGAACTCTTAAAATTGTGGGAAGGACTTGGCTATTATAATCGAGCTCGTAATTTAAAAAAGGCTGCACAAATGATTGAAGAAGAATATCATGGCATTTTTCCTAATCATTACGATGATATTTTAAAACTTCCAGGAATTGGCGAATATACAGCATCTGCGATTGCTTCTATTTGTTTTTCACTTGCTACACCAACTGTTGATGGTAATGTTATGCGCCTTTTTACGAGACTAAATGAAGATTCGCGTAATGTTGATTTAGCAAGTACTAAGAAGCAAATTAGAGAAGAATTAATTCCTCTTATGCCAAAAGATACCGGATCGTTTAATGAAGCAATGATGGAGCTAGGAGAAGTCATTTGTATTCCTAATGGGGATGCTAGATGTGAGATTTGCCCTTTAAAAAGTATTTGTAAGTCATATAATCACCAATCATGGCAAAATTATCCGATTCGTAGCGAAAAGAAAAAGCAAAAAGAATTATTTTATACAGTATTTTTATATTCTTATCAAGGCAAGTTTGCTATTTGTAAACGAGAAAAAGAACAACTTTTAAAAAATATGTGGCAATTTCCTAATGTTTTAGGAAAAATGACTTTAAAAGAAATTAGATTATATTTGGAAAAAGAACATATTGATTATCAAAGTATTCGTAAAAGTATTTCTCATACTCATGTATTTACTCATCAAATTTGGCATATGCAAGCATACCTTATTACTTTAAATAATCCAATTGATGGCTATCTTCTTGAAACAAAAGAAAATATGAAAGAAAAATATGCCATCCCTACTGCTTTTCAGCCATTTTTGTCGAAATTATAAAAAAATAAGCGTCGAATTTTGTCGAACGCTTTTTCTTGCTATTTTTAAAACTTCATATTAAAATAAAAGCGTAGTTCTGAAATGAAATCTACACACTCCTGCAAAGTAAAAAAATATTATTAAAAATTAGTTATTATTTAAAAATAATTTCAGAACTACTTTTATTAACTATAAATAGCATATGATATGACTGTTGCTGCAACAGAAGCAATCATGGCTATTAACATACACCATGCAAAAATTTTTCTAGCTCTTTTACTCATAACAATCCTCATTTCTTTCTTTATTACTTATATAATTTATCATATTTTTACGCTTTTTTCAATATATTTTAGTGGTGAAGATAATGAAACTGATTAGGACAAGCTTTCAATTTAGTAAAAAAGAGGGAAAAATTCTTGCTGTTTTTGTTTTATTAGGGGTTATCATTGGCTTTTTGCTGTTTCAAAATATTGATTCTTCTGTTTTTATTTCGGAAATGGAAAATATTGAAGTTGGATTAGCAAATAATCATATTCATTTTCTATTTTTACATATGATTGTGCTTTCTATTCTTATTGCTAGTTCTCTCGCGGCAATTGGACTGGTTTTATTTCCTCTTTACTTTTTATGGGAAATTATCTGTATTAGTTATTCCGTTTTTACATTTGCTCACGTCTTTGGGCTTGCGGGATTTTTTTATGGACTTGTTTATAATCTAGTATTAAAAGCTGTTTTTTTGATTTGCTTGTTTTTGATTTTTCGAAATTTATTTTCGGTGATGAAAGAACGTTTCTTTAAAAGAAAAGAAAAAGAACAAGGAAGTTTTTTTCAAGGACGAGAAAAAGTGATTTTTATTAGTGTTGCAGTTATCCTTTTGTATGATTTACTTCTTTATTTTGCGGGAAATCAAATTTTACTCAAACTGTGCTTTTTGCTCTCTTAATTTACTTCCTAGTGCTTTCATGGTATAATAATGACGTGATGTATTATGAAAAAAGTGATTGTTGGAATTAGTGGAGGAGTCGATTCAGCGGTAGCGGCTTATCTTTTAAAACAAGAAGGCTATCAAGTAGAGGGTCTTTTTATGCGTAATTGGGATGCTACAGTTAACCATGATTATTATGGAAATCCGACTGTAGGAGAGAATCTTTGTCCACAAGAACAAGATTATAATGATGCTAAAGTTGCTTGCGAAATTTTAGGTATTCCGCTTCATCGAGTTGATTTTATAGAGGAATATTGGGATTATGTCTTTACTTATTTTTTAGAGGAATTAAAGAAGGGGAGAACTCCTAATCCGGATATGCTATGTAATAAATTTATTAAATTTGATTTATTTAAGAAAGAAGCTTTTAAGTTAGGTGCGGATTATATTGCTACTGGTCATTATGCTAGAATAAAGGATGGAAGACTTTTTCAAGCGAAAGATCAAAATAAAGATCAAACTTATTTTTTAGCTGATGTACCAAAAAAGCAACTAGAAAATGTACTCTTTCCTTTAGGAGATTATACGAAACCGGAGGTAAGAGCCCTTGCTGATAAGATTGGATTAAATGTTGCTCATAAAAAGGATTCAACGGGAATTTGTTTTATTGGTGAAAGACACTATCAAGAATTTATTAAAAATTATTTAAAACCAAATCCTGGGGATATTGTCGATGTTGAAACTGGCAAAGTAATTGGTAAACATACAGGACTTATGAATTATACGATTGGACAAAGACGGAATGTAGGATTAAGTGGTGATACAAAGAGACATTATGTGTGTGGTAAAAATGTTCGTGATAACATATTGTATGTTGCTTTTGGTGATAGTGAATATTTATATAGTGATGCTTGTACACTCGATTCTATCAATCTTTTGGGGGATCTGCATTCTTCTTTAACTGCTAAGTTTCGGTATCGTGGGGAAGAAGTACCAATTGAGATAGTAAGCATTACCGATAAAGAGATTCAAATTAAATATCCAACGTTGGCAAAAAGTGTTACGCCTGGTCAAGCTTGTGTTTTTTATGATCATGGTGAATGCTTAGGCTGTGGATTTATTAAGGATGTTTATAAGAATGGGGAAAAGCTTTGGTATTTATCTTAATATTCTCAACATTTACTTGACAGATAAGTGTTAAGTAATTTATAATTAGAGTGTAAAGTAAAAAGGAGAATCATTATGAATAGTTTAAATGAATTATTACAAGAATTAGGTATTTCGAAAGTAAGACTTGCTAAATATTTAAATGTTTCAAGGCAGATGGTTTATAATTATTTAGAGTTAGAAGATTTGAATAAATGGCCAAAAGAAAAGAAGATTTTATTATTGAAGCTTTTAGATATTGATGATGGTAGTGAAGAGGCTATTCGCAGTATTAAAATTACTACCGATTATTTAATGGCTGTGGAAAATAGATTAAATCAAGGAGTTAAAAATACAAGTGATATGGATAGTTATTTTGATATGAAGGGATTAGATAAGAATGCGCAAACTTTACTAGCGGACATTAATTATCTATTAAAAGAAAAATTAACTGATGAGAATAAAAAGGATGAAAATTATCATGTTGTAAGCTATTTATATCATATGTTACAATCTATTGATAATGTTCCAGAAATTAAATATATTTTAGGCTATATGTCTAAAACAACAGGTTTTATCAGTCCAGATGAATATGCTTTTAATGAAGATAAGCAATTTATTTTTGAAGGTATTTTATATTCTGCTTTAACTTTATATAACAATGGGGGAGCAAGTCGTAGTAAATTAAAAGAAAGTCATAAACGTTTTGTTCAAGAAATAGAACAAAAGAATGAAGAAAAACTTAGTCGTACACAACAACTAAATACGATTAAAATTCAAGCTTTAAGAGAGCTTGGCTATGATCAAATGACCGAAGCAAACGCTGCAGAAGTATTAGAAAAAATTGCTGAAATAGAAACGAGAAAAGTATAATATGAAACAGAAATTAGGCAAAATTGGGGTTGTATTAGGAGTTGTTGTTGCCGTTGTTGTTATTTTATTAGTTATTTTCTTAGGAGATCGTCCTCTTGATATGGAAAGTGATGAAATTACGCAGTTATACTCCTATTTAGGAGAAGTTGATGTTAATCGTTGTGGCGGTTTAAATCAATATACTGGTGAGGAAGTTACTTATGATACCATTTCTAACGATCATAAATTATGCATGGCTTATTATCAACTTGCTGGTGATAAGATTGCAAAAGAACAAATGGATGTTACCTCTACTAATGACAATGATGTTTCTATTTGTGAAGTAGGAGAGGGGATAAGACTCGTTGCTGAAGAAAAAGAAGATATTTGCCATTATCAAATAATTGAGCGAAGTGCTTTAAGCGATGCTTATCAAACTATTTATGGTGAAGAAATTCCTGATGATGCATCATTTTATATCAATGGTACTGATGCTTGTTATTTAAATGGGGATGCGTATTATTGTGGTGAAGCTGAAACGTTTGTGGTTTCTTTAAGCCCAGAAGCTACCATTTATCGTTTAATGAATAAAGCCGTAGAAAAAATGAACGGTGATATTGTAATTGAAGATTACTATTTAAGAATTTCTGGTAACAAGTGTTACTCATCAAATGATTCTAGTGATGAAATATCTGCTTGTTCAACTGCTTTAGCTGAAAATGAAAATGTTGCAATTGATTCAGCATTTGTACAAAAATATGGTGCTTTATATGAACAAACTTTTAAGCAAGATACAAATGATAATTATTATTGGTATTCTAGTAATTTAAAGTAAGATCATAAGAACTTAGTTGATTCTAGGTTCTTTTTATATTTATATTATATAACCTTATTATATATATTAAATGGATATACGTACGCGCGTTTTAACCTTATTTTTATAATTAAATAAGATTATAAATTATTTATCATATTTTTTATTTAGAATTTAAATATTTAATAAAAAATTTTAATTTGATTTATTTTTATGTGTGACGCTTGTCTAATCTAAAGCTTGGAATTATTATGATAAGAAGTGATAGTTATTTAGATATTATTAATGAATTTTTATTGATTTAGAGCTTTATTTTTACAGTAATTTCTTAGTTCGCTAAATATATATTATGTTAACTTTGTTCTTTCGAAATTATCTGCAATTGTATCTCTTAAATAATCTTGAAACTCATAACGATATCTTTTATATATCGTATCATATGCTTGACTATTTACAAATACTATCAATGATTTAACCGCTTCACGATAATTTAAATTACCTAAACTATCTATATACAAATAAATATCTTCAATAACATCTTCTTCGGTTTTTAAATCATCAAAACTTGCATAAAATTTTCTAGCAAATGATTTTGATACAATTACATCAGTTAAATCATAATGTGTTTTTTCTTCATTATCTTGATGTGTTAAATATCTACAAGATGCTCTTAAACTCTTGATAGGTTGAAAAAAGTTTTCTGGTACCCCTACCCTTTTTGATAAAGAACTTATAGTACGTGTGTTATCTAAAGATAGTATAAAATGTATATGTTCTTTCTTTTCATTATCTTCGGGTAAATGTTTAATATAAGCATAATTTTTAAAACTCCCTTTTAAATCAAATAAAACATCATTAAAGCTATAGCTTTCGGTATCTTCATAAAGTAGAATCATGAAGTGCCTATATCGTTTTTCGTCTATTTCTTCGCTTGATGTTTCTATCTTTTTACTCATAAAAATATCCTTTCTAAATTTATACCCAAAATACCCAAAATACTATATAGTCGTAGTACATATAGTATTTTGGTATGTGGGGTTTATCACCCCACACCCCGTGCGATATTTTTCAACGATTAAAAAGTATTTTAATCGTTTCAAAACATCATTCTATTTTCAAAGATATATTCAATTTTCAAATATACTTCAAATTTAAAGTGTATTTATAGCTTCAAATGTATCATACATATTTGCAATATTTTTATTACGTTTATAAATAATCTTCTTAATTGTAGGACATTCATATTCGCTTTCGTCCTTATTAAACACCATATTTTCGGCATCACCAACAATAGTCGTATAAATACCAAATGGACTTAATATATTACGTTTAGTTGTAATCATAACTTTAGCAGGCCTACGAATCCACATAGGAAGTTCTCGCCATTCTTGAGTAATCATAATAACTATACGTTTACGCTTACGTGATTGATTAAGCCAAGCATAATACTGAGTATCAGTCTTACTATTTTTATCATACTTTCTTGAAACTTCATCAATAAGAAATATACAATATTCATCTGTATTATAATAAAGTTCTTCTATATTATCAAAATAATGGATATTATAACCAGGTATTTTTAATGATTTAACATTAGTATAT
>CALVQH010000005.1 GCA_944358115.1 uncultured Bacilli bacterium
ACTTTTTTTGCATGTCCAATTTTTTATTTACGAACCTTTGTATGTAGTTATTTTGTTGAAAGCATTTTCCTATAAGACAAGAAAGTTGGCCCAGCGGGCCAAGTATTGGGAAAGTTAAATAAAACTTTCTAAATCTTGATAAATTGGTATAATCATAGCCTTTTCCATAAAGCTTTGTTAATTTGATTGACCACTTTTTAATTAATTCATTTCCATATTTAGCATGTGAGGATCCACCTTGGGCCTCAATAATAATTCTTCCAATTTGCCAATATGTTGTTACAAGATCTTGATTTTCTTCTAACTTTCTTACTCTTTTGTTAACTTCATTTTTCTTTATTAAATGCTCAATTTCTTCGTAATACTTTTCTTCTTTCATTGGAACTCCTTGTTCCTGTTTTATAGCATATTTCTTCTGCTCTGTAAATACTTTAGCGGCTTTTTGGTCCCCGTTTTTTAGATTCATGACAAAATACAATAAAAAAGACAAGATTTCTCTTATCCATTTTCATTTGTTTCTAAAGCTTTTTGATAATCATCTAAAACTTTTAATAATTCTTCTTCTGCTTGGGCTTTACAAATTAAGTCTTTAACAGTTTTAGCCTCTGGCATTCCTTTTAAATAGGCAAGGGCATGCGTTCTTATTTCTAATAAAGCTGCTCTTTTGCTTTTATCTTCTTTTAATAATTGGTAATGATGTTTTATCATGGCGATTTTTTCTATGTTGGTTGGCTCATCTATTTGGCCATTCTCTAAATATTCATTGCATTCTTTAAATATCCAAGGATTCCCCATAGCGGCGCGACCAATCATGACAGCGTCACATCCTGTTTGTTTCAGCATTTCTAGAGCTTTTTGTGGAGAAGTTATATCACCATTGCCAATCACCGGAATTGATACACTCATTTTTACTTTTTTAATCATGTTCCAATCGGCAGAGCCGGTATAGCCTTGAGATCTAGTTCTAGCATGAATAGAAATAGCACTTGCTCCTGCTTCTTCACAAATACGAGCAATTTCTGGGGCATTAATATGCTTTTCATCCCAACCACTACGTATTTTTACAGTCACAGGAACATCTACAGCTTCGACAACCGCTTTTACAATTTCTCTTACTTTTTTAGGATCCTTTAATAAGGCACTACCTGATGCAGCTCTTAGGGCTACTTTAGGTACTGGACAACCCATGTTGATATCAATTATTTTTATCGGATAAAGATTGGTTAATATTTTGGCAGCAGAGGACATTACTTCGGGATTGGATCCAAATATTTGTACCCCAACGGGTATTTTGATTTTTTCTAAACCTTTTAACATTTCTAATGTTTTCTTGTTGCCTCTTACAGTTGCTTCTGCACTTATTAGTTCGGTAAATGCTAGACCACACCCTATATCTTCAACAATTTTTATATAAGAAGGATCGGATATGCCAGCCATAGGAGCTAATACAAAACGACTAGAGATTGGGATATCTTTAATCGTAAAACTATTTTTCAATCTCGACCTCATCACCGGTTTTAAGAAGGAAACAGTTGGCATCATCTTTATCAAGGTGAATTTCAAAATAGCCGTTGCTACTTACTTTTACAAACGCTTCCATGATACCACCTTTATCATTATCAACAATTAATTTTACCATATCTTCATGTTTTAATCCTAATTCGTCGGCTTTTGCTTGGTTCATATGAACATGTCTTTCGGCTTGAATACATGCATCTTTTAGGGTTACTTCGCCTTTAGAACCGACAATAGTGATAGCCTCACTATCTTCTAAATCTCCACTTTGGCGAACAGGAGGATTTAAGCCTAATACATAAGCATCACTTCTTGATATTTCTACTTGATTATATTTTCTTAAAGGTCCTATTAATCTTACATTGGGAATTTCCCCTTTTTCAGTTTTTAAGGTAACTGTTTGAAAAGAAGCAAACTCTCCTATTTGATTTAAAGGCCTTTTGATAGAAAGTGGTTCATCAAAAAGTTCATCATATACTTCTTTTGTTAAATGTAAATGTCTATTACTAACAGCAACTTTTCCTATTATTTTTTCTTTTTTCTTTTCCATATTCATCACTCTTTTCTATTCTTTATTTTAACATCTTTTCTTGAAAAAAAGAAGATTATTTTAAATTCTTCTTAATTTCTTCTAAAACATCTAGTTCACTAAAGTAATATTTTACGCCTTTTATATCTTGATATTCTTCATGGCCTTTACCAACTAGAAGAATTAAATCTCCTTCCTCTGCATTTGCACAAGCATATTTAATAGCATCGGCGCGATCGGGAATTTCAATATACTTAGCACCTACTTTATCAAGTCCTACTTTTATATCTTGATTAATACTACTTAGTTCTTCAAATCTAGGATTATCTTCTGTTATGATACAAAAATCAGATGCTCCCCCAATTATTTCACCTAAGTTATATCTTCGTTCTTTGGGACGATTCCCTCCGCCACCAAAAACACTAATAAGTCTTTTCGGTTTATAAGCTCTTAATGTTTTAACAAGGCCTCTCATCCCATCTTCGGTATGAGCATGATCAATCAATACTCTAAACTTTGGTATTGATAAAGCAATTTCCATGCGACCTCTAACCTTTATTGTTTTTAGGGCTTCTTTTGCTACTTTGGGATCTACTCCTAATTTGTAGGCAACAAGTATAGCACAAATTGAATTATATACATTAAATTCACCTGGCATACAAGTTCTAAACGTTTCCGCAATTAGGCCTTCCGTACTAAATTCAGTTCCAAAAAAGTCTTTATTATTAATTAAATGAATTTTGGTTACTTTTAAATCAGCACTATTATTTACACCATAAGTCGTCATTGGTACAACCGATCCTTTTAGTACTTCTTTTAAATATTCAGAATCACTATTTACTACTATTTCTTTACTGTTTAAAAATAGTTTGTTTTTACAAGATACATATTCTTCATGAGAGGCATGTTCTCCTGGAGCAATATGATCTGTTGTTACATTAGTTAAAACACCAATATCAAAAATAATTCCGGCCAAACGATTTAATTTAAATGCTTGACTAGAAGCTTCCATTACTACGTGAGTAATTCCTTCTTCTAACATTTCTTTAAAAGCTTTATGAACATCATAAGATTCAGGAGTGGTATTGTCAGTATGTATGACTTTATCTTTATATTTAATTCCTTGACTACCAATTAAGCCACATGGTATGCCGGCTGCTAAAAGCATATCTCTAATCATATGGGTTGTTGTTGTTTTTCCCGTTGTTCCAGTTAAGGCAATTAATTTCAGTTTTTCGGCAGGATGATCAAAATAGTTAGCAGATGCATAAGCTAGCGCTAATCTTGTATCATCTACTTTAATTACCGTAACTTTTTCCTTAATTTCAATCATTTTGGAAACCATGATTACTTTGGCACCATTTTTAATTGCATCAGGAATATAGTCATGACCATCAGAAGTATAACCTATTAAAGCTACATATAGATCATTTTCTTTTACTTTTCTACTGTCAAATTTAATATCACTAATCTCTAAATCGTCACTTCCTGCTAAAACTTGATAAGTAATACCTTTTAAAACATCTTTTAACTTTTTCATTTTTTCCTTCCTATAATATGAGAAACATCAATCTCACTTTCAAAGACAAAGTGACTTGGTCCTTTCATGTATAATTCGCCATTATCCGCATATTCTATTTCTAAAATACCACCGATTTGTTCAACCTCACATTTACGATTTGTAAGGCCTAAGGTACTTGCAATAACAACTGCTGTTGAGCAACCAGTTCCACAACCAATCGTCTCGCCAGTTCCACGCTCCCATTCTCTTATTTTAATATGATCTTTGTCTACTATTTGAGCAAAAGTTACATTGGTTCTATTTGGAAAAACTTCACGGTCATTTTCAATTGCTGGACCATATTTTAAAACATCAAAGTTCATCACGTCATCAACAAATAAAACAGTATGAGGATTTCCCCAAGACAAGCTACTTAACTTGAAGGTTTGATCTAGGATTTTAACACTTTCCATAATAAATTTATCTTTATCTGTATTTACTGGTATTTGTTTCGGATCAAAAATAGGTTTGGAAATATTGGCTCTAATATTAGAAACAACACCGTCTGTTATTTCTAATTCAAGCGTTTTAATACCTCCTAACGTTTCAATTTTTAAAACGGTTTTATCAGTTAATTTATGATCATAAACATATTTACCAACACTACGAATGGCATTACCACACATTTCGGCTTCAGTACCATCGGGATTAAAAATACGCATTTTAAAGTCAGCTACCTCACTAGGACAAATCAGTACCATGCCATCACTACCAATGCCAAAGTGACGATCAGATACGAATCTCGCCAGTTCCGTCAAATTATCTAACTTTTGATTGATGGCATCAATATAAACATAATCGTTGCCATAAGCTTGCATTTTTGTAAATCGCATAAGATCCTCCTATTCTAGAGCTTGGGCCAAATCATTAATAATGTCTTCAGCATCTTCAATTCCAACTGAAAGTCTTAGTAAACGATCATTAATTCCTAATTTTAGACGTTCTTCCTCTGGTACTTCATGGTGAGTTACAACAACTGGATAACAAATTAAACTTTCAACTCCACCTAAAGAGCCAGCAAAAATAATCATGTTTACTTTTTCTAACACTTTTAGGGCTGTTTCCTTTGTATCTACTTCAAAAGATAATAAGCCACCAAAACCAGTTGTTTGTTTTAATGTTGTTTGATAATCTTTATGGTCTTTTAATCCTGTATAATAAACTTTTGTTACTTTCGGATGATTTTTTAAGAACTCAGCTACTTTTAAAGCATTTTCATTATGTCTTTGCATACGTACTTCTAACGTTTTAATACCTCTTAGTGTTAACCAAGCATTCATTGGCGCTAAGCAGGCACCTTGATAAGTTAAGAAAGCGCGCATGGGAGTAAAGTATTCCTCCTTATTGGTTACAACTAGTCCAGCCATTGTATCATTGTGTCCTGCTAAATATTTAGTACCACTATGAATGACAATATCAGCACCCAAATTAAGTGGTTTTTGATAATATGGAGTAAGCAAGGTATTATCGACAACAACAATAATGCCTTTTTCTTTGGCAACTTTGCAAATTTCGGTAATATCTGCTACTTTCATGGTTGGATTAGTTGGACTTTCAATGAAAATCATCTTCGTATTTTCTTTAATACTTGCCTTAAATAATTCAAAATCACTTAAGTCAACAAAATTTGTTTCTACTCCACGATCTACCAATTCAGTTTTGGCAATTTCATAGGTACCGCCATAAATATCATCACTTGATATTAAATGGTCTCCTCTTTTTAAAAGAGAAAATGCACACATAACGGCAGCCATACCACTAGATAGAGCTAACGCATGCGTACCGTTTTCTAGCATAGCTATGGTACGCTCCAATTCTTCTACTGTTGGATTTTGAAGTCTAGTATAATCGTAGCCAAAGGAATCTTGTAAGGCACGGAAACGAAAAGTTGCTGTTTGGAAGATTGGAAAACTAACAGAACCTGTAAAAGGATCATGTCCTACTGCCCCGTGAACCACTTTAGAACCCATCTTTAAATTCTCTTTCTTATCATATTCTTTGTAGTTTGTAAAATTTTTCATATGAACCTCCTATACAAACATTTATTTAATTTTAGTATAACATCTCTTTATAAATTGTCAATAAATGTAGTTTGTACTTTACACTAAAGTGTATGAAAAAAAGAAGCTATTTATTAAATTTTAACTTCTTTTGGGCGTTTCTTCTAATTTGGCAAGTAATTTTTGCAAATAAATCGTTTCATCATCTTTTGTACTTTGGTCTAATGTTGCTTGTAATTCTTCTTAAATTCATGCCCTATTTTTTTCTTACTAATCGATAGACATCATCTGATATTTCTTCTACTGTCCTTATTTTATTATCTTCAACGCAATTTACAATATCATAATGATAAAGTTCGGCAAGTTCTAGGTAAGCTTTTTCACCTCTTTTTAAATGGTTTTCATCTTTTTCGGCTTCATCTAGTTTTTCTTTTCTATTTTGTTTTAATTCATAAGCATACTCGTATGGCATGTAAAGAAGAATGACTTGATCGGGTCTAGGTAGTTCCATTAACTCATATTCTAGCGTATCTATTTTTTGATACATCTTTAAACGTTCTTCTTTTGTAGCAAGCATTCCTCCCCTGTGAGCAAGATTACTTGGAACATAACGATCTAATATTAAAGTATAACCGTCTTCAATGTACTTTTTTATTGTCGGTAGGTTATAGCGACGGTCTGCCGCATAAAACAAAAGAGCTGTCAAGCTATCTACTTCGCCACCACCTTCAGGAAAAAAGCCGTGACTTTCCTTTAAATATTCTTCACACATTTGGGGTTTACCAAGGAGGCAAGCACCAATAATTCTTCCGGTTGGTGATGCATAGACTGGGAAAGACATCGTTGCTACTTTTTCGCCACTTGCTTTTAGTTTTTCCACTAGTAATTTACTTTGCGTTTCTTTTCCTGAACAATCCGTTCCTTCAATTACAATAATTTTACCTTTCATTTTATCCTCCTATATCTAACATGTTTATAACTAATATCATTTTCTTTGTGTTCATCAATTATTTCTTTATGGTATTTTTTCTTATCAAACTTTGGAAAATAGGCATCAGCAAGAGCCTCACTATCGATTTCAGTTAAAACCAGTTCATCAGCAACATTTAAGAATAATTTATAAATAGAAGCCCCACCAATGACATATATTTCTTCATCTAGTGTTTTTAAATAATTTAATAATTCTTCAAAGTTAGAAAATACAATTACCTCTTTATCATCAATTTCATGATGAGTTAAAACAATATGCGTTCTACCTGGAAGTAATCTTGGTAAAGATAAAAAAGTGTTATATCCCATTACTATTTTATGACCTGTTGTTTCTTCTTTAAAAAATTTTAAATCTTCTTTTAAATGCCATATTAAATCATTGTTTATACCTAGTTCGTTATTTTTCCCTATTGCCGCGATTATTTTTATTGAAACCATACTACCACCATTTTTAATTTACACAAAATGGGTGCTATTGTCAAGTAATCTTTGATTATAAATTTTTAAAGTTCTTTTGAATTCTTTTAAAAATGAATGTAAACTAATTGACATTAAAATTTTTCGGTGATTTCTTCCTTTTTCTTCTTTTTCTTTATCATTTATTGACTTCTAATTAAATTATTTTATAATAATAGTTAGGAGGTAGTTTTATGCATGGAACAAAAGGTGATCAATATACCAAAGAAATTATTGAAAGAATTTTAAATGAGGGTTGTCTAGATAAGAACCCTAGACCTAAATATAGTGATGGAACACCTGCTCACACTTTGAGTGTTAATCATGGTATGTGCACTTATGATTTAACTAAGGGCGAAAGTCCTCTTATTACTCTTAGACCAATTGCAGTTAAAAGTGCTATTGGGGAACTTTTGTGGATTTATCAAGATGAATCTAACAATTTGGATGTTTTAAAAGATAAATATGGTGTTACTTGGTGGGATGAATGGGATATCGGTAATAGAACGATTGGCTCTTGCTATGGAGAGACAGTAAGAAGACATACTTTAGTAAAAGATTTACTAGACGGACTTAAAAATGATCCTGATGGTCGTAGACATATTATTAATATGTGGCAAGTAGATGATTTTAAAGAAAAGCATGGTTTAAAACCTTGTGCCTATCAAACGGTATGGAATGTTAGACATGGGCGTGATGGCGTGGATTATCTAGATATGTCTTTATTTCAAAGAAGTAGTGATTTTTTAACAGCTGGTTGCATTAATCAAGTTCAATATATGGTCTTTCTTTACCTTGTAGCAAGACATACAGGGTATACTCCAGGAAGATTTACTTGGTTTTATAATAATATTCAAATCTATGATAGACATATTGAGCAAGCTCATGAAATGTTAAAAAGAGAGCCTATTGATTGTAACCCAACAATATGGCTAAATCCAGAAAAAGAGAATTTTTATGATTTTACACAAGATGATATTAAAGTAGAAGGATATCCAAGAATGTTAATTAAAGAAAAAAATCCCCAAATGAAATTTGATTTGGGAATATAGGTCCTTAGGACCTTTTTTGTTTGCTAAAAATTATTTTGTTCCTACTTTTATCTTATATTTATCAATCACTTTATTCATATAACGGAATCCATATTTTTCAAAAGAAGAATCCGTTAATAATTGTTCATAATTAGCGCTTGGATCTTTAATTTTTTCTTGTAAATAAGAGAGAGCTTGGTCTTTTGTTAATGGCTTAAACATAATACAATCATCAAATCTTCCTAAGAATTCTTCACTAAATTCTTCCGTTAAATCTTTTTCTTGGGAAATAAATCCAACACTATTATTTTTATAAGCATTTGAGGTCATGATAATGAGCGTGTGAGAAAAATCAATTGCTTCCCCATGAGCATCATGAATTACTCCTTCATCCATAATTTGTAAAAATAAATTCATTACACTTGGATGAGCTTTTTCTAATTCATCTACTAAAATAATAGAATATGGGTTATATTTTACTTCTTTTAAAATGAAGGGATCATCATAGCCAACATAACCACCATGGGTACCAATTAATTTACTTAGAGAAGTTTGATCTTTATATTCACTCATATCTAGGCGAATTAAATGATTTTTAGTTACTTTGCTTAAAATTTTTACACAAGAAGTTTTTCCAACCCCGGAAGGACCTATAAGAAGAAGTTTGATACTACGCTCTTTTTCATAGAAAATGGTTATATTTTCAATGATTTTATTTAATGCTTCATCTTCATATAAAATATTAGTATATAATTCATTTTTAATTTTTTTTATTTGTTCTTTTTTATTCATAAAAAGTGGAATATTACTTTTATGTTCAATTACTTTTAGAATATCTTCTGTCGTTATTTTTATCTCTTTTATTTCTTTTAACTTCTTCATTTGCTCTTCCATGTCATTTATTGTTAAACAAGTATCAAGTGCTTTATCAAATTTACTATCTAAAACGTACTTTTCTTTTAATCCTTTTAGTTCTTTTACCTTTTTTTCTAAACTAACTAATTCTTCTTTTTCCATGTTTTTTCTTTTTACATATGCACAAACACTATCTAATAAATCAATCGTTTTATCAGGATTTTTCTTTTTAAATAGATATTTACTTGCAAGGTTGGTAATATCTGAGATATTTTTTTCTGTTATCTTGATGTTATGATGATTTTCATAACTGGATTTTAGCCCTATTAATATTTCTTTTGTTTCTTCTAAGGTCGGTTCTTCCACTAAAATGGTTTCAAATCTTCTTTCTAATGCTTTGTCTTTGGCTATAAAGCGTTCATATTCTTCGGTTGTGGTGGCACCAATTACTTTTAAGTCACCTCTTGCTAAGTATGGTTTTAAAATATCACCAGCATTAATCGCACCTTCAGCACCACCGGCGTTTACCATCGTATGAACTTCATCAATAAAAAGAATGATATTTTTATTTTTGATGACTTCTTTAATAATTTTGGTTAATCTCTCTTCAAATTCCCCACGATATTTAGTACCACTTACTAAATCTCCCATAGGTAATTCTATTATTTTTTTATTTATTAAGCTGAAAGGAACTTCCTTGTTTTTGATTCTTCTAGCTAGTTCTTCGACAATTGCTGTTTTTCCAACTCCAGCAGGGCCAATTAATAAAGGATTGCTTTTCTTTTTGCGAAGCAATACTTCAATCACTTCATTTATTTCTTTGTCTCTTCCTATTACTTCATCAAATTCATCTACTACGTCATTTAAAACGCGGCCGATATTTAAAATTTCTAATTTTTCATTTTTAATATCTTGTGGTCTTACTTTTAACTCATCATATAAGTCATCTAAATTAATATTCATGCCGATCATGATACGAATTGCAATTCCTTCTCCTTCATCTAACATGGCAATCATTAAATGACTTTCGGTTACTACCCCTTTATTATTTTCTTTCGCATCACTTAAGGCTGTTGATAAAATTCTTTTTAATAACGGAGTATATAAATTTACTTCGATATTTTTTTTGGGAATTCCGACAATATTAATGAGTTCACTTCTAAACTTTTTATATGTTAGTCCTGCATCTTCTAATACCTCTTTTGTTTTACTATCCCCTTTTAATATTGCTAGTAATAAATGTTCACTACCTACATAAGGGTGTGATAATTCTTCTCTTTCTTTTTCTGCTTCTTTTAATAATTTACTTCCTATAAATCCAAAGTTATTAAACATAAAGTGCCTCCTATTTATTCTATTCTAAATATGTAAAAAAAAGACCTAGTTTATTCAAACTAAATCTTATCTTTGTTAATTATATGGAAAAATTCTTTATCATTTAAGTGTTTGAAGGCAATTTCTGGTTTACAGTTATTTAACTCATGCTGCTTTTTCCAATAAAATTTGGCATTTTCTTTTTCTTCTTGATTAATGATACCATTTTGTTCATAAACTTGAGGATTCTTAAATTTTAATTCATGAATAATTAATATTTCGTGATAAGGCGTATGTGTATAACGCGAAATAAAGAAATTTTCAATCATGCCTACACTTCTAATATATTCTGTTTCTTCACCGGTTTCTTCTAATATTTCTCTTTTAAGAGCAGAAATACTGTCTTCTCCTAGTTTACATCTACCACCTACTAGGCCATAATAATCTACTTGATCGTTTTTCTCTACTAATATTTTATTTTTATGGCGAATTAGGGCGGCAACACGGAAATTAAAAGTATAGTCTTTCTCTTTAAAATTAATATCCATTTACTTTTCTCCTTTTTCATAACTAATTTTTTTTACATTACCAAGAAGTTGATAAGCTAGTGTTTTTCTATTTAGAATCATTGCTCCGTCATCATAAATGGCATAGATGTCTTTTTCTTTTTCCTCGGCAATCTTCTTTAATTTTTCTAAATACTGTTTATTATTAGATGTGTGAACATCAATGTAGAATGGATCTTTTAATATGCCAAAGCCATCATAGAAAGCAAAATATTGGTAATAATTATTTTTGGCAGTAATAAAATAGCGTTCTAAATGTAGGACAGCTCCAGCACTTTCGCCAATTATTAATCCTTTAAAATATTTGATATCATATAATAAATCAAATTTATGAACGACTAAATTAAAAAACATTTCGGGATTACCACCAGGAAGGATTAAGCAATCCGCTTCTTTTATTTTTGCTTTTAAATAATTTTTTTCTTCATCATAAGGGTTACTAATATAAATATTTTCCTTTTTTACTTTTAATTCCAATAAAGGATTTACATATTTATTATATTTTGGTTCTCCTTCTTTAAAGTATTCTTCACTAAAACGCTTCTTATCTAGTTTTGTAGGAAAAGCCCAGGGTAAGATGACTATTTTACTTTTTTCATTTAGTTTGGTTTGTAAAAAGTCATGACTTAATTCATAACCTTTGGCAATCTTACTTACTAATACACTATCCATTTTATTTTCCTCTTTTCAAAATTCTTAATTGTTCTTGCATATTAAACCGCTTCATCGCAGTTGCTAAATCTTTTTCTAAACTCTGATGAACTTTAATTTCTTCTTTTAAATTATATAATAGCTCTCTCTTTTTTTCTAGCGGTAATTTAGCAATTCCTTTAAAGATGGAGTCTTCATATTCTTTTTCTTTTCTAGGCCATTTAATATTCATTAGAATACCAATCTTTTTAATTAATAATTGTTCTTCACTAGAAATACTAGAAGGTAAGGCATTTAATCCCGTTAAAAAAGGTGTTCCTACTAAAATGGTTTTGCTTTCTTCTCTCAAACTTTTTTCAAGTAATCCAACTAGATATAATTGGTACATTTCATGATTTCCACAAATTACTACTTTTTCTGGTTCCTTAAATAATAATAAATATAATCCCCATAAGAAATCAATGTCAATATGATAATTTTTATGTTGATAAGTAATGGAAATTCCTGTGTTTCTTGTTCTTGAAATAACTTGATAACTATTATTTAACATATTTTTAAATGTCTTGGCATCTTTGTTTAAATAATCTGGCATAAAAGTGACTTGAGGATTTTTAATTTTGGCATAATTCATTACTAAAGCATCCTTTTGGGCTAAAGTACAGATGGTTTTACAATGAGGGCAAAAGATTTTTCCGTCTTGCATAATAAAGTCCTTTTTATTAGGATTCATTGTTGCTAGATTCTTTTCTTCCATATCAATGATTCCGCAAGCACACGTATAACTTTTTATTTTTCGCTCTTCAATGAACCCTTTTGAAATTAGCTTGTTTACTAAATCTAATAATTCTTCTTGATGAAGCTTATCTAACCAAATTTGGCCATCTAATTTGAAGGATGCGTATACTTTTAGATACTCTTCTAAATCTTTTTGGCGATTATGATAGGAATCTAGTGCGTTGATAGCAAGATAAAAGTTAGCGCCTAATACACTTGCTAGCTCATTCCCAATTATGGGTACAGTAAATCTTGCTAATTCATAGTATTTTCTGGGTGATAATGGTAATGTGATTACTGCTCTATTCATTTAGTTTCCTCCTTAATCTATTTAAGATGCTCTTTAATTCTGTTTGAATTTCTTCATATGCTTTAATTAAATCCTTATTTACATATTTTTTTATATCATTATCGTAATGAATACTAAATATTTCCCCTGCTTGTTCTAAGGTGTAGGCAAGATGCTCTACTTGATCTAAGTAGGCATATATTTGCTCAAATTCTTCTTTGGAAACAATTTTTAAAAATTTCTCATTTTTTAGAAAAGCGATTAGGTTAAAATATGGTATTTCCTCATGATTAAAAATTAAATAACATCTTACTAATTCTAAAGTATTATAAATATGATAGTACATATTGGTTTGATATCTTTTTTTCACATTTTGTTCTGTATCATTTTCTATTCTTTTTTCTAGATTAATAATCTGTTTTTTTAACTTTTGTTTCGTTATTCGCTTCTTTTCATAATGAAGTAGGGATGTATAAACTTGATTCCAAACTTCTTCTTTGTTAATAGCTAAAAAATTATGGGCCCATTCTCTATTTTGATTTTTGATTTCTTTTTTAAGATAATGGGTAAATGCTCTTAAGCTTTTGGAATTTTGGTAGTTTAAATAGAACCTTTTTTTCGTGGTTGGATAAAACAGATAGGAACGAGACCAATCTTGATATCTTAAAGTTACAGTTAATTCTTTCTTAGTTTGAACTTTCATACATTTCTTAAGATTTTTCTTACTTAATTTGGTAGTAATAACGGCATGAATGCGATTTCTTTTGATGTGAGATAAAACGGAAGCTAGATAAAGATATATTTCTTCTTCAATTGCGAGATGTTTTTTTAAGTGATTGGGATAAATAAAATGAAGATCTAAATCACTATCAAAGCGGTTAGTTCCTCTAGCAAAGCTTCCTGTTATTACAATAAGCACAGGATATTTATCAAAATCTGGAAATTCTTTTAGAAGGTCTTTTAGCAATTGGATTGTTTTTACTTTTTCTTCTTCAATTGTTTTTATTTTATGATTAAATACAAAATGGGACTCTTCTTCTTTTACGGTGATTGGTTTTATGGTATTTAAAACATGATCAATTTGGGCTTTTTCTTTTTCTTTTAATTCTAAAATGATATTATCATCATTAAATTTTATTTTCTTCATGATTTTAGTAGAAGTTCTTTTAAGGATGCTGGATAGATGTTTAATTCTTTTATTTTATCTTTCTTTATCCAAAAGAGTTCTTCTTTTCCCTCCTTTGTTTTATGCCCATTTAACTTTTTAGAACAATTCATATGAAAGATAAAGAAGTATTCATGAATGGGAATCTTTTTTTCGTAAAAATTTTCTAAAAAAGTATAATAAGTTGGACTTACCTTTATACCTAATTCTTCTTTTATTTCTCTTTTGATACTTTCTTTGATTTTTTCACCAAATTTTACATGACCGCCTGGTAAGACATAATAGTCATTTTCCATCTTTTTTAAAAATAATATTTCTTCTTGATAAGTTAAGATAAGACCCACGCGAACATTGATTTTGTGGTTATGATGAATAAATGCTAAATCCATAGAACCCCTCCGTTTTTCGTATTATATCACTAAGTCATTCACTTGTAAATGAAAAGAAATTAGGGTTTTATTCACTAATTTCTTCTATTTTTAAAAAGTTGGTTAATCTGATATTATTAATTGCAGGTAAGCCGCCAGTAATAATAATTTTATCCCCATTTTCTAGTTTGAAATACTCAATTGCTTTTTCTCTTACTAAATTTACAAGTTCATCTGTGTCATCCATTAGAGGGACAAGAGTTGTGTATACACCATAATTAAGAGCTAGGCTTCTCGCAACACTTGCCGTTGTACAAGTAGCTAAAATTGGACATTTTGGTCTAAAATTACTAATCATGCGCGTGCTATATCCACTGATGGCTTCCGCAACAATTGCTTTTACATCAACATAACTAGTTAAATCAACAGCTCCTTTGGCAATACACTCCGTACGACCAATTTTGCCTAAATAGCTAAAGTGATTTTCACTATGTTCTTCGGCATCTATGGCAATACTAGCCATATATTTAACTGTTTCAACGGGATAAGCACCTACCGTTGTTTCGCCACTTAGCATGACTGCATCTGTTCCATCCAAAACCGCGTTGGCAACATCAGTAACTTCGGCACGAGTAGGTCTTGCATTTTTCTTCATACTTTCTAACATTTCTGTTGCGACAATACAAAATTTGCCATGTTCTCTTGCTTTTCTAATGATACGTTTTTGATATACAGGTAAAAGAGAAATTGGTACTTCTTCCCCTAAATCACCACGTGCTACCATAACGCCATCCGAAACTTCTAAAATTTCATCTAAATGATCAATTCCCGTTTTACTTTCAATTTTAGCAATAATTTTCATTTGGCTATTTTGCTCATTAATGATCTTTCTTGCTTCTAACACATCTTCTTTGGTTGATACGAATGATAAAGCTAAAAAGTCACCGTTATTCTTACAAGCATAGATAATATCTTCTTTATCTATTTCACTAATAAATGGAATATCAAGTTTTACGCCGGGAACAAATAAACTTTTTCTACTTTTTAAAATACCGCCATTTATAACTTTGCAAGTAACACCATCACTCTCTTTAGAAATTACTTCAATTTTCATTAAACCATTTTCAAGTTGAATAACACTACCAATATTTAGACTATCTAAAGCTTCCGGATGATTAACACTAAAACGTTCATCATTACCTATGACACTTTCTTTTACAACACGAATTGTATTACCTTCTATTAGATTAATTCCTTCTTCTACAGCTTCACCGCTTCTAAATTCTGGCCCTTTGGTATCATAAAGTAAACCAATATTTAAATTTTCTTCTTCATTCATCCATGAAACTAAATCACGAACCGTTTCTCTTTCCTCAATCGTAGCATGAGAAAAGTTTACTCTTGCTACATTCATACCTGCATGAGCAAGACTTCTAAATACCTCTTTGGTGTTTGTAGCGGGTCCAATACTACAAATGATTTTTGTTTTTTTCATCTAAAAATCCCCTTCCTTAAAACGTACAGGATATCATTTTACTACAAAATCCGACAAAAATAAAGACAAAGTTTATGATTCTTTGCCTATACTAGATTATTGTAATTTTTAAAATCTGGTTTTTTTAGTTTACCTTGAGCTTTATTTAATATATATTGCATGATACTTGTAAATACTATAATGACTATAGCAATAATTAAAACATTGGTGGATAATAATCTTGATATTACATCACCTAAATTATGAATTGTTTTTATATTAGTACCTATAATTTGTTCATTTGTAGTTTCTATTTTGGCATCTTCTGTTTCTAATTTCATCCCCTCATATGTCATCTCTGCTACTTTGGCTAATTCTATTGTTCCATTATTATTAAATAAAACTATTTCTTCTTCCATTGGCGTTCTATTTAAATCAATTAAAATAAAATCACCTTTTTTAAAATTAAAATAATCATCATCTTCATATATAATTCTATAAGTATAATCTAAAAAAGTAATATAACTATTTCCTTGAATACCAGATAATATTAAATTAAATAAATTTAAAACAATTATTATGATTAAAAATATGTTAATAATTCCAATTAATTTTTGGATAATAGCAGTTATTATTCTTAGAGCTTTCATGTTATCACCTATTATCATTATAAAGTATAGTTGTAAATAAGCGGTTAATATTTACAACTATTTTACATTCAATTTACAATATAAGGGTTAGAGATAGTTCCGTTTCCACTTGAAAAGGTGATATCAGCACTTAGATTTAATACTGGACGAACACCAAATGTACTATTTACTAGTGTATTGCTAATGTCTCCTGAAGAATCAACATAAAACACACGTGCAGTACGGTCCGAGGTAGCATAAGCTGGCGATATTGTCCAAAAGTGATTTCCTGTATAAAGATAATAACTACTATTATTACCGATTCCACCAGCAAATATTACTTCATCCGCTGTAATTAAGCCTATTTTTGTAGTATATGTATCATTTGTACGACTGCATTTTAATGTTGGGCTCTGTGTTGTATATACTCTTTCATATGGTGCATAACGAATATTACTAGCTGGTTGTATGCTCCAACTATATCCATTTGCCATATTTCGGTCGTTACAAAATCCAGCTGTATTTATTACTCTATCATCTAAGCTTAGATTTGTGATATTGGTTGTATACCAGTCATCTAATACTTCTTTAATGGTACTTGCTGTTCCTCCATTTTGGGTACTTGGCCTTTGCGCTTTTGTATAAGTGTATCCTACATAGTAAGTTTGATTCATGCCATCATTATATTTACTAGTTTGAATTCTTCTATCTGTACTAGACTCCCCATTCGCATGGGTACTTGTTCCGTCATAGATAATTCTGATCGAACCATCACCATTGATTCTTATGATCCGCCAATAATATCCCGCAAATTTAACATAATTATTAGTTACTGCTCCTCTAAAATAATAACTTGTCCCCAAATTATCCTCTGCTGCATACATGGCTTCATCTGTTGTGGCCACTTGACTAAAATCCGGGGTTTCTTCATTAACCGTTACATTTGCAAGGATTGTTTCTCCAGCACTTGCTTTTTTAGTAAAATCTAAATAGCATTTCGTTCCTTTCGTTGTAAAAGGAATTACTTGTAAAGTTTGAGTACTACTATCATAATTTAAGCTAATAGTATTATCTTTTTCGCCATTTACTGTACAATAACTCTCTTCTGTTAATTCATAATTACCTTCGGGTATGGTATCAGATGGCTCTCCATCAACAGTTATTGCTACTATATTCAAATCTGCCAAACTATAATTGATTGTTCCATTAACCAAAGGTATTGATTCTGTTACTCGGTATTTTGCTCTTGTAAAATTTAATACTATTGCACTAATTATTAATACTATCCCTACTATAATAAATATATTTCTTTTTAAATGACTTTGCTTTAAAACCTCAAATTCCATAACTAACACCTTTCTATATGATGCTAGGCTTCATTTTAATTATCATCAAAAGAGCTTATTATATTTATGATGAGTTTCCTAGCTTATAGTTAAATTATAATTTGAGCTAGACTGAAAGTCAAGAAAAATATAGATATTTCTGACACATAATTTTTATTTAATTTAATTAATGAGAAAATTCTATGTAGGTGATAAATATGTTTAGTACGGATAGAATAAAAGCTTTACGATTAAATAAAAATATGTCTCAAAGTGAAATGGCAAATATATTAGGTGTTTCTAGAAGTAGTTATGCTATGTGGGAATCCAATAATAATATTATTCCTCTTAAGCGATTAATTACAATATGTGATTATTTTCATACAAGTATTGATTATATTTTTGGTTTTGTAAATATTAACTCTTCTGTCAATGTTTCTTATGATCTTTCTCTTTGTTCTAAGCGACTAAAAGAAATAAGAAAGGAAAATAAGTTAACACAACAGCAAATGGCCGCTTTCTTACATATTGACCAACCTACTTGGAGTATTTATGAAAATGGTAAAAGTCTGATAGGTACCCCTTTCTTATATGATCTATGCAAGAAATATCATGTATCTGCTGATTATTTACTTGGTAAAACTGATAGTCCAAAACATCTAGATAAATAGATATTTTTTTCGACATAGATGGCAAAAAGCGTCGAACTTTGCCCTCCGCACATTCTTGCTTTTTTATGAGTCTTATTTCATAATAAATAATCGTTATTTACTGGTGGTAGCGCCTGCTTTCTTTTTTATTAGTAGTTTAAACTACTTGAGTATTCAGGGGGTTTTTACGAAAGTAGGAGGGGGTGTAAATGAGTGATATGACTTTATTGCTTATTATAATAATCATGCTTATCCAAAAAGATAATTATGAAAAAAGACGCTAGCCAAAAGGCATAGCGCTTAGCAATCGCAGGCGTTATCCACTTAGTGAATAACACTTACAAATTTAATATAACATATTTTTAATATACAAACAATTTACATTTATTTTACATTTTAAATATTACTTACTTATCTATTATTTTTTCTATTGAATTATAATCTTTTGATATTAATGCTTCTTTTATTTTATTATTTTTTTCTAATATATGTAGTTTAGATTCATAGTCTTTTAATTTTTGTTCTGCTCTTTTAACAATCATTCCTATATTACTTTTTGATACATTTAAATTATCCGCTATTTCTTGCATAGATAAATCTTCAATATAGTGTTCACTAAAAGCTTGTTGTTCTTTATTTGTTAATAATTCTTTATAAATATCAAATAAAGAATTTAAGTATTCTCTATTTTCCATCATCCATCATATCCTTAAATAAACCATAAATATAATTTTCAATATCAAATGGTTTTAAATCTTCCATGGCCTCACCTAAACCAATAAATTTAACAGGTATGTTTACACTTTCTTTTATAGCAAGAACAATACCACCTTTGGCTGTTCCGTCGAGTTTTGTTAAAACAATTCCGGTAATATTGGTGATTTCTTTGAAGCTTTCCGCTTGCAAAATACCATTTTGGCCAGTTGATGCATCAATTACTAATAAAGTTTCTTGTGGTGCTCCTTCAATATGGGTAGCAATGACTTTGTTTATTTTTTCGAGTTCTTTCATTAAGTTTACTTTATTTTGAAGACGTCCGGCGGTATCTACTAGAACAATATCAATATTTTCTTCTTTGGCTTTTACAAGGCCATCATAGATCACACCAGCTGGATCCGTATTTTCTTTGCCAAAAAACATGGAACCTGTTTTTTCAGCCCACTCTTTTAATTGTGGAACAGCTCCAGCTCGGAAGGTGTCACCAGCAATCATCATGACGCTTTTTCCTTCTTTTTTATATTTGTAAGCAAGTTTAGCAATCGTTGTTGTTTTCCCAACACCATTTACCCCTACCATTAAAATAACTGTTGGCCCATTTGGATTCATGTTAATCTTATCACTTAAAGATTCACCACTAACATAAATAATAAATAATTCATCCACAATTACTTCTTGTAAATATTTGGTGTCGGTAATATTTTCTTTTTTTACTCTTGCCTTTAATCTATCAATAAAATCCATTACAGTATTGACACCAATATCTGCCATGATTAAAATACTTTCTAACTCATCAAAATATTCATCGCTAACTTTTGTATATTTATGGCCTAAAATACTTAATTCATTTACAAATTCTTTTCTTGTTTTTTCCAGTCCTTTTTCATATGTTTCTACATCTTCTTTGTTTTCTTCTTTTTTAGCAAAAACTTTCTTAAATTTATCAAATAATCCCATAGCAATCCTCCTGTTACTTAATTATATAATAAAAATTTAGAAAAGAAAAGGCTTGAGTTCTATCTCTAACCTACTTTTTTAAGTTTCAATTTATTTGGTTGGATTTACCAACATTTCATATTTATTTTATTATAAAACTAATTAGGAAACAATGTTTGACTTTTTATTTTTTTCTGGTTCTTCCTTTTCCAATATCATGATTGATAGCATAACTAGAAACAGCTTTAAAGTTATCGTCATATGGATAAACTTGTTGGCCAAATTTTAGCCACATTGTAGACCAAGATGCTCCTTCATTGAGAAGTGCTTTTACTCTTTTATCTTCCATTGTTTTATTGCCATCTTGTTTATTTAAATCGACACATCCCTCTTCATCATATAATTTACTTTGCAAATCACATTCTAATTTATCACATTGATAAGCGAAAAGTGATTCTTTAGTTTGGTGAGAATCAAATTCTAAAAATAATTCTTCAATCAAATTGCCATCTAATAAACTGCCTAATATTTTGTGAACTGCCGCATGCTCTATTTTTTCTTTTTCTTCTTTGGATATTTCAAATTGGGTTAAATCCCCAATAATGGTTTCTCCTAGTTCATGAATTGCTAACATAAATATGACTTTCATAATATTAACATCATATTGATATTCTGATTTCATGGCTATCGCAAGCATTTGGACACCAAAGATATGTTCTGCTACACTTTCTAATCTTTCTTTTTTTACATGCCAATCTTTCCAACCTGTTCTAATTACATTTTTTAATTGATTACATAATACATAATACTTTATGACATTTTCTTCTTTTGACATAATTTCTCCTTATGATGCTCTACCCAATTTTTGGCATAAGAGCAAGTACATTTTACTTCTATGTTATTTTCTTCAAAATATTCAAACGCTTTTTTTAACATTTGATCGGCAATACCTTGTCCTCTTAGGGATGGATCTACGAAAGTATGCGTGATATTCACTGTTTTATCATCTATATGAGGATAATCAACTTCACCCATGATTTTATCATCTACTTTATAAACAGTTTTATTTTCTTCTACTTGAAACATTTTTATCACCTAAATTTTATTATATTTGTTTTTTTCTCTTAAAGCAATTACTTTTACAAATAATCTTTTCATTTAAGCGAATATTTATTTGCATTAAGTTCAAGAGTAAGTTATAATTATTATGGTGAAGTAAGATGGCAAAGAAGAAAAAAACAAAAAAAGATGAAACAGAAAAAGTAGGATTTAGTGTCGAGCTTACTGGTCTTATATTAATATTAATTGGTATTATTGGATTTGGGTTTGGTCCGGTCGGTTCTATTATTAAAAAATTTGCAATGTTTTTAGTAGGAGGTTGGGCTTGGATTTTCCTTTTAATTTTTATTCTTATATTAGGAATTTATATGTTAATTAAAAGAAGCTTACCTAAATTTTTAGGTCAAAGACTGATTGGATTATATGTCATTATTATTGTTGTATTAGTTGCTAGTCACTTTGGTTTTGTTGAAAATTGTAGTGGAGCTGGGGATATTTTTCAATCGACGATCGATCAGTATATGGAGCGAATTTCGACAATTGGATCAAATACGGCTTTATTTACAAGTGGAGATACTTCGGTAGAGATTGGTGGTGGAATACTAGGTGCCATATTCTCTATTGGGCTTAGCAGTTTATTTGGTTTAACTGGTACAAAAATTGTGGCAGTTATTCTTACTATCTTTGGTTGTATTCTATTCTTTAATATTACGTTTGCTGATATTGTAAGTAAATTAAAAGCATTCTTCCAAAAACTAAAGAATACAACGCCAAAAGAAAAACATGAAAAGCAAGAAGAATATGTATATGCGGAAGATCAAGAATTTGAAGAGAAAAAGAATGATAAGATTGTCATTACTAGTATGGAAGAATTAAAAACAATGAAAGAACCTCAAAAAGAAAATCTAGAAACAAATAAAGAAAGTATTTATGAAGCGAATAGTAATTATACACTTCCTCCTTTATCCCTTTTAGATGATGTTACCCCTCCTAAGAAAAACGCTGCTTCCAATAATTTTATTCGCAGCAATAAAGAGAACTTAGAAAGAGTACTTAAAGATTTCCAAATTAATGGTCAAGTGGTTGAAATTCATATTGGACCGGCAGTAACACAATATGAGGTTAAAGTACCAAGTGGTACGAAGGTATCTAGAATTGTTGGTATCAATAAAGAAATTGCTTTGGCACTTGCTGCGAAAGATGTCAGAATTCAAGCTCCTATTCCAGGTAAAAGTACCATTGGTATAGAAATTCCTAATCCAAGTATTAGTGCTGTTAAATTTAAAGAAGTGCTTGCTCATGAATCCAAAGCGATGAGTGATGCTAAAATTGTTGTTGCGTTAGGTAAAGATATTATGGGTAGACCACAGCTTGCTGATATATCCAAGATGCCTCACCTTTTAATCGCTGGTTCTACTGGTTCTGGTAAATCAGTTTGTACCAATACAATGATTTGTTCTATTTTAATGCGATATAAACCAGATGAAGTTAAACTGATGTTAGTGGATCCAAAAAAAGTAGAACTTTCTAATTATAATGGTGTTCCTCACCTTTTATGTCCGGTTGTAAGTGATCCTAAGAAAGCTAGTATTGCTCTTCAAAAGTTGGTTTCTGAAATGGAAAAACGCTATGATCTGTTTAGCGAAAAAAATGTTAAGAATATTGCTGGTTATAATGACTGGGTTGTGAAAGAGAATAAAAGTAATAATACTAATATTCCGAAAATGCCTTATATTGTTGCAATTATCGATGAACTTGCAGATTTAATGCTTGTAGCAAGTAAAGAAGTAGAAGATTCTATTATGAGAATTACGCAAATGGCTCGTGCTGCCGGAATTCACTTAATTGTTGCAACGCAAAGACCTTCAACTGATGTTATTACTGGTGTTGTTAAAGCAAATATTCCTTCTCGTATCGCTTTTGCTGTAGCATCCAATATCGATTCCAGAACAATATTAGATATGAGTGGTGCTGAAAAACTACTTGGTAAAGGTGATATGCTCTACTTACCAATGGGTGAAAATGTGCCAATTCGTATTCAAGGTTGCTTTATTAGTGATGATGAAATTAAGAGAATTATTGATTATGTTTGTAAAGAACAAGTCGCTCACTATAGTGAAGAGATGCAAAATTTAGATGCAACAGGTAGTGGTATTCATGGGTTACCTGATGAAAAAGAAGAATATGATGATCCACTTTATAATGAAATTGTTGAGTTTGCTATTCAGACTGGTAAAGTTAGTACTAGTCTATTACAAAGAAGATTTAGACTTGGATATAACCGAGCTGCCAGAGTGGTTGATTTATTGGAAGAACGAGGAATTGTTGGTCCTCCAAATGGATCAAAACCAAGAGAAGTTTTGGTTAAATTAGAAGATAAAAATGAATAAAAAAGACATTTACAAATAAGATTATTATATGTTAAAATATTATTGGAGGGATGTTATGGCAAGTAGTAAAATAAAATATAAAAATCAGACATTAAAAAAGTATTTTATTGGACTTTGTATTATTTTAGCCATAATTTTTCTTGCGTTATATTTTCATAAATGGGATACTGTTAAAGAACAAGAAAAATATTATAATAGCTATTTAATTAGTACGAATACAATTAGTCTAGAAATGACAGATATTGATGAAATTAATGCTGTTTTATCAGAGACACCTAGTTATTATTTCTTATATATTAGTTATACTAATGATGAAGATGTTTACACTCTAGAGGAAGAATTAAAACCTTTAATTGATGAATATCAATTACAAAATAATTTCTATTTTCTAAATGTTACCGATTTTAAAGATACAAATACGAATTATAAAGAAGATATTGCCAATGCTTTAGATATTGATTCTAATATTATATCTAAGGTTCCTATTATTCTTTATTTTAAAGATGGTGAACTTGCTACTACTCATGGAATATTCACCGCTTCTGAATTTGAAGATTTATTAGAAACACAAGATATTAAATCACAATAAAAATTACTCATTTATGAGTAATTTTTTTGTAGTATTTACAATTATTTTTAAATAAGCATTCTTCACATTGGGGATTTCTAGCTGTACAATTATATCTACCAAATAAAACAAGTTGATGATGTAATCTACTCCATTTATCTTTAGGAAACTTCTTCATTAGTTTTTGCTCAATTGTAGATACATCATCCTCTTCCTTGGCAAGTCCCAGTCTTTTGGATACTCTAGCTACATGAGTATCTACAGCGATCGCAGGTACATCATAAATATTTGATAAGACAACATTACACGTCTTTCTTCCTACTCCTGGTAAACTTTCTAAATACTCTCGATTATTTGGAACGATTCCGCTATAATCATCTAATAGTTTAGTAGCAATTGTTTTGATATAAGCGGCTTTTTTCGTATGAGAGCCACAAGGTCTAATGATATTTTCAATGTCATGAATATCAGCTTTTTTTAAACCTTTTAAATCATACCTTTTAAATAATTCTTTTGTTACCATATTGACTCTTTTATCGGTACATTGGGCACTTAGAACGGTTGCAATTAAAAGTTCATAATCTTTAGTGTAATTCAGCTCACATCTAGCATCAGGATAATACTTATCTAGGATCTTTATTAAATCTTCACTCTTCATCATCTAACCAGTTATAATCAAATAACTCACTATCCTCCTTCTTACCATCATTATTTTTCAAATGGCTATTTACATCATTCATTGTTTTAAATCCTTTTTTACTCCATTCATATAAAATTCTGTCAATATATCTTAGATTTTTTACACCATTATAAACAGCTTCTTTTAGAGCACCTACAATTAATTCTTCACTATAATTATGTTCTAACCAAGCATTAATAATTTCGTATTCCATACTAGTAATAGGACGGCCAAATTCCTGCTCAAATTCCGAATAAATATCTGTTTTTATTTCTTTTTTCTGTTCTTTGGTTTCTTCTTCAACAATTAGCATATAAAATCCATCTAAACTTACTTTTTCAATTAATCTTCCTTCGATATCTTTATCTGTTTTTACATCAATTAATTTTTTTGATAATAAACTATTAAAGACTTCATAAGACTTATCTAGAGGTAAGCCAATATTTTTACTTAATTCTTCAATATTTAAATAACTATTGTAATCATTATCAAAATAAGTTATCATCAAAAACTCTTCTAAAGATAGTTTTAATTCTAGACATTTTTTGATAAATAAGCTGTTTGTTATGTATTTTTTACATTTTAATAGTTCAATATTCATGTTCACCACTCACTTTTATGTTCTTTTAAATATTTGATAATATCCCCTTTTCTATTTCTTATCTTACCACTTATAATTAAATTTTCAATCTCTTTTAAAATAATTCCTATTTTTTTAGAATAATCAATTTCTAAAACATTTACAATTTCGTTTGCTTTAATATTTATTTCTTTTTTATCATGGATGGGTAATTCTTTATTAATTTTATTAATTTTCTTTTTATCGATATTTAATATTTCACCAGCGACTAAAGATAAGTATAAGCCGTAATGATAAACTGTAAATTTATCAACATGATTGCTGCCTATAATTCTTCTTATGGCTGCGATATTGTTTTTTTCTTCTTTCGTAAAAGGAAGCTCTAGATTCATTTTAAATTGAGCGTACATCCCTTCTAAGTTTTTTACAGGTACAATTTCTTCCCATGAAGTAATTTCTAAGATATTTAATATGCCTAAATCATTTAATAAATTAAAGCCTTTTTTTACATTATTTGATAATAGAATTTTATCTAATTCTTCTTTTATTCTTGTTTTAGACAAAGTAAGAAGCAAATCTTTATGAGCAATGATTTCTTTATAAAAAATAGAATCTAAATTAAAGTTTAGGATGGTAGCAATACGGATTCCTCTTAATATTCTTAGAGGATCTTCTTCTATTTTTTTCTTAGTATCACCAATCATTTTTACTTTGAGATTACTTAAATCATCAATTCCACCTACTAAATCAATCATTTCACCTTTAGAATTCATACAGATTGCATTAATTGTAAAATCTCTTCTTTGTAGGTCTAAAACTAAGTTATTAATATAATTAAATTCTACTGGTTTTCTTCCCTTGTATTTTATTTCTTCCCGATAAGTTGTGATTTCTATGTGATATTCTTTTATTTTAAATTCAATGCCACCTAGATTTTTAGAAGAAGCATTTGGAAATATTGTTAGTAGTTCTTTTGGGGTTGCATTGGTACAAATATCAATGTCATAAGAAAAAATACCGGCGAGTAAATCTCTCACATATCCCCCTACTACATAAGCTTCGTATCCTTCCGTTTCTATTTTTGTTAAAACATTTTTAATTATTTTGTTCAATCTTATCACCCATTTAATTTTATTTGTTTATTAGTTTTTTTAATCTTTTTATTACATCCTTTTTGTCATGACCATCATATTCATATTTTGATTTATCATATTCTGGTATTTTAAATAAATCCCAATATTCCAGTTTATAATGGTTACTGATTTGGCCTGTTGGTAACATAGCGACAACTATAAAAGTGTCACTATCAAAACATTCTTCACCATTAAAATGTTTTTTACTTTTATATACTTCGTATTTTCCTGCTTCATACCACTCATTAAACAATAAAGCTTGATATAATGCTCGAAATTCATATAAATCTTTAAAATTATGATGAGTATCACTAATCATTTTCCCATAAATCATATCTTTCTTTTTTAAAAATTTAATTACTTTATTTAAATATTCAGTTAATTTTAACTTATTTTCTTCTTTCATTAATATATTTCTCTACTTCCTTAATTGTGTTATTAAAGTTTTTAAAATCTACATTAAACCAAGTAATATCCATTTGATTATTGAACCAAGTATATTGCCTTTTAGCGTAGTGCCTTGAATTCTTCTTAATTAAGTCTTTGGCTTCCTCTAGCGAAATGCTACCTTCAAAATACTGGTATAATTCTTTATAACCAATTGCTGTTTTGATAGCTTTGGAATTGATGTTTTGATCATAAAAGGATTTTACTTCTTCTACTAGACCTTCTTTAAACATTTCATCTACACGATTATTAATGCGGTCATATAGGACGTTGCGATCACAAGTAAGACCGATGTAAATAGCTGGATATAGAGGCTCTGCTTTTTTTGTATTTTCTGTTTCTTTATTTAGAAAGCGAACTAATCTTTTGCGATTATTTTTATGAATGTTCATATTTGGATCTTTTTTTAGGGCAAGTGCATAGATTTCATCGTTTGTTAGGTCTTCATAATTATTTTTGGTAGTATCTTCTTTCCTAAATTCATAACTATATAAAGCGGCTTTTAAATAAAGTCCAGTTCCGCCAACAAAGATGATATTTCTATCCTTAAATTTTTCTATTAATTCTCTGGCATCTTGTTGATAATCATATACCGTATAATTATCTCTTACATCACTCTTATCAAACAAATAATGGGGAATTCCTTCCTTTTCTTCTTCTTTGATTTTAGCTGTACCAATATCCATGCCAATATACACTTGCATAGCATCTGCGTTTATTATAATTGCATTATATTTTTTAGCAAGTTCAATACTCAGTTTGGTTTTCCCAACTCCAGTAGGTCCAACGATTGCTACAATCATTTTTCTTCCTTCTTTTCCTTTAATAAATCACGAATTTCTTCTAATAATAAGACTTCGTCACTCTTCTTTGGAGGTGCACTTTCTTCTTCTTTCTTTTTGTGATGAGTGATTTTATTAATAAATTTAATAATAATAAAGATGCATATAGCAATAATAAGGAAGTCAATTACGCTTTGAATGAAAGCTCCATATTCAATCTTAGTATCACGGAAAGTAATTGATAAGTTAGAAAAATCAACACCACCTAAAATTAAACCTAAAATAGGAGTTAAAATATTATTTACTAGACTTGTTACAATTGATGAGAAAGCGCCACCAATAATGACACCGACTGCTAAATCTATGACATTTCCTCTTGCTATAAATTTTTTAAATTCACTTACTTGTTTTTTCATACTTCACCTACTTCGTTAAGAATATTTTACCATACTTTTTCAGCAAAAAAAAGTTAATCTATCATTCATGACAAATTAACCATTGATTAATGTTGTTCCTTCAAAGAAAGGAATATTTTCATCGCACCATGACTTCGTTGGTTCATTACCAGCACCAAAACTGGCGGTAAGATCTATTAACATGACGCCATCGTACCAAACAGAAGTTGTGGCATTGTTATTATTATAATCGAGTCGCAATGGATAAGATCCACTTGTAAAAGAAGAACGGTTATTGACGGCAGATACAATATTCCAAGAACCACTACTTCCTATGGATTGACCTTCCACAAAGGCCGGTTCAGCGATAGGCCAATAAATTCCTGCTGTTCCACTTGCTCCTTCGTGATATACTTCATATCTAGCATAATAAGTATGACTTGGATCTAAAGCAATACCAGTTGCATTGGAAGCAAGAATTTCAGGAGAAGAGCTTGTTCCGGTTAATTTATAGGAATAATTGTCATATTTGGCATGAGCAGAATCAAAGGTTCCTCCTGACCAGGTATTACTATTTTCAAAGCTTGGATTGGTAATTAAATTGGTTAACTCTATTTGTACCGGACTTGCTACATTATAAACCATGACTTCAGCTTCAAAAGTACTACCCATAATATCATTTCCAGCTTCTTCGTCTATCCATAAATATAAATTAAATGTTTTGGTACTGTTTATATTAGGTAAGCTTCCCGTTTCAATAATATAAGAACTTTTGATATTGCTTGATGATACACCTGATGGTAGACTTGCTGGGGTTAGTGAACTAAGAGCTGTGGCAGTCTCTTTATCTAATGAGAAATTAATATGAGATAATAATTCATCGGATGTACTATTTAAAATATTTAGATATATTTGATAGCTATTACCAATTGCACAATTATTTGTAATTGTAAATGTATATGGGGTTAGCGTCTTAAATGCAGTTTCATTACTCATTGGGTAACTTGTTATATTGATAAAATCACTATCTTGAAAGCTAATATTATAACAAGCTGTATTTAAAACATTGGTTCCCTCTTGACTACGGTTAAAAGATAAGTAGGCATAGGTAATACTAATTGTTGCAACAACTACAATTAGAATCGAGGATATTAATAGCGCTATATATTTTTTGTTGTTCAATTTTATCACCACTATCTCACTATATTACATTATATAGTATTTTTTTGTTTTTGAAAAGTAGTTAATGAAAAAAACTTCCAATTTGGAAGTTACATATGATAATAAACTAATACTCTACCCGTAAAGGTATTACCCATAATAGAATTGTCAGCACTTTCATCTATCCATAGATATAAATTAAACGTTTCTTTTGCTCCTGGTGCAAGAGAACCAGAGGCAATCATATAAGTAGTATCTAATCCCTCTTCATTCTTAATTGATCCTAAATCATAAGGAGATGCCGAAGAAAGCATAGAACTGGTATTATCATTTACTTTATATCTTAAGTATGGTGTTAAATTGGATGGTGTGCTTGTTAGGGTACTTAGTGTTACAACATAGTTTACTGGATCTGTTGCATTTGAAGTATTACAATTATTTGTGACGGTAAAAGTATAAGGCTTTAATTTCGATAATGCATTGGCCTCACTCATGGGATAGGCATAACTGCCATCAGCATTTAAAGCAATTGAGTTACTTCCCTCACTAAAGTCAACATCAAAGCATGTTGTAGATAGTTCATTGGGGTCAGTTTGGGTACTTGCTATTGAATAATAAGAATAACTAGTTCCAATGGTAATTGTCACTAAAATCATGATTGTAAGTATTCCTAAAGTTATTTTATAACCACTTCTCATATTATCACCTATTTTACTATTTATAATTATAAGATATTTTTATCATTCCCACAAGTCTTTTTTGATTAATTTTGTACAAATATTGCTTTTTTTCCATCAAGGCTAAAACTTTTAGCATCTGTAATTTGAACAGGAATTAGCTTTCCAATATCATCTTGGGCATCATCAATGTTTACTAACTTCATGGTTTTGGTATAACCATATACTTTATTTTGGCCTTTTTCACTTGGACCTAACACTAGTACTTCTTCGGTCTTACCAATATATTCTTTATTATGCATCAAACTATAAGCATTGATTAATTCATTTAACTCATGTAAACGATGCTCTTTTACTTCAAGAGGAATGCTATCTTTTATTTTAGCAGCTGGGGTTCCTTCTCTAGGTGAGTAAATAAATGTAAAGGCTCCGTCAAATTTACAAGTATTTACTACTTCTAATGTCTCAGCAAAATCCTCATCTGTTTCATTAGGAAAACCAACGATAATATCAGTTGTAATGCTTACTCCTTTGATTTTTTCTTTAATTTTGTTATAAAGAGTAATGTATTCTTCTTTCGTATATCTTCTTCCCATTAATTTTAGGATTTTAGAGCTGCCACTTTGAAGCGGTAAATGGATATATGGCATGATATTTGGATATTTAGCAATCACATCAATCATTTCATCAGTAAAATCCCAAGGATGAGAAGTTACAAAACGAATTCTTGGAATGTCAGTTTTAGCTACTTCCTCTAAAAGGGTTGCAAAATCATAGCCTTCTTCTAAATCTTTACCATAAGCATTTACATTTTGACCTAGAAGTGTAATCTCTAAATATCCTTTCTTTTTTAAATCTTCTACTTCTTTTATAATTTCTGGCATTTTACGGCTTCTTTGTTTACCTCTTGTAAAAGGAACAATACAATAAGTACAGAATTTATCACAACCATACATGATGTTTACCCAAGCCGTAATTTTAGAATCTCTAACATAATCCATATGTTCATAGACATCTCCTTCAATTGAATAAACTTCAATTTGTTGATGCTTGTCTTCTTCTAGTATCATTGATGCCAATTCATCAATATTATGAGTTCCAAAAACAATATTTACAAAGGGATATTTCTCTTTTAGTGTCGTTGCGATGACTTCTTCTTGAGGCATACAGCCGCCAATACAAATGATTAAATTAGGATTTTCCTTCTTTAAGTGTTTTAATCTACCTAAAAAGCCAAATACTTTATCATGAGCATTTTCTCTAATCGCACAAGTATTTAAGACAACAATGTCGGCTCTTTCTAATTCTTCTGTTTCTTTAAAACCTAAATTTTCTAATATTCCTTTGATTTCTTCGGAATCATGAACATTCATTTGACAACCATAGGTTCTTAAATAATATTTTTTGTTTTTAAATTTATCACTCTTTATATTTTGGGCATCTTTATATTCTACTTTTTTATCTGTTCTTAATCGTGCCTGTTTCATATCTGGTAAATTCATTTTATACACCGTCCTTAGGCTCTATTATAACAGATTTCTAAACCTTATGGTATGATAATTTAATAATATAGTAAAGTTTTAATATTTCTTTATTAAATTTGGTATCTAAATCATGCATAATATTTTCATAAATATAATTAATATCTTCTACTTTTTCCTTTTTATATTCATAATATAAATATTTTAATTTAGCAACTTCTTTGTTTTCATATAAATTCTTTATTTCTATTTCTATTAATCTTTTGGCTTCTTTTTCTTGTCTTAGTGTGTGATCTATTGGCAATCTTTCTTCTAATTCATATTCAATATTTGTTTCTTTTAAACCATAAATCACTTCTAAGACATTTAATTCATCATCAAGTAATAATTTACTTCGGCTTATACTTTTTCCTTCTTTATTAAATTCAATAGCAAAAACATTTTTAGTATCCGTAAAAAGAGCCGCATATTCAATTCTTTTTAAATCTTTTTTATCACTAATTAGTGTTTTATCTTTTATCATTTCTAGAAAATCAGGATCTACTTTGATATTATGCGTTAGAAAATCAAGAAATGTTTTATGCTTTATTTTTATTAAAGGAATTTTTCTCATCAATTCCAAAGAATCAAAATCATTCCATTCATAAAAATCGTAGGCTCTCAGTTCATTCCAATTTAGAATGACGTCGTAGTAATAATTCATTTTTTATCCACCTTTCTAATGATACAGCGATACAAATTATTCCTATTATGAATAACCAAACTTCTAACCTTCTACTAATAAATTTAACAAAATCTAGGAAACTATACCCGATTGTTAGTAAATTTAAATAAATGATGATAAAAAATAGACCAATACTGGTAAAAATAATACCTAAAATGTAAAGTAATATACGAAACATGAGTAACTCCCCTATTATTTTATTTCTTAAATTTAAAATTTATTATATAATTAAATAGGTGAAGCAAAATGAATTATTTAATTTATATTATTTTAGGTATTATTCAAGGATTTACAGAGCCAATACCAGTATCGTCTAGTGGACATATCTTTCTATTTAAAAATATTTTTAATTCCGATATGTTTAATGATCTTAATTTTGAGATTGTTTCAAATTTTGGATCCTTCCTTGCTATTTTATTCATTTTTAGAAAAGAAGTGTGGGATTTATTAAAGGCTTTCTTTTCTTACCTTTTTAAAAAAGAGACGAGAAGTGCAAACAAGAAAAAGTTTAAATACTGTTTGTATATTATTGTATCAACAATTCCAATTGGACTTGCGGGAGTACTATTAAAAGATACGATTGAAAGTAAACTACAAAATATTACGCTTTTAGGATTTGCTTTTTTATTTACAGCACTTATGCTTCTTTTAGTAAAAAACAAGAATGGCAAAAAAGAAGATGGGGATATTACTTTAAAAGATGCCATTATCATTGGTATTTTCCAAATTGTTGCTTTATTCCCAGGAATTAGTCGTAGTGGTACTACATTAGTTCTCTGTTTACTGGTTGGTATGAGTAGAAGTACAGCCTTAAAATATACTTTCATTTTATATTTTCCTATTAGTTTAGGTACGATGATTCTTGGTGTTAAAGATATCGTAGAAGCTGGTAATTTAGCAAGTGTTGCTCTTCCTTACTTTTTAGGAATGGTAGCTGCTTGTATTGTAACTTACTTTTCTTATCGTTGGTTAAGCGAAATCGTTAAACGCGGTAACTTATGGAAGTTTAGTATTTACTGTGTTTGTTTAGCAATATTTATCTTTATTTATTTTAGATAGTCTCAATATGAGGCTTTTTTCTTGCAAAAAAAAAAATTCCTTACGGAATTAATTTTTAAATAAGATAATGTTAAATACTAATAGAACAGCTACATTAAAAGCATAGGTAAATTGGAATCTTTCACATTCTACTAGAGAAACAAGAAGATCTGATAAACAAATAATCCAACCCTCTTTGCTCTTTGGTTTAAATTCTTTTATACTTGCTTTTTCATGTCTATTAATAAATGGAAATATCTTTTTTATTAATACTTGATGAAACATGTGGGTTTTAATTGCTTCACTTTCTAATTCTGTTACATTAAAATATTTCTTGGCATTATTTGCTGCAGTAACCGGATGTCTAAGATAAGAATTTTCTGGTGAATCTTTACGAGTACCAAAGAAAAAATCATGAAGTAGACCTGCTCTTGATACACTTCTTAAATCTGCCTTAAAAAATCTTCCTAATCGATAACTTAATTTGGCAACCCTAAGGGAATGCTCGTATTTACTTGTACCATGATGTAAATCTTTTTTTGTTTCTAAAAAATGTTCATCTTCTAATATATCACATACAAATCCGTCAAACTCACATTTTAAACGTTTTGTCATCTCTTCAACTCCTACACTCATTTGCGACTATTAACATTATAGTAAATTATACTCTTTTTGTAAAGGATGAATGCTTACTTTTTTATTAAAAAATAGCCCCAAGTGGGACATAAAAACAATGTTATTCGTAACCCCCTAATTACTCAAAACACGAAGATTATAGCACAATTTACCATAAAAGTCAAAAAAAGCCAGGAGTTATTCCCGACTTTTTGATTATTTTTCTTTAATAATTAAATGATCATCTTTCACATCAACTATGATTGTTTCATTATATTTAATTTCATCTTTAATAATTTTATCAGCGATTAAGGTTTCAATATTATGTGTTACATACCTTTTAATTGGTCTTGCACCATAAGCCTCTTCATAAGAGTGATCGATGATAAAATCTTTGGCTTGTTTGGTTAATTCAAGATGTATGTTAATATTTTTAAGTCTAGATTCCGTTTCATGGATAATTTTATCAAGAATACTATAAACAACATCTTTACCTAATGATTTAAATATAACAATTTCATCAATACGGTTGATAAATTCAGGACGGAATGTTCTTTTTAGCGCTTCCATTACTTTTGATTCACTATTTTCTTCATTATCAAGGATATATTCGCTTCCTAAGTTAGAAGTCATGATAATAATTGTATTTTTAAAGTCAACAAGTTTACCAGTACTATCCGTAATACGACCATCATCTAATATTTGAAGTAGAATATTGAATACATCAGGATGAGCTTTTTCAATTTCATCAAATAAGACAATACTATATGGATTACGTCTTACCGCTTCAGTAAGTTCCCCTCCTTCATCATAACCAACATATCCTGGAGGAGCTCCAAGAAGTCTAGATACATTGAATGCTTCCATATATTCAGAACAGTCAATCCGAACCATATGACGTTCATCATCAAATAATTCGTAAGCTAGAGCTTTTGCTAGTTCGGTTTTACCTACACCAGTTGGACCCATGAATATAAAGGAACCGATTGGTCTATTTGGATCTTTGATACCACTTCTTGCCCGAATAATGGCATCACTTACAACTTTTACTGCTTCATCTTGACCAATTACCCGTTTCTTTAAATTACTTTCTAGGTTTAGTAGTTTTTCTTTTTCACCACTTACTAGTTTTTGAACTGGTATATTCGTCCATTTAGCAACAATTCTTGCAATATCTTCTTCCGTTACGGTATCACTTAACATTTGAGAATCAATTTTACTTCTTAAATTCTCTAGTTCACTCTCTAGTTTTGGAATCTCACCATGACGAAGTCTTGCTGCAGTCTCTAAGTCATAATTGTTCTCTGCTGTTTCAAGTTTAAATCTAGCTTGATCTAATTCTTCTTTTTTCTTGTTGATATCATCATTTAGTGTTTTTTCTTCTTCCCATTTAGAGCGCATTTTGGCTTCTTCTTCTTTTAGACTTGCTATTTCCGTATCTAGTTCTTCTAGGCGTTTTTTTGATAAGTCGTCTTTTTCTTTCTTTATTGCTTCTCTTTCAATCTCTAAACTCATAATTTTACGAGTTAAAGTATCTAGTTCTACTGGAACAGAAGCCATTTGCATCTTTATCGTAGCACATGCTTCATCCACTAAATCAATCGCTTTATCTGGTAAGAATCGATCGGTAATATAGCGGTCACTAAGGGTAGCAGCACTAATTAGCGCACTATCTTTGATATTGACACTATGGAATAATTCAAATTTTTCTTTTAATCCACGAAGAATTGTGATTGTATCTTCGACATTTGGCTCTTTTACAATGATTTTTTGTAAACGTCTTTCTAGAGCACCGTCTTTTTCGATGTATTTACGATACTCATTTAAAGTTGTTGCACCAATTAATCTTATCTCACCACGGGCTAGCATTGGTTTTAACATATTACCAGCATCCATGGCACCTTCAGCACCAGCACCAACAATCATGTGTATTTCATCTATGAATAATATAATATCCCCGTTAGAATCACTAATTTCTTTTAGAACTTTTTTAAGACGTTCCTCGAATTCGCCACGATATTTAGCACCTGCAATTAGGGCACCTAAATCAAGGGACCAAATTCTTTTACCTTTTAAAGTACTTGGAACATCGCCTTTTACAATACGAGCTGCCAAGCCTTCCACAATCGCTGTTTTACCAACACCAGGTTCACCAATTAAAACGGGATTATTTTTTGTTTTTCTTGATAAAACACGAATAATACTACGTATTTCTTCATCTCTACCAATAACAGGATCAACCTTATTTTGTTTTACAGCCTCGGTAATATCACGTCCATATTTTTCTAAAACATTTTCGTTTTCTTCTTGCATATTAGGATACATATTAACACCTTCTTTCTATTAACATGTATGATTATAGCATAAAAATTAGCACTTGTCAAGTGCAAGTGCTAATTTACTACATATGGGTCAGTGACAGTTCCGGAACCAGTCAATGTAACATCTGATTTTAAATTAATGACTGGTCTTACCCCGTGTGAATTTTGACTACTAGTTGCGCTTAAATGTCCAGCACTTCCTAATAAGCAACTTCCACTCCATGCTGAACTAGTATATCGATGAGGAGTCATTGTCCAGTAAGCTATGTCCCCAATGTATAAATAGAAGCCATAATTATACTTATTTTCATCATTGTTCCAAATCCCTCCAGCATATGATATTTCATCGGCGGTAATTAATCCTATTGGATACGTTAAAGCTCTGTTTCCATTATTTGCTTCAGAAACAGTGTATAAATCACGATTAGGATTTGAACATTTTAGCGTTGGTTTTTTTTCTAAATGTGCAAATAGCCTATCATATGCTGCATAGTCGGTTTCATTTTTTCCATAGCCTAACCCACTACTTATTTCTCTGTCTCCGCAAAAACCACTATTTTTGTCTATATATGAATCATAACTCAATAAATTATTCTTATACCATTCATCTACAACCTCTTTTATGTTGCTATCGTTCGTATTAGCATGAGCTTCTTCATAATTATTACTTATTACTGTTCCATACATATATCCTACATAAGCATTATCCCTTAATTCTGTTGTGACAACATTAAATGCTACACTTGCATTAATGACATTATCTTTACCCTTTGCATCTGGCGTTTTCCCTTGGTAAATCATACGCATACTTCCATTACCATTAATTCTTATGATCCGCCAGTAAAATCCGCCAAATTTCACATAATTATCATCCACTGCTCCCGCAAAATAATAACTAATTCCATCATCATCTTCTGCTTTAAATAAAGTTCCTGTTGTATTAGAAGCTAAAGTACTATCAAAATCTGTTCTTTGATCAATTATTTTGCTTTCTATTAATTCCGGAATAGTATGAGGATAACGAAAGTATAAATAACATTTTGTCCCTTTTGTTGTTAAAGGGGATATACTTAAACTTTGATTGTCTGCATCATAACTAACTGTAATATTACTATCTTCTTCACTATTTACTGTACAATAGCTTCTTTCTTCATTAAATGTGTATCCACTTGAAGGAATGGTATCACTTTTGAAATAGTTATCTCCTTCCTGGATATAAACTGCTACAGCATTTAAATCTGCTGAGTCATAGTTGATTGTTCCATTTACTAGAGGAATACTTTGCGTTACACGGTATTTAGCTCTGGTAAAATTAAGTACGATTGCACTAATAATTAATACTACCACTACTCCAATTATGATATTTCTTTTTAAGTGACTTCTTTTTAAGGTTTCAAATGGTATACTCTTCCTCTTTTCTTATGCATATTAACATATTTTCTTTTCTATTTCATTCGTTTCGACAAAACTTGTCAAAACTTCCTAATTATATATATCATAGGCATATTTTAACTATTTTATATTATAAATATACATTATTATTTATAATTAGTCAATATTTTTGTGATTATTAAGGTCAATTATTCGCATAAATTCTGATAATATGAAACAATGATAATCGAAGTGAGGATTTGGTATGGAAAACAATAAAACAATTGTTGAAGAAAGAATTCGATTTATCGGAGAAAGAGTTGGATATACCCAAAAGCAAGTAGCAAGTGCACTTAAAATATCGAGGAGTTTAGTTAATAATTGGGAACATGGATTTGCTAATATTAGTTTAAAGCAGATCATTAAACTTGCTTATTTTTATCAAGTCCCTATTGATTATTTACTGGGTATTATCGATGAAGTTGATTCTTATCCTTATCATTATGTTAAAGATATGGATTTAAAAAGTATCGGAATGAAATTAAAGGCCTTAAGAAAAAATCTTGGTTTTACCCAAGAGAAATTTGCTCAAAGACTCGATACGAAAAGAAGTAGTATTAGCTATTATGAAATTGGAAGAATGATGATTAGTACGGCTGATTTAAAACAAATTTGTGAAACATTTGGAATTAGTGCTGATTATCTTGTTGGTAATTTAGAGCAAAATATTAAGAGAGAGCAAAAAATAAAAATTAAAGCAAAAGAAATTAAAGAAAAAATAAGTATATAAAAAGCTTTCATGATGAAAGCCTATTTTATTATGGATTCTAATCCTAGTTTTATCATATCATTTAATTTAGTTTGTCTTTCTTCTGGAGTTAATACTTTGTCAGAATATTTAGAATCTGATACTGTCATAAGAGTCGTTGCTTCTACATTCATGGTATTGGCAACATGACAAACACCAAATCCTTCCATTTCTTCACCAAGAATTTCATAACTTTTAGGAATCCGATTTAATACTCTATCATAATCAATGTATGGTCCAAATACATCCATGGTTGTAGTCATTCCATAATGTACATTTATATTTAATTCTTTAGCTGTATCTAATATTATTTTATTTAAATTTTCGTTTGCTTCCACTACATTTCCAACATAGTCATTATAGGTATAAGCAAAATTAGATTCAGAATAAATATTTTTGGTAAGAATTACATCACCGACATCAGCTTTTTTACTTACTGCTCCGCAAGTACCAATCCGGATAATCTTTTTTACATGGAAGAAATGAATAAGTTCAAAAACATAAATACTAGCACTAGGCATTCCCATTCCATGAGCCATGATGGTTACTTTTACGCCTTTGTAAGTTCCTGTATACCCAGACATATTTCTAATATTGGTAACTAATTTGGCATCGCTTAAAAAATTTTGTGCTATATATTTGGCTCTTAAAGGATCGCCTGGCATTAAGACAAGCTCTGCTATATCAGCATTACTTTCAATATGAATTGGATTTTCTCCTATAAACATTATGATCACCTATTATAATATTACCACAGATTGTGCTAACTATTAATACTTAAAATGATGTCTTGACACTTCTTTGTAACATTTTTTTATCTTCTTTTAGGTAATCGCGATATTCGGAATGATTTAAATCTTCTATGTAAGTACTAAAGTATTTACCCTCGCTAGCAAATAATAGACTATAAATATTTCTTTTGATATTTTCACTTATTCTTAACTCGGATAAGATACTCCATAAATACGCTGGATTTATTTTGTAAATAGCAAATAAATCTATATCATAAAGATAACTTAAATAAATAAGATAGGTTTGTAATGTTAAATTATTTGCTTTGAATGGTATGATTTTATCTGCTATAGGTGCAATTAAGTGCATTCCTTCTAATAAATACACATCTTCTAAACCAAGACTTGATAAAGTTAAACCTTCCTTATTTAAAGCGATAATATCTTCATCTAACTTTAATATGTGAAGTAGCTTTAGTTTTGTTTTTATGAGTTTTTTCTCTTCTATTACTCTTTTTAAAGTCATTCCTTCCTTTTTTAATTCTTCTTTTGTTAAATTATCTAGTTCATACATGAAAAAAGCCTCTCTTTCTTTATAAGAGAAGTTTATGTTCTTTTTTTATTATTTATGCAATAAATCACTTTCTATTTTCATTAAGCGATTATATTTAGCAATTCTCTCGCCTCGTGACATAGAACCAGTTTTAATAAAGGGAATGGAAAGGCCAACAGCAAAATCAGCAATAAAAATATCTTCGGTTTCCCCACTACGATGGGAGATAATCATTTTATAATTATTTTTTCTGGCAAGTAAAATTGTTTTGATCATTTCTGTTACAGTACCAATTTGATTTGCTTTTAATAATATAGCATTGCCGGCTTTTAGTGATATTCCCTTTTCTAAATATTTAGAATTGGTACAAAAGTAATCGTCACCTACTAACATAATTCTTTCACCAATAAATTTGGTTAAAACAGCAAGTGATTCAAAATCATTTTCTTCAAAAGGATCTTCAATACTGATAATTGGATATTTATTTACAAGAGCAATATAATATTTAATCAATTCATCACTCGTTAAATTTCGGCCATCTATTTTATAAGTATTAGACTCTTTATCATAGAGTTCTGATGCCGCAACATCAAGAGCAATAAACACGTCGACTCCAGGATTATAACCACTTTTTTCTATTGCTTCCATGATTAAATCTAATGCTAAATTATTATATTCTAAATTAGGAGCAAAGCCACCTTCATCACCAACAGCAGTTGAAAGTCCTTGCTTTTTTAAAATGTCTTGTAAAGTATGAAAAATTTCGCTTGCAACTCTTACCCTTTCTTTCATTCCTTTGACGGTTGGTACAATCATAAATTCTTGAATATCTAAATTATTGTCAGCATGCACACCACCATTAATTATATTTACCATAGGTAGAGGCATACTTACCCGGCCACTAGATAAATAAGCGTATAATTCTTTTTTTTCTAACATAGCAGAAGCTTTAATACTCGCTAGAGATACCGCTAAGGTTGCATTGGCTCCTAAATTACTCTTATTTTCAGTACCATCTAAACTGATTAATAATTTATCTATCATTACTTGCTCTAATTCTTGTCCTACTAAATGTTCTTTTATAACACTATTAATATTATTTACAGCTTTTAATACTCCTTTTCCATGATAACGTTTGTCATGATCGCGAAGTTCTAAGGCTTCTTTTGAACCAGTTGATGCACCAGAAGGTACGGATGCGGTAGCAGTTATGCCATTATCTAGAAAAATGGTTGCTTCTACCGTAGGATTTCCTCTACTATCTAATATTTCTCTTCCTATTAAATTTGTAATTTTTGCCATTTTTCATTCACCTGCTTCTTTAATTATAAGTATACCAAAAATTATCCTTTCTTATCAATCTTTTTACATTATTCGCGATTATTTTTTGACTTCACTTTACTATTTTGTTACAATTTAGATATGGTGAATAACATGAATGATATCAATTATATAAAAATAAATACACAAAATCTATTAGATAATATTAATTATCTGAAAAATCACTATCATTATGAGCATTATATTGTAAATGTTAGTAATGATGCTTTTTGCCATGGAATGTATTTGATTCAATATATTAAGAAATATGCTCATTATCTTTATGTGAATGATTTTCATGATTTATTACTAATTAGAAAATATGATCCAGATATTCCAGTAATCTATGATGGAGCTATTTATGAAGATAATATTTATGATTTAATTATAAATAATGCCATTGTTGTTATTCATGATTTCCAAATTTTACAACAAATTAGAGATTTAAAGATCAAAGATACGCTTTCATTTCTTTTTTATATTGATCCTACTGGTTATTTTGGTATTCATAGTAAACAAGAAATCCTTGATTTTTTAGAATGGGATCAAACGCATTTTCATCTTTTAGGTGTAATAGCTCAAATCAATGAAGAAGATTACGATGATTTTAAATATATCATACGTCCTATTATCCATTCCGAGCTAATGATTTTAAATCAGGAAGAAGATAAGAATAAAATACAAGGATCAAATGCAATTATTCTTGATCGCTCTATTTACGGAATTCAAGAATGTAAGAAAAAATTATTTCAAAAAAAAGAACAATCTTTTAAACAAGTCTTAACTTTGTATTCAAAGATTATTCATATAAAGAAGGAACAACATAATAAAAAAGTGAAGTATATCGCGGTTATTCCTTTTGGATATCATCATGGAATGAGTGAGAAAATAAAAAATGTTTATATCAATCATCAACTTTACTCTGTTCAAAAAATTATGAATGAGGTTACTTATATTGAAGTAGATGAAATAGTTGAAGAAGGTATGAAAGTAGAAATTACTTCTTCTCATAATCCTCTAGATCAATATTTTTCTTCACAAACTTTAAATTATTTTTCTTTCTTTCATTCTAATATTTCAATTGTCTATGACGATTATGTTTTAGATGTAGCATCTATGTATTAATAATAGATGCTTTTATATTGAAAAAATTTTACTTTATGCCACTAAAATGCCACTTTTTTTCAAAAAAAGAACATAAAAAAAGATATAAATAATTGAAGTAGTCAATTATTTATATCGCCAAACACTTTGTGTTTGGTATTTTTTGTTG
>CALVQH010000006.1 GCA_944358115.1 uncultured Bacilli bacterium
CTGTCTCCCGTAGGAGTCTGGGCCGTGTCTCAGTCCCAGTGTGGCCGATCAACCTCTCAGTTCGGCTACGCATCGTCGTCTTGGTAGGCCGTTACCCCACCAACTAACTAATACGCCGCAGGCCCATCTCTAAGCGAAGCTTTAAGGGCTTCTTTACTCCGGAGAGCATATTCGGTATTATCAATCGTTTCCAATTGTTATCCCCAACTTAGAGGTAGGTAACCCACGTGTTACTCACCCGTTTGCCACTAGGTGGAAGATCCACGTCATAAAAATTCCAGTATCCAAGCAAGCTTTTCAACTTTCCTTTTTAATCAGTGGGCCACCTCGTTCGACTTGCATGTCTTAGGCATGCCGCCAGCGTTCATCCTGAGCCAGGATCAAACTCTCAATAAAAAAGATTTATGTTTAAAATCTTATAAATTTCAGTTTAATCTAAGCTACTCAAAATTGACTTTTTAACTTAGTTTTCAAAGATCATTTCTTGCGTTGCCTTCTTTTGCATCGCGTAGATATACTATAACATCTTCGCGATGTTTTGTCAACAACTTTTTTTAATTTTTTCACACTTTTTTCAGCTTTTAAGGGCCTTTTTTGTAAGTGCATAAGTAATATAACAGACTCCGCGAATTATGTCAACATTTTTTTTGCATTTTTTTCATTTTTTTTAATTTTTTTCGTATTTTGTCGAAAATTTGGGATTTTTTTGCCATATTTTTCTTTTTTATTTCATATCACTTACCCTATAGTTTATGAAATAAATAAAAAAAATTGCTAACTTTTTAACAATTTTGTTCTATTTTTTTATAATCTTTTTATAAATGTAATAATATTTTTGGATTTCATCTTTGGCAAAGGGCCCTTCGTTTTTCTTTTTCATTTCAATTAGTGTTGATAATTCATTTTTTATAATCATTTGAATTTCTTTTGGATAATGCATTAATTTTTTGTGATAGTTATATTCATTATAATCTAAAATTTTAAAACCACCATCTGGAAAAACTCTTAGATCCAAATCATAGTCTATATATTTAATGATTTTCCCATCAATAATATAAGGGGTTGCAATATTACAATAATAAAATAGTCCAAATCGTTTTAATTGCCCTATAATATTAAACCAGTGCTTTTTATAAAAGAATAGTATTGCTGGCTCTTTAGCATGATAGCTTCTTCCATCTGCCTCTGTTAATTTTGCTTTGTTATTAGCGACAACTATTTTTTCTTCATCCATTGCTAGCACTATTCCTTCATCACATAATTGATGTAATCTTCCATTATGTTTATAGCAATGAATTTCTAGTTTATCGCCCACCTTTATGTTATTTTGTTCTTTATTCATTTTTATTCCTATCTTTCTCTTTGTATTTAATTATAACAAAGAAAAGAAAAAATAACAAATTTTAGTTTGTTATTCCATTTAAAATTTCAATTGCTTTACTTAATTGTAAATCAGAAATTCCGATAATTGTTCCATTTTCATCTTTTTGTTCTTCATTGCTAATTGCGTAATCTGGTTTAATACCTGTGCCATCAATACAAGTACCGTTCGGTGTTAACCATAAAGCAGATGTGTATTTTACCATTGAACCATCATCTAATTTCATGGTTTGTTGAACTTTTCCTTTTCCAAACGAAGTTTCACCAACGATTGTTGCACCATAGCTTTCTTTTAGAGCAGCGGCCAAAATTTCGGCAGCAGAAGCTGTATTCTCATTAATTAAAACAACAATATTATATTCTTTATGTTCACTTGTCTTATCGTTATAATTACTTACATCGCCTTGATAGTCTAAACTATAAATTCTACTTCCCTTTTTTAGAAAAATACTAGCCACATCTGTCGCTGCAGTTAAAAATCCTCCTGTATTATCTCGCAAATCGATAATTAATGAAGTCATTCCTTGATTTTCCAAGTCATTCAAAGCATCTTCTACCTGTTTAGATAATGTATTAGAGAATGTTTCCATATATAAATAGCCTGTTGTTGTATTTTCTACCATATAATATTCAACATTTGGGGTAATTAGTGTTTCATTTTTTAATGATACTGTTATAGTTTTTCCTTCTCGCTCTAGTTGAAGAGTGAAGTAATCACTAGTATTTTTTATCATATTTACGACATTACTTGCACTTTCGCCTCTTACATCTGTATCATTAAATCCTACAATGATATCGCCAACTTGAATTCCTGCCTTACTAGCCGGGGTATTATCATAGACTTTTACAATTGATTTATTGCTATTATTAATAGATACGCCTATTCCGGTATATTCTCCTGATAGTGAATCGAAAAGATCTGCTGTTGACTCATCATCAAGGTAAGTACTATAATCATCACCAAGATAATCCATCATACCAGCGATAGCCTCATCTAGTAGTGCTCCTTTGTCTACGTCTTCATAATAATCAGATAAAATACTCGCATATACTGTTAAAAATTCATTTAAATCTGTATCAGTAGCTAGATCTCCATAAGTTAAATCATAAGATAATTTATTATTATTATAAACAATTACGCCCGCTGTTAAAGCCGAGATAATACTCGTTACGACAACAATTCCTATTACCCAAGCAAGACTAAAACCTCTTTCATTTTTTAATTTATTCATGTATTCACCTTCTACTATAAAATCATATCATAAATTTGTGAAAATATAAAGAAAAAAGATACTAATTTTCTGTATCTTCACTTTCTATATATTTTAATTCGTTTGCAATCTTCTCTTCATCTGTTTGGGAATCGGCGATGGCACCATTTCTAACTTTTATAAGAGTTAGATCTCCTACTTTTAAATCACTAATGTTACTTACATTTAACTTTATATTTTCAGGATCATAAAAACTTGCATTCAGCTCATTATTTAAATCAGCAAAATATACATGTAAATGTTCTTTGTTCCTTAAATAATTTGTTATTAAATTGCTATAATAAATGGCTCTTAAGTTCTTAGAATTATAAATCAACACATAATATTCATCTTCTGGCTTGTTTAACATAGAACCAATAATTGTTCTATCATAGTTAATGCTTCCTTCAATTACTTCTGTATCCTCATCATCCTTATTTAGCAAATCTTTAGTAACAAAAATTCTTGTAAAAAAATAAATTCCTAAAATTAAAATGATTACAATAATTAAAATGCGAATAAACCGAATCATTTCAGTTTGCTCTTCACTACGATATTTCTCTTGTTTTACTTTTTTTGTTTTATTTCTTGCCATAATACCTCACCTAAGTCAATTATAGCAGTAAAAATAAAAGAAAGCAAGTTTTTACGCTACTTTACTTTCTAATTTATTATTATCTAGCTCTTTTTTCACTCTTATTTTCTAAAGAATAATACTTTTTATGAATTTGATGCCATTTTTCAGTAAGTAAAGCATATTCTTTAAATAATAAATCTAGTTCATCACTACATTCTCTTAAAGAGATTTGTTGCATGGTGCGGTAAGCTTTTTTAATTTCATCTGGTAAAACGTCAAATTCCATTGCTTGATCATTATCTTCTAAATTATTTTGACTAGCATAAATGTTAGACATTAATTCGACAAATGCATCTTCACTAATAGTAGCCACTAAATCTGCTTTTACCATTAAAATTTTCTTTTGTTCATCATCCGCTTTTCTAACAACAAGTTGAGATTCTTCTAAACCTGGAAGTAAACTATATACTGTTAAGGTCTCTCCTTCTTCTTGAAAATGATGAACTTTTCCAGCATAAGAAAGATTTTTTTCATTTAAACAATTTCTTTTTGCTTCTTTTAATGCTTTTTTAATTTTTTCATCTAAAACGTTTACGATTTCAATACTCATATTTATTCCCCTTTCGTGGCTATATATCCTATCACAAAACATTTTGTTTGTCAAATAGAAAAGAAAAGGAAGTATTATTTGCTTCCGGATACAACTTTCGTATTACCAAGTGATTCGGCAATAGTTACCATTTCTTCGGCGGATAGATCATTGCTGGTTAAATAATACGAAACATTATCGCTCGTCCAATACATGGAGTTGGCACTTTTGGCAGCAATGGTATCACTTAACATAATTGGGTCACCATAAACAGGTATAATTTCAAATTCACTTGCTACATTTGCTACTTCTTCAATTAAGACAAAATTTTTATCTCCTGCGAAGGTAAGAATCATTCTGTTTCCTTCATCGGTGTCGATTTCTTCACTATTTGATAAGTATGTTTCACTTGGAATATATAAAGGATAAATAATACTATCTAAAATATTACTAGATTTAGTATCACATTCTTCATTTTCACATTGTTCGTTAGTGGTTGTATTGTCATTCGTTGTTGTATTTTCCTCCGCTTTCTCATCTGTTTTGTTTTCTTCAGTCGTATCATCTTGGGCAGTATTTTTCTTTGAATTGTCTTCCTCTTGGGCATTCATATCAATTAAATCTTCTAATAAAAAATCATCTTCACTTAAGCCGGCTTTTAAATCAACTGTAGAAAATACTACCTTAATATTAACAATATCTTCATTATTATATACTTCTACTTTCTCTAAATTCATGTCTTTATCAAAATATATTTTTTGATAAGTTAATGATGAATTATTAGGGTAATTCACAGTTGAAGTCACTACATAGTTTTGATCTTGCTTTTCGATGTTCACATTCTCATCTTTCTTTATATCATTTAATAAAGAAGATAAGATGTAGGATTGACTACTATTTGAAGGCCATTCACTTTGGAATTTAAAACTTTTGTTTAATGTTGGAGTTACGACATATACACCATCGGCATTTCTTAAAATAATTTGTTCATGATTGTTTGTTTGATTTACTAGTGTTACTTTGTAGTAATTGTCTTTTAAATAATTTGCTTCAATACTATAAGTAAATGTTTCTTCATTGCTTAATATTTCCATATTTCCTTTTAACGTATAAGATTTGGCATTTTCGACCTTTTTTTCAAATTTACCGATTAGATCCTCATCCGAAGAAGCCCCACAGCCAGTTGCAAACAACATTAGTCCTATGGCTAGAACAATTAATTTTTTCATATCACACATCCTTCTTTCATTAAACTATATTGCTCTTTAGTAAAATTATGAAAATATTTTCATTTCTTTTCTTTGTGAATAACTTCTTTTTTATTCACACTTCTTTTATCTTTTTTCGTGTATATTTTTTTTATTTTTCTTCATAATAATAGCAAAGGGTGTGATTAAATGGAAACATTACAGAAAATAGCATTAATTTTTACAATTATCGGAGCCATCAACTGGGGATTAATTGGTTTCTTTGATTTCAACTTAGTAACTAGTTTATTCCAAGACTCTAGTGTAATTACAAGAATTATCTATGGACTTGTTGGTATCTGTGGAATTATTAATATTTTCTTATTATTTTCCCACATTGAAAAAGACCCTAGATAAACTAGAGGTCTAATTTCTTAAGTAAGTTTTTAGAATGAGCGACAGTTAAATAGCCCATGTAACTTGCTTTTACATTTTCATAATTAGGTGCGTTAATTTTCTTTAATTTCCGCATCTTTTTTTTGATTCTTCTTTTTGTCTGTGAATTAATTTTAATAATTAAACGTTTTTCTTTTAAAAAGAAATAATATCCTAGAAAACCAAACCCATGCTTTAAGTCATAAATATCGTTTTTTTATTTAATTCTAGTTTGAATTCTTTTAATTTTTCTTCTATTTTTTGTCGAATTTCTTTTAAGTGCTCTTTATCATGATCAAAAATAATAAAATCATCCATATAACGAACATAATATTTACAATATAATTTTTCTTTAGTATAATGATCTAAATCATTTAGAAAGAAGATTGCTAATAATTGACTTGTCATATTGCCAATTGGTAGACCTTTGCCCTTTTCATATAAAGGGATACTTCTTAATTCAGCAATTTTAATTTCCTTATCCGAAATATTTAAGCCTTCTATCCGTTTAATTTCTTTTTCAATTACCTTTTTAATTGCTTCATTTACATAGACATTATCTGTTGATTCAATAATATTTTTTACTAAGCGATAAATATCGGGATCACTAATAAATCTACTTACTTTTTTTAATATTAATTCATGATCAATACTGTAAAAATACTTTTTAATATCACATTTTAAGACATATACTTTATCATAATTAAGTTTTAATTTGTTAATATATTTTTTGACATAACGAATTCCTTCTTTTGTTCCCATCCCTTTTCTGGTAGCTACATTTTGGGGAATTAAATGAGGGGTAATACCTGGATCTAAAACGTAGTGACTTACTAAATGATTAACTACTTTATCACTCATGATTTCGCTCATAATAATTCGATATTTGGGTTCAAGAACTAAAAATACATTGTAATGACTGTGTTCATATTTTTTATATTTTAAGACATTTAGAATACTAATGATATTACTTGAATAAAAAAGTTCAAATTTATGCAGTTTCCCTCTATTTTTGGTGTTTGCTCTAATGATTTTATACATGGCCATGATTTTATCAATATCGACTAATTCTTCATACTTAACATTTGGTTTCATTTCGCACCAATCCATAAGCAATTTTTCTAATTTCGATAATAAACATCGACGTAGATTCAAATTTTTTCTTACTAATAATTCTTTTTTCAAATGATGTAGCAATATAAAAATCTAACATTGATAATTTAATAATTAGATCTTTTAAATATTTAATTTTAATTCTTTCGACATCATTGATACTATAGGAGAAGATTAGTTCAATTAATTCATACATATTTTTTTCAATATTTTGTTTTAGAACTACTTCTGACTTAGGATAATTTATTAATTGTTTATTAATGAAAGCAATGGTTTTTTTGGTATTATTTAACAAAGCAAAATTAGAGTTCATCGACAAACTCCTTAATTAAATCATAATTTGCTTCTTCTTTTTTTACTTTAATTTCAATCGCATTCATTAAATTGCTCAACATATTGGATATTAATAAATTGCTTTTTGCTTCTCTTAATTTTTCCTCATAAGCATTAGCATTTTTGGACTCTAATATATAGGCATAATCATCAATAACTTCAATTAAATTTACATTATTACGATTTAAGACACTTTTTACTTTAGCTTTCGCATTTAGAGGAAAACCTATTTTGTTTTCTCTTATTTGATAGCCAAAAAAATAATTTAAAATGTAGGTATCGTCTAAAAAAGTATAATAAAAATTGCCAGATTTAATAATTACAACATGATCTTTGTACATCTCTTTAAATTTTAGATATTTATCAATCGTTTTCATAATATTCCCTTTCTACATATGTAGTTAAGATTATTACTGCTCATCATAACTAAGATAAATATTTCATATAAAAATATGTTTTCTTTATCATACTTTCATATATTATAAATATATATTAGAAGTCGAATTTTGTCAATAAAAATGTTTACTATTAGCAAATATTTTTTTCTTGTTCTTTACTATTTCTCAATATCGTTAAGTAAGTAAGCAAAAGAAAAAAGTAACTTTCGTTACCCTTTTAGTGTTTTATAAATAAATTCTATGGCGTCTTCTTTGGTTTGGGCAGTTGCTAAGAAAAGTTTTTTGTGGCAAAATTGTGCAGTTTTAATGCCACTTATTTTTTGAAGTTCTTCATCACGAAGACCAGCCCATTCTTTTTTAAAAGGTATTTTGGGAGTAAAGCCTTTATATTTGGTAGGAACAGTATGAGCGGCATAGCAACCCCGATTTGATGGATAGACAACAAAATCAACATCAAGTCCTAATTTAAATAAAGCATATTCATAAGGAATGTATTCATCTAATACCAAAATTTTGTCTTTTATGTCTTTTTCTTTCTTTTCTATTTCTCTCATTGCATATACTTTTCCAATCGCATCCTTTAGGATTTGTTCAAAAATGGTATCGGCAAAAGAGACAGCCTTTAAGAAACACTCGTTTTCATTTTCACTTCTCCCTATTTTAGGTCGAAATTGTTCTATTAAACTAGATAAAGTATAAACATTAAACGGTGCATCTACTGTATATTCGCCATTATCAAAAGCATCAATCCCAATTACTAATAATTCATCTATCACTTCAAATACTTTTTCAGGGTTCTCTATTTTTTCTTTTTTTAAGTATTCTAGTCCGTAAGCTTGCCATAATAAACCAAAACCACAATAATGAATTCCATTATCTCTTTTTTTGTCGAAATCAGCACCATGATGATCAAATTTTCCTAGACCGATATCATAAGCAATTTTAGTGCCATCATCATGATAATCATTTAGACGAATTAAAGTAATATCACCAAATAATCGTTCCATAAGGACAGTTCCAAAAACATCATCAGCATGAAAATTACCCGCATGAGTTACGAAGGTAGCTTTTTCTAATTTATCAGTTAATGTGATCATCTCGTTATTCCCTCTTCTCTTTTTTGCTCTAAATCTAGTAAAGTACATAAAACAAAATTAAAAGCTTGACTTTCATTTGTATCCTTACTAGTATTTAGGCTTTCTATGAACATGCCATTATCGGTATATTGCCAAGTGGGAGTAGTTCCTTTTTCTTGCCGTTCCCACTTTATATTTTTTTCTTGAAGAACTGATAAATATGATAATAGATAATGAATCATTTCTTCACTTGCTTGTTCTTTATTGGGAGTTGCCAGCAAATATTTGTGATAAAGCATGCAGATATCCAGTTCTTTTTCTGTAGCGGGTAAATGTGATAAAAGAAAATTTTCTAAAACATTCATGAAATCTTCTGCAGAAACCTCTTTTAAATTTAAATATCCCCTTTTTACTAAATGATAATTCATAAAATTTTCTAAATTCATTTTTCTTCACCAAGCTTATTATACCTTTATTTTTACTTTTCGACAAGAAAAAAAGCCTCTTTTGAAGCTCTTATCCTCTACTTTTATAAACAAGTATTTGTTCTGGTAAAAGGTAAACTGTATTATTATATTTTAGCATATTTTCTGGAGTTGTTTTAAAAGCTTGAGCAACTCCACTTAAAGTATCTCCTTCAGCAGTTATGTAATAGCTGTATCCACTTTTAGGAATTAATAATTCTTGATTTGGATAAATATATTCATTATCTTTAATTCCATTAATAGCCGCTAGTAATTTAGGATTAATGTTGTATTTTCTGGCGATCTCGTATAAATTATCACCCTTTTCAATTGTATAATAAGTAAAATAATTATTATTATCGTTCAACTTTCTCACTCCTCATCTATTTATAGGATATGACAAAAGCACAAATTGGTTAATTTACATAGATCATATTTTCATAATTGAAATTCCATTCAAAATAGTTCAGTAATCTTTTCTTTCCTTCTAAAGGATTAAATACATATAGTGTATCTGTTTTTAAATAGAAAATATTGGCATCTTTTATTCTTACAATACTTGTTACCTCTTCATCAATATTTGTTGTAATATCTTTATCCACATAATTCAGGGAAAGATTGCCATCTTCTAGAGTATATTCATAATTGGTTTTGGGAGTAAATTTTTTATTTTGATTAATTAATGTTTTGATTCCAACATTTTCCCATGTTCCCTTATTCAGCATTTTGGCTTTTATTTTTTCTAAATCGCCATTTTTGGCATTCCATTCATACATTATTTCTTCTTTATTATCGATGATATATAATTTATTTTTTTCAAACCCTGGAAAATAACTATCAAAATAAATATCGCGATCTAAATCAGAAGTTTTTACATCCCCATTAGATAGAGATATCCTATAAAATTTATTGAAAGTATAGTTTGCTTCATAATCAGGTATAATTAAATAATCTTTGGTATAGCCAACTAAATTTATATTGTAGCGTTCTTGATCAAAAAGCTTTATTTTTTTTGTATCTTTTTCATTAATAAAATAAAAGCCATCATAATTCCATAATAAATAAGTATAATCTCTATTATAAATCGTAATATCTTCGTATTCTTCATCTAATTCTTTCTCTTCTTTTAAGAATTCTTCAGGAATTTGGCTTAATAAATTTTCATTTACGTTTTTATAATAGGTATTTTTTCCTTCTTCTACACATAAAGGAATCCATTCAATGATGCTGCCTGATGGAATTAGGCAAAAATTATTTTCATCTTCTATAATATCTACTTTTTCAATCAAGGTGCGATTATGTTTATAACTACTTTCATATAAATAGTCTAGGACTACATCTTGATATTCCAATGTAAAATAGTAACTTTTGTTTTCTTTGTCATAGCTTTCACTAATTTTTACTTCATCGACCGTATATTCTTTGGTATAATCGACAGCTCGAAAGAAAAAAAAGATGAAAATAATAAATAGAGCAACAATGGTTATTTGCAATATTTTTAACTTCTTCATTACTCACCTTTATTCATAATTGGGATTTTGACCATATTTTTTCTTTTCTTCCATCATAAATTCAGATATTTCTGTTTCTATCTCACGCAAAGAATCTTTGGCAAGATTGGTAATGACAACCTCTTCTTTTACCGTATCAATTGTTACCTTTCCCCAAATAAGGCCAGAATATACTTGCATATCATTATAAAGGTCTGGTGTAATACTACTTAGGAAATAACCCCAAACAACTCTTTTTTGACCAATTAAAATTCTTTTGTTTGTGATTGCAATTACGGCAGTAGAAGATACGTCATACCATTTATCATTTTTTTGCCCAGCAAAGGCATAACGAACTGTTTCTCCGGGATTTAAATGTTCTTCAATTACGGCACTATGTTTTTTTAAGCGCCACCAAGTTACACCTCCTGGAAATTTCTTTTTATATAACATGACATGATCATATACTTGTCCCATTTTAATCACCACACTTTTATTTTATAATAAATTCTTATTCTTTTCAAGGCTTTAATTTAGGCAAAAGAAAAAGCACCGAGGTGCTTAATCAATATTTATAACTTTTTTAGATACGTTTTCATCTTTTTTAGGAGCAGTAACTCTTAGAGTACCATCTTTGAATTCAGCTTTAATGCTGTCTTCTTCAATATCGCCTAGATAGAAAGAACGAGATACTTTTCCGTAAAATCTTTCACGTCTAATATATTTCTTATCTTCTTTTTCTTCTTTCTCATCTTTCTTTTCAGCACTAATTGTTAAAGTACCTTTATTGAATTCGATATCAATATCGTCCTTTGTAAAGCCTGGCATATCAAGTTCTAAATTGTAGTTGCCATCTTTCTCATAAATATCGCATTTCATTTTTGGAGTATCACTCTCTAAAAAACTATCAAACATATCATCTAAAAACATTTTTCTTGGTAACATCATAACCATCTTCCTTTCACGAGTATAATATACCACTTTTATTAGCACTTGTCAAGCACAAGTGCTAACTATTTTTATTATATGTAAAATATTGTAAATTATACGAAAAAAAGTAGGATTTCCTACTTATTTTTATTTGATTTCAATAATTCTAATATGTCTTTTGCTTTGGTATATAACATGATAGAATTACAAATTTCAAGTATACTAGCTAGAATAATAAATATTCCCGTTGCTTCTACTAAATCCATAGAGGCCATTGGATTAATCATAATAAAGATTCCAAATACTAGTAATATAATTGCAATTACTAACATTAATGACCAGCCGTCATAACCATATTTTTTTAAATTAAGGGAATCAATGATTTTGCTTACAGATATAATGATGAGATAAATTCCTAGAGCAAATGTTAATATTTTAATAATTTCAAAGGGATTGATGATTACAAGTAAGCCTGTCAGAATTGCTAATATTCCCCATAATATGTTAAGAGCAAATAAGGGATTGTTATCTCTTACTATAAATTCATAAATAGCAAATATACCAAAGATAATCATATAGATTCCTAATATGATTCCTGTTAATTCTAAGGTGATTACCGGATTTAAATAAATAATAATTCCAAATATGAGAAATAAAGCATTTAAAATAATACTTCCTAGTAAAATTTTACTAAAGTTTAGTTTTATTCTGTCTAATAAAGTTTTTTCTTTTTTCTTTGTCATAATGATCCTCCTATTTATAATTATAACTTTAATTTTCTGTGTAGTCAATCAAATTCTAGACAGAAATCTATTCTTGTGTTATAATAGCTCATTATTGATGAAGGGGGTAAATATCATGCATATTAAGGAATTATCGATTGCAGAATTCGATGGATTTGCTCGTAACTATCCAATTAGTTCTTATTATCAAAGCTCACAATATGCTCTTTTTATGACGGAATTTGGTTATGATTATGAATTTATTGGCTTGGTAGATGAACTTGGTGTTATTCAAGCAGCTGCTTTAATTCTCATCAAAAAAATTGGTTTTTCTTACAAGTATGGTTATTCTCCTAAGGGATTCTTAATTGATTATTTTGATCAAGATTTATTAAAAAAATTTACAGAAGCGATTAAGGAATATTATCAAAAAAGACTGGTTTTTATTAAAATTAATCCGGAAATTGCCATTGGTGAAATTGATCCAACAACAAAGCTTACTAATTATAATCAAAATATTATTATTCGCGATTATTTAAAAGATTTAGGATTTACAAAACTAAAAGATAATAAATATTTTGAAAGTTTATTTCCTCGATATAATGCAATTTTAAATCTTCAAGAATATTCTTTTTCCCAATTACAAAAGAATACAAAAAATAAGATACGAAAAGGAATCAAAAGAGGACTTGTTTTTGAGAAGAAGAATCGTGATAGTTTAGATACTTTATTTCAATTTGTTAGACGGAAAAAAGATATTGATCCTTTTTATTATAAAAATTATTATAATGTTTTCGACTCGATTGGGGCTGCTGATATCTTTTTGGTAAAAATTGATTTTCATCAATATTTGATAAACAGTAAAGCTTTATATGATCAAGAATTAGAGCGAAATAATGAAATTTCTAAAAAGCTTATTGAACACGCAAATGAAGCAAATATTAAAGAAAAGATGAATTCTGATCGTATTTTACTTTCTTATAAGAATGATATTGAACTAGCAACAAAAGGATTACGAGAAAATAAAGAAGTTTATATTGCTGGAGCTTTTGTCATTCGTTATTTAAATCGGGTTCATATTGTTATTAGTGGATATGATAAGAGATATAAACAATTTGATCCTAATTATTTCTTACATTATCAGATTTTAGAATATTATAAAAATCAATTTAAATTTGTTGATTTAAATGGCATGACAGGTGATTTTACGGTTCATAATCCATATTATGGGCTAAATCAATTTAAGCTTGGATTTAGGCCGCATATTTATGAATTTATTGGAGAATTTGATCTTATTATCAATGAACATGCCTATCATCATCTTATAAAAAAGGGATTATTAGCTCGAGAATTTAATAAAAAAACGAAAGAAGTTTAATTATTTTTTCTTTCGTTTTTGTTTGTCATTTTCTTTTTTGTCCTTATTCTTTTTCTTTTCTACTACTTTAACAGATGGTTCGTGATAGTATTCTTTGGTTCCTGTATTTTCACTTAATAATTTACGCTTAATGTCTTCTTTTCGCTTCTTTTCGGTTGCTATTTTCTTTGGATCTTTTTTCTTTTTCTCATTCATCTTATTAGCGCTTTCTTTAATTGATGAAAGTCTAGTAATTCTTAATATATCACGAATAATAATTACAAGTGCTGGTATTAAAATGAAGAATAACCATCCAATACCAGAAGCTAGAAATTGTTGAATATGGCCAAGTCCTGGAATTCTTATGATTACTTTTCCTATTACATTGTTATATTTGGCACATAATTCATCTTCAATAGGATTGGCATCTCCTTTAGTAACAAAACAAACATTTCCATCAGGATCAGTTGTAATTGCCTTAATACGATGGGTAATTGTCATGCCAATACTCACAGGACTGGAAGAACGGAAAGTAATAACATCGCCCACTTTTAAATCATTTGGATCATCTATTCGCATATTAATTACCGCATCAAATTGATTAATATTTGGTGTCATTGAACCAGTTGCAATGGTGTAGATAGAAAATTTAGGTTCATATCCAGCACCTTTACTTACATAGATTTTATTAGCTATATAATAATATAATAAAAAGATAGCAATTAACAATAAGATAATAAATAGGGCCCATGATAAGATTTTAAAGAAAATATGTATTAGCGTGCGCCATGAAAACGATTTGTTTTTCATTTAAGGCCCCTCCTATTCTAATATATATTATAGCCTATTACTTTATAAATTACAAGATGATTATACGAAAAAAATTCTATCTTTTTCATAGAATTTTTTATTTAAAAAGAAAAAAGAATGAGTATTTCATTCTTTATCTTGCAGATACAATTTGAATTTCTACTGTACCACTATAATTTTGACCTTGATCATAATCTTGTGGAGCACCAATTTCTACAAATTCATAATTGATTTGGAATGTTGCAGTCTCACCTGGAGCGATAACAAGATTACTTGCAATTGTCGAATCACTCTTTAAAGCTGGAGTTTGACTTACAAGTGTCTGACCATCTTTTACAAGACTATAGACAAAGTTGTTACTAGTAAATGTGTTTGCAACATTGATTAGATTAACATTATAAACTACCGTTCTATTTGAATTATTCTTAACTGTAAATTCATGGGTTCCTGTCCATCCAGGAGTAATGTTATTTGCTTTCATTGGTTTTGTAAAGCTTACAGTTAAGATTCCATTTTCAGCAGTACCAATTTCAACATCACTATTTCCATCTTCGGAAGTTGAAGGGGTTTCCGCTTTATTAATTGTTACATAGTATGTTTTCGTATTTCCATTTTGAGCAATAACTGTAATAGATACTCTTGTTGAATTGCTAGTTAAATTTACAGTTCCTGCACCAATTATTCTTGCTTTAGCATTTACTGCTGTTGCACTAATGTTTACACTTGTTAAATCATTATCTACTTCTACAGTATATTCGGTAACGTCACTATCAAAGTTTGGTTTTAAAGTGTAATTGCCAACTTTTAAGCTACTTAAATCAGCATTACTATATAATTCACCAACACAGTTAGTATCACATACACCATCGCCATTAATATCACAGTTTAAATCGCATGTTCCATTTCCATCTAAATCAATATTTGTATCTGGAATACCATCATTATTGGTATCACAGTTTAGATCGCAAACGCCATCACCATTGGTATCTTGATCTTTTAGATTTTCATCTGGCTTACCGTCACCATCAGTATCTACGTTGATATCTGGCTTACCATCACCATCAATATCAATATTAATGTCTGGTTTACCATCACCGTCGGTATCACAATTACGATCGCATACACCATCATGGTCATCATCAATATTGATATCAGGATTTCCATCGCCGTCTACATCAATATTGGTATCAGGTTTACCATCATTATTTGTATCACAGTTTAGATCACAGATGCCATCACCATTGGTATCTTGGTTAAGTAGATTATCATCTGGTTTTCCATCACCATCAGTATCAATATTTACATCTGGTTTGCCATCTTTATCAATATCAATATTAATATCTGGCTTACCATCACCGTCAGTATCGACATTTAAATCAGGATTTCCATCACCATCTAAATCGATGTTAATATCTGGAATACCATCATTATCAGTATCACAGTTTAAATCACATACACCATCATTATTGGTATCTTGGTTAGTTAAGTTTTCATCTGGTTTACCATCACCGTTTGTATCAACATTGAAATCAGGTTTGCCATCACCATCATAATCAATATTAATGTCTGGTTTACCATCATTATTCGTATCACAATTTAGATCACACACACCATCATTATTACTATCAATATTTAAATCTGGTTTGCCATCATTATTCGTATCACAATTTAAATCACATACGCCATCATTGTTATTATCGATATTAATATCTGGTTTGCCATCGCCATTGGTATCACAATTTAGATCACATATACCATCACCATCCGTATCGATATTTAAATCTGGATCTCCATCACCATCGATATCAATGTTAATATCTGGTTTGCCATCATAATTGGTATCACAATTTAAATCACATACGCCATCATCATTTGTATCTTGATTTGTTAAATTTTCATCTGGTTTGCCATCGCCATCGGTATCCACATTAATGTCTGGTTTTCCGTCACCATCGATATCAATATTCATATCTGGTTTGCCATCATTATTGGTATCACAATTTAGATCACATACGCCATCATTGTTTGTATCAATATTTAAGTCTGGTTTACCATCACCATCGGTATCAATATTTGTATCTGGGAAGCCATCATTATTCGTATCACAATTTAAGTCACAGATACCGTCACCGTCAGTATCTTGATTCATTAAGTTTTCGTCTGGTTTTCCGTCACCATCGGTATCCACGTTGATATCAGGTTTACCATCGCCATTTGAATCAATATTAATGTCTGGTTTTTTATCACCATCAGTATCACAGTTTACATCACATGTATTGGTATTATCAAAATCAATGTTAATATCTGGCCAGCCATCACCATCTAAATCCAAATTCATATCTGGCTCACCGTCGCCATCCGTATCTTTATTAACTAAGTTAACATCTGGTTTGCCATCACCGTCCGTATCAATATTAAAGTGTGGCACTCTATCACCTTTATAATCAATGTTTAAATCTGGTTTGCCATCGCCATCGGTATCACAGTTTACATCACAAATACCATCACCATCAATATCAATATTTAAATCTGGAATTCCATCGCCATTCGTATCACAGTTAATGGTACAAGTTCTTTCCTTACCTGACAAAGAAAAGATAATTCCTAATATCGTAACTAATATTATCAATAAACATAAAATAATAATTACGATTGTCTTTCTGTTGTTTTCCTTCTTCTCCTCTTCTAATAGTGCATATTGTTCTTGTAAATTTTCATTGTTCATTTGGAACACTCCCTACTATTTAAAAGTATAACATAACCACTTCTTACTTGCAATATCAAAAATTCACTTTTTGATGATATTCTCATATAATTTTAACATTTAATTGGCTTCAGCAAATTCAACTTTTAAGCTACTCGTAAACGTTTTATTCGCATTATGATTTTGATCCGCATCTGTATCTACGTAAGTAATTTCTAAATTGTAATTATAGGTAGTTGCAGCAGATACTGTTTTCGTTTCTTTTAAAAGCGTTACTTTCCCATTTGCTTCAGTTAAATCGCCACTTGCAAGTTCGCTTCCTTCGCTGTTTGTTAATCTGTATGTTACTTCATTAGCACCTATGGTACACATGTTATCTGCAGTTTGACTGTTACATTTTTCGAATGTATTAGAACTAATATTTAATACAATCGCATAAGTTACTGTATTTTCACTTGTGGTTGGGGTTACAGTAACACTAAAATCTTTTTTCGCACTTGTTCCAGGAATGGCATTTTCTAAATTAATAGAAGATGTTCCGGCATCATAAGATACCTTAAGTAATTCAGCCGGATCTAGAGTAACGCTACTTCCTGCTCCACTTACAGATGTACCACTAATGAAATAGGCAAAAGATACACCAATGGTAACTAAGCTTACACATAGTATTGATGCTAAAATTATATTTTTCTTTCCAATGCTCATTATATAAGACCTCCATATTATGTCTTAATATTACCAAATTCTAATGTTTTTTTCAAGTACATATTGTCTTCTTTTTATGATTTATGAAAATAAAAGAATGATTGCTCATTCTTCTTCATAAAAATATTATTTGTTTTGGATAGTAATGTATTTTTGATTTTTTATCTACTTTCTTGGTCGTTCATCATTTTCTAATAGAATTATTTCTAAAAACCACTTTGAATCTCCCTATTCTCCAAAAAATTCAGGAGTGAAAGGTATGATGTCATCTTTTAATCTTTTTATTTTTCTATTACCACTATTTGCTGGTAACCCATCTTTAATATTATGCGGCTAAATTAAATTTTAATTAATCATTTTATGTTAGTTTCTTTATGTTATTTCGAATATTCGCTATTGCATGCCATTATAAAATTTTATTTATAAATAATCAATATCTTTGATTTCAAAGCCCTTGTTTTGGTTAATTTTATCTCTTAAAATAGACAATAATTGCATTATTAAATAATTTACTTCTTCAAAAGATACTTCAATATTAATTACCTCGCTTTTTACATGAAACAATTTATTTCTTATTCCGTCGTCGCCATAAATTCTTTTTATGATATTAATAGTATTTTGGGGGAGCGTTTCAACATTATTATCAATAATAGATATTGGTGTTCTCATAATTCCTTGCTCATGATGTTCAACATCTGATTCTGGAACCAATTTATATATTTCTAAAACCATTCTTTCAATAAGAGGAAAACTATAATTTAAACTTTCTACTTTATTTGATTTAAGTAGATTTATATCTATTTCTCCTATTAATTTAATAGTGTTGCTATTTTGTATTGCCTTTATTAAATCTAAATATGTAATTTTACCCATTCGATCACTTCCTTAACAATTCTTCTTTCGCTAATATCTATTTCTTTTATAAAAATTAGGGGCTTTTCACCAATTTCCTTATTGTATTTAAAATTGTAATATTTCGATAAATCAATTTTTTTATTGTTCTTATCTTTTATTTTATCTAGTAAAAATCTAATTTCTTCAAAAGAGTCATCATATTGTTTGCATACTGCAATTAATCTATATAAATCATGTCCATATCTCTCCACTTGTTCTACATTTAAGTCCGAGGCAATTATCAAGTAATATTTAATACTAATTTCAACATAATAAAACAGATTATAATAAATAGTTGCTTTAGATAAGTTACTATTTAGTGAAACATTAAGTAATGTATATGCATCTTCTTTTAATAATCTATAATTTTCCTTTATCTCATTTAGTATACTGTCAACACTATTACATGTAATTTCGTTAATCTCGGGTAGAACTTTTACATCCAAATTATTCTTTATCATTTAATAACCAACTTACAAATATTAGTCCAGAAAATGTGACAAGTAGAGCTATATCCAGATTAGAATTTATCATCACTCCGTGTAGCATTTTATTTCTTAAATTTAGACCTGATTTTTCATATAAAATATAGTTTAAATACATTATCCCGTCTTTTTTTTCTTCATCAGAATACGCTTCAAATAAAGTATTTAAATTACTATATCCATCTGATGACGTCTGCAAATTATTGTGCTGTAACAATTTTAAAACACATGTTTCAATTGCTAATATATTACCCACAATCACAGAATAATCATTATCATTATCGTATGAAATGTTGTCTTTTAACTCATTAATTATTTTTCTAAAGTCTTTATATCCTAAAATAGAAAGAATTAGATTTTGTTGCATTATAAATGTTTTAGATAAATATCTCAGAAGTTCTTCGTAATAATTTTGGTATAATCTATTCATCATTTCAGGATGATTTATAGTATACTCTTCTCCTTTTTGATCATAATATTTTTTAAAATTATCGTTTGTTATATTTCTTTCTTCAATTCCCGTTGAGTAAATTTGTTCAGCAGGGTCTATATGATAGGTTGAAATTGTGCTTTGCAGCGGATATTTTGCATACGTCTCTAATGCTTGTGCCATATTAGCCGTAAACTTAACTTTTGATGCAGGGTATAAAGAGTATTTGTTATTTAATAGCGAATTTCTGAAATCATTTATTTCTTTACTAGGAATTGAATGTTCATACTCAGTTTTATGCATCTCAGAATTAACATAAATTTCATCTGATATTAAATATCTTTTTAATCTTAATAAATAGCTTAGGCACTCTCTAATTTTTTCTTTTTGCCTTTCATTCAAAGATTTTATCTTTCGAAGAATAGATATTAATTCATCTTTTAAACTTTCAATTTCAGATATTCCTTGTATAAAACTATACTGTTTATCTACTAATTTTCTGCATAATTTATTTACAATATCAATATATTTGTTTAGAATTTTATTTAAATTATTTTCATTTAAATTATTTGTTTTGTCTAACTCGAATATCACTTCTTTAGCATAATTATATCCATCGAAATTTTCTAATGAATCAATAATATAGTTAAAATATACTTTAATATGTTCACTAATATTTTTATCGTATTTTATAATATTATGTAAATTATTTTTATTATTAACTAATAAGTTTATTAACTCAGCAGTATATTTTTCTTTAAGATTTATATTGTTAAAAATTCTATTTATTATTTCTGCACTTATAAAAATTTCGTTTTTTATTCCATAATTTAACAGTTGTTTATAAAAATCATATATTTCGTCTACAATAGATGTGAAAAATATCTTGGTTAATTTTAATTCATTTAATACCGATTTAAAATCTTTTTTTACGTGATCATAGTCTTTACAATTTTGTTTATATTCTTTTGTGTTTATAGTGTTAAAATATGTATAAAGAAACTCAATAATCAATTTTTCTTCGTATTTTAAATCGTTTCTCTGTGCGTACAAATATAAATTAAAAATATGTCTTATATTTATTTTAGATATTTTTATCTCATAATTATTAAGGACTCCTACAAGTCTATTTTTATGATAAAATGCTGAATTGTACAAACCAAGAAATTTCTTAAATTCAGCATTAAATTTTTCAATTGAAGCATTGTTATTAAAAGTGTAGTCAAATTTTTCATAACTGCACTCTGTTGCTATATTTTCTTCTAAAAATGATTTCAATAATTGCTTCATTAATTACCTCCCATCTCAAACCATCAAATTTCTGCTAATGATAAGTGCTTTTTATTATAACATATTTTCTTATTAAGTAAAAGCTCTGTGTCTTTAATGTTTTTCTAAATTTTTTTCTTACTTCTCAAAGTATAGAGATCTTTCTTATGCCTACAACACTTTGCAGAATAAGAGTAAAATTAAAATTAGTTTTATTTATAAAAAAGGCTTGACACTATAAATATATATGGTGTAGAATTGGTATATAATAAAGGTGTTATATTTTTATATGGTATAATTCTTTTGTTACGCGATTATAATAATGTTAGAGATATTATTATATCTCGCTTTGGTCTGTTGGACTAATTCATCGGATCAAACCCGTGTTGGCGCCAAGCGCCGCTTAAAGAGGCAACCTTTATGGTTGCTTTTTTAATAATTTAAGATCTCTTTTTATTAAGTTCCTTTAATACCCTTCTGATTTCTTCAAAATTAAAGAAATATTTTTTACTTTTGGTAAATGACATTTTATTTTTATATTTATAATTATATTTATCGATATAGGTTAACATATCTGAAACTTGAAATAGTCTTTTTTCTTTATGATCAAATTCCACTCTGTGTTCAAAACTTTCATATCTTGAAAATATTGCATCTAAAATAGTACCTAATATTTCTTGACCATTATTATAATACATAACTATTTTATCAAATTTTTTAAAATATTTTTCGTTTTCTTTTATCATTCTATTTATTTCATATGAAAGTTGTTGTCTTAAAACTCTTCCATTATCAGTATAATTTTTATTTATAATTATTGTTTTATATTTTACTGCTATTCTTCTAGAAAATTGATATATAGAATTGAATATACTTTTTCTTTTAGCTATGGAAAAGTTAGAATAATCCCCTCTTTTCATTATTAAATCTGCCATATGAATCATTTCTGTATATCCAATTTTTTCTAGCCTACTATTTAGTTTATTTATTTCTGGCATAATATCATCATCTTGTTCATGAAAAGTAATGAAACACCATATTGCTTTGATGAATTTTTACCGAATCCAAATTCGCCTGTCTCATCTACAAATATGTTTAATCGCTTCATAATATAAATCGAGTATTCTCTATTTCACCTCTTTTTCTAAGTTTGAATTGTTGCTAAGATGTTAAAAAAGCTTCAACTAATAACCATAATTCGGTTAATTCTCCTGAGATACCGTCAAACCTGTAATTATAGTTGCAACACTTGCTATTGCGTATTGTAACAAATTAACTATTTGAAGTAAAGGTATTCTGGCTTATAGTTTTTCTTTTACTGCGAGTGATGTCGTTTATTTATCTTTAATTAAAACATTTATTGTTTTTTCATGAAAAAAAGAGCCTTTAGCTCTTTTAGTAATGCTACTATTTAATTATCAATATTTAATCCTAAATTTTACTAACTCATTTAACGATTCTTCCTTTATATTTAACTATTCATATTTTTTCTTAGAATTCGAGAAAATATATTTGCACTAATCTTATTATAATTATTAGTAGAAGATTCTCTTGCTAAATTTTGCGTAAACATCTAAACAATCATAATAAATTGGCGAAGCATCTCGTTTCTATAGCACTAAAAAAATCTATCGCTATGATAGATTTTAGGTTTTCAATAGTTTTGTACTATACTTACTTTTGAGTTGTGTTAGTAATTGCAACTTTATTAATAGTCATTGTGATATCTTTTCCTTGATCTGCATTTTGATTTTCAGATTTGTTAGGATATTCAACAACTAAATAATAATAATCACTTCCACCGTCAGTATCAACTGTACCAGCAGTATAAGAAACTTTAGAAGATGTTTCTCCAGCAGTAAGAGTTCCTTCTGCTACTAAGCTTCCAGTTCCTACGCTATCGCCAGTTAAACTAGCTCCTAAATGGCAACTTTGACTATATTGAGTTCCAGTTGCGGTTGGAGTTTCTGTTACTTCATCACAACTAACTGGAGTAGCTTCACTAGCAGATACTTTGTAAAGTTTCCAAGTAATATCATGTGCAAAAGCTTGTGTTACTGAAACAGTTCCTGTTAAAGTGTAAGCTAATGTAAAGTCTTCAGTTGTATCACTTTTTGTAGCTTGAACAATTGTTCCTACATAGTTCATAGTACCTGGATAAACAGTATTATTTGATGCAGTAATGTCAGTTTGGTTAATAGCAACAGTACCAATATTAGTTGCAGTATTAACACTACCTTCATTTCCATCTCCTGTTACACTACTTGTTGCAGTGAAGTATGCAAATGTTGCACCTACTACTGCTACTAATAGGGTAGCTACAGCAATAACTGTTAATAGGATTGTGTTTTTCTTTTCCATAACTATTGTCTTACCTCCTTACTGTAAAAATGATATCAAATATTTTGCATTATTTCAACACTTTTTTCACAATTTCTTCAAAAAATTTTATTTTACTTATTTTTTAGTGTCAATGATACTCTTTTTTTGTCTTTATCTATGTCAAGAACTCGACATTTTACGATATCCCCAACGCTTAATACTTCACTTGGATGTTTGATATATTTGTCAGAAATCTCTGAGATATGAACTAAGGCATCATTTTTTAGTCCTATATCGATAAATGCGCCAAAGTCTATTACATTTCTTACTGTTCCTTCTAGCTCCATACCAATTTTTAAATCATCGATCGTTAAGATATCACTTTTAAGAATAGGAGCGGTTAAGTCATCACGTGGATCTCTTAGAGGAGAGATTAAGGATTTAGTAATATCCTCTAGAGTATAGATATCGGTATTTAATTCTTTGGATACTTCTTCTAAGTTCATGTCTTTAAGCGTTTCTTTTATTTTTTCAGTTCCAATATCGTTTTCCGTTAGATTGTATTTCTTTAATAACTCTTTTGCTATACTATAACTTTCGGGGTGAATGGATGTTTTATCAAGTATATTTGAACCGTCTGGTATTCTTAAGAATCCTATTGCTTGCTCATAAACTTTATCGCTAAATATTTTAGATAGTTCTTTACGAGAAGCAATTGATCCTATTTTGGCTTTATAATCCATTAGTTTATCAATCATTTTTTTATTTAGTCCAGATATATATGATAATAATTCCCGAGAAGCAGTATTTACATTGACACCAACACTATTTACAGCGGTTGAAACTACAAATTCTAGTTCACTATCTAGTTTTTTTGGTGTGACATCATGTTGATACATACCAACACCGATACTTTTAGGATCAATTTTTACTAGTTCACTTAAAGGGTCAATTAGACGTCTTGCTATGGATACAGCACTTCTTTCTTCTACATGTAAATCTGGAAATTCTTGCTGAGCTAATTTTGATGCGGAATAAACACTTGCACCCGCTTCATTTACAATAATATAAGATACTGGTTTACTTGCTTCCTTTATGATGCTTGCTACAAAAGCTTCACTTTCACGGGAAGCAGTTCCATTACCAATGGCGATAATATCAATTTTGTACTTATCAATTAGATCTAACATTTTCTTTTTAGAGCCTTCCCAATCATTTTTAGGTTCATGTGGATAGATTACATCAATATGGAGTAATTCTCCCGTTGGAGAGATAACTGCTAATTTACATCCAGTTCTAAAAGCAGGATCAAATCCTAAGACCGTTTTACTTTTTATTGGTGGTTGCATTAATAGATTTTTTAAATTAATCCCAAAGTTTTTAATAGCAACTTCTTCGGCTTTCTCAGTTAAATCTGCTCTTATTTCTCTTTCGATACTTGGCAAAATTAATCTTTTTAAAGAATCTTCGATACTTAGTTTTAATAATTTGGTTGTTTCGGGATTATTTTTATGAATTAATTTATTTTCTAAAAAACTTTGTACTTTGTCCATTGGGGCGGTAATATCTACTTTTAATACTCCCTCTTTTTCCCCACGATTTAAAGCTAATAATTGGTGAGGTTTTATCCAAGAAACTTTTATTTCATAGTTATAATAGATTTCATATGTTCCTGCTTCATCGCTTGCATTTTTCTTTTTACTTGATTTTAAAATACCATTTTTATATAAATAATTTCTTATATATTTACGAAAACTTGCATTATCAGAAATATTTTCAGCGACAATAAAGCATGCTTGCTCTAAAGCAAATTCTGGGGTTGGTACTTTATCAGTAATAAACTTTTTAGCAACTTCTAAAATATCCTTATTTTCTCTAAATATTTCTTTAGCAAGTGGTTCTAAGCCTAATTTGATTGCTTCTGTTGCTTTTGTTTTTTTCTTTTCTTTGTATGGACGATATAAATCTTCCACATCTACTAGTTTTTCCGCATTTAAAATACTTGTTTTTAACTCGTCTGTAAGCATGCCTTTTTCATCAATTAAACGAATGACATCTTCTTTTCTTTTTTGCAAGTTTACACCATAAGTATAAACTTCATTAATTTGATTAATTTCATTTTCATCTAAAGCTCCAGTCGCTTCTTTTCGATATCTAGCAATAAAAGGAATGGTTGCGCCTTCACTTAAAAGATTTAAAGTATTTTTTACTTGATATTCTTTAATATTTAATTCTTTACATATATTTTTAATAATTGTATCATTCATAATTTAGCCTCCGGATTTAACTATAGCATATTTTGAATTTGAAAACAATAAAATCTTTTTTATTTGAATTTTTTATTAATTTACTAATTTTGCTAATTTCATTATATAAATTATTAATTTGAGTGTACAAACCATTTATTTCATATCTGACTTTTATAAATTCACTTGGGAATTCTTATCCATTGGTGATTTGACTATTCATTTTTATTTTGCTATAGTCCAAAAGAAAGGAAAAAGATATGAAATTAAAGTATTCACTTACCGATGATATTTGTTTTAAATATGTCTTTAGAGATGAAAAAATATTAACTAGTTTACTCAATTCTTTTTTCTCCTATATTCATGCCAATAAAAAAGTTGTAAAAATAGAGGTAACGACGCAAAAAGAAATGATAGGTAGTAGAAGAAAAAGTAAAGCTTTTTATGGAGATATTCTGGCCTATTTAGATACAAACGAAATTGTGTCAATTGAAATGTATAACAAGTTTACTAGTAGAGAGTATAAAAAAAGCATTTCTTATTTAGCAAGAACTTTTTCTGATCAATTAAAAGAGGGAGAAGATTATAGGGAAGCTAGGAAAGTAATCAGCATCAATTTTATGAGTGGCAATTATCATTTACAAAATGTTCATTTAGTAAATGATTATGGTTTTGTTAATAAAGTAAGTAAAGGAAGTTTAGAAGATGAACTTTTGGAATTATTCTTGGTTAGGCTTGACTTAGTCAAGAAAAATGTATACAATAATGATAAAACAATGTTTGAAAAATGGGTTAGATTTATTAAAACAAATGATTTAGAAGAAATGGAAAATATTGCGAAGAGAGATCAAGAAATGGAACAAGCATTAAAATTTATGAAGCGTTTTGTCAATGATGAAGAAGTACAAAAAATTTATGGAAGAATGGCTTACGAACGTTTTGAAGGGCGTGATGAAGGAATAGAGATTGGACGAGAGGCTGCTAATAGGGAAATGGTTAAAAATATGTTAAAAAAAGGATATACAGTAAAAGAAATAGCAGAAATTACAAATTTATCGATTCAAGAAATTGAAAGTTTAAAGTCTAATAAGAAGAATTAAATCTTCTTATTTTTTGTTTATTAATAGTGATAAATTGTTATTAAACTCTATTTATTTTATGTTTATAATATAGAGTTTTTAGTATTTGTATGTTATACTTTTATTATAGGGATTAGATCTTTTCACACCAATAAGAAGTCTCCTCACCACCTCTTAACTGTTTAATTCCTTGATTCGTCTAAATATATAATAATGACGTTTCCAGTCTCGTATTTGAAACTATGGCATTATTTATGTCCGGTTTTATCCGGACTTTTCTATTTTTATGATTGATTTCTGAAGACTTTACTCTTATAATAGACAGTTATAGGGATCAGGTGAATAAAATGATTCATAGTGAAGTTATGCTTCTAGAAATCATGAAGTTATATGTAAAAACGACTAAGGAAGAGTCGTTAGAATTAGAAAAGTTAGAAAAGGCCTTTTATACTTTGGAGGATTTAATTGGCAGTCGTTTAGGGATTTGCGTTGACTATGTATTTGATGAAGAGTTAGAAAAATTAGAAAATTGGAGTGAAGGAATTTTTGAAGTAGATGGTGATTCTATCAGTTTTGATGAGAATTCTATATTGCTATTAGAAGATCAAGTATATTTAAGTTTAGCAGATGATAATTTAAATTATGATCAATATTTAGCTCTGTTTATTCATAATATTTGTCTTTATAAAGATTTAGATATTGTTCCACCTATTGAAGAGTTTCAAAATATTTTAGATCTTTGTTTTACTATTATGCAAGATTATCAGTTATTAGCTTTGCAAGAAGCAAACAAAGGCGTTGTGCATAAGCGTTTAATTGATATTATTAAAGCTTTGGTTGAACAATATAAGGATTGTTATGCGAATTATCGCTACGAAGATATCGATAAAATAACCGCTGTTTTAGCCCATTTAAATGATATATATTTATTAGATGATGAGCATGATTTTATTAATTCTAGTTGGTATATTGTTTTATTTTCCAAAAATCAAAAGCAACAATATTCCTTAACATATGAAAGATTATTACATTCAGTTAGTGAAGAAGAGGAAGATTACGAGGAGTTTGATGAAGAAGAAGAAGAAAAGAAAGACGTATTTCAAGAAACTACTTATTTAGATAATGAAATTGATTTCTTTATTTCTTATTTCACGATTTTACTCAATCAATATTTAAAACAAGTGGAAGATAAAGGGGCTAAAGTTATTCTTACCGTTAAAAAATATTCCTTAATTGCGATACAACCCTTTCTGGAAGATTATTTTTTAAAAGAAAAAACACTTGATTCTCTTCCTCTTCCAGAGTTAAAGCCAGAGTGGATTTGTGATAGTTTATTTTCTTCCCTTTATTTAACCGTTGTTGAATGTACTTGTTCTTTGCAGCACCGTGATTCCACTCTTACTAGTGGGGAATATGCAGATATGATTATTGGTGCTTTATTTATTCGAACATTTTTAGATTTATCTGTTAATAAGGAGCAAATTCTAGATGTTAAAAAAAGAGTGATAAATCCAGATTTTTATCAAAATCCTGATTATAAAATTGCTACCCATCTTATTGATGAAATTATTTTTAAGGAACGAGGAATGGAGAGAAAAAGAAAATAGAAAAGAGAAGGACTTGTTAAAATTCCAAGATTGTGGTAAACTATACTAGTTTTGTGAAATGAAAGGAGCGATATTATGGAAAAAATCATAAATATTGCTGTGGTTGCCCATGTTGATGCTGGCAAAAGTACACTTGTAGATGCCTTACTTGAACAAAATGGAGTGTTTGATTCTCATGAAGTTGTTCAAGAAAGAGTAATGGATAGTAATGAGCTTGAAAAAGAAAGAGGTATTACGATTTATTCAAAGAATTGTGCAATTCGTTATAAAGACTATAAGATTAATATTGTAGATACTCCTGGCCATGCTGATTTTTCTTCAGAAGTAGAACGGATTATGAGAACGGTTGATACGGTTGTCTTGCTTGTTGATTCAGCGGAAGGACCAATGCCGCAAACTCGTTTTGTTTTAAGTAAAGCCTTAGAGCAAAATTTGAAACCAATTTTGTTTATTAATAAAATTGATAAGAAAGATGCTAGACCTTTAGAAGTAGTAGATATGACTTTTAATTTGTTTATGGAGTTAGGCGCTACCGATGAACAGTTAGATTTTCCAATTGTTTATGGAATTGCAAAAGAAGGAATTGCGAAACTTTCTTTGGAAGATGATAGTAATAGTATTGAGCCTTTACTAGAAACGATATTAAAACAAGTTGAGCCATTTAAGGGAAATGAAAATGATCCATTGCAACTTCAAATTTCTAACCTTGATTATGATGATTACATTGGTCGTTTGGGAATTGGACGAATTAATAAAGGAAAAATTAAAAGTGGTGAAGTTGTTACTTTAATTAAAAATGATGGTAAAGAAGAATCTTTCCGAATTAGCAAATTATTTGTAAATGAAGGAATTAAACGAGTTGAAAAAGATGTGGCTTATTTTGGCGATATTGTAACAATTGCAGGATGTAGTGATATTTCGATTGGTGATACTATTTGTGAGAAAGGCGTTATAGATCCACTCCCTCCTATTCATATTGAAAAGCCTACTTTATCAATGAACTTCTTAGTTAACTCTTCTCCTTTTGCTGGTCGAAGTGGTAAATATTTAACATCACGTCATATTAGAGAAAGATTAGAGCGTGAGCTTCAAACAAATGTAGGTTTGGTTGTTGAAGAATTAGAAGGTGCAGATGGCTTTAAAGTAAGTGGTCGTGGTGAACTTCATTTATCTATTTTACTTGAAAACATGCGTAGAGAAGGCTATGAGTTATCTGTTTCTAAACCAGAAGTATTATTGGAAGAGAGAGATGGTAAGAAATATGAGCCTTTTGAAAAAGTTATTATTAATGTTCCAAATGATTATTCTGGTACAGTAATTAATGATTTACAAGAAAGAAAAGCAACATTAGAGATTATTACGAATAACGAAGAAAATAATTATGTTCATTTAGAATTTAGTGCTCCTACTCGTGGTTTAATTGGTTATCGTAGTGCTTTTATTACGAATACTAAGGGTGAAGGAGTTATGGTTAGAAGTTTTTCAGAATATAAACCTTATGTTGGCCCTATTGCTAGAAGAAAAAATGGAGTTTTAGTTTCAATGGAAAACGGCAAAGCTTTAGGTTATTCTTTATGGAATCTTGAGGATCGAGGTACTCTTATTATTGAGCCTGCTACAGAAGTTTATGTTGGTATGATTATTGGTATTCATAACCGTGAAAATGATTTGGATGTCAATCCTTGTAAAAATAAGAACTTAACTAATACCAGAGCAAGTGGTAGTGATGAAGCTATTAACTTAACGAAGCCTAAGAAATTTACATTAGAAGAAGCATTAGAATTTATTGAAGATGATGAATTAGTCGAAGTTACTCCTACAGATATTCGTCTTCGTAAAAAAATACTTGATCCAAAAGATCGCTTTAGAGGTAATCGATAAGAATAACAGAAATGTTGTTCTTTTTTTGTATTTAAAAAGAATGATGAAAATCATTCTTAATTTAAACATACGCCATTTTTACAAATATTGTTGGTTTTAAATTGTCTAGAGCCGTCGCTTCTTAAAATATATTCAGCACTTAAAACAGCATATGGGTTATCAGTATCAACAATTCCAACTTTTACCGTAATTTGATATCCAACCAAACCAGTTCCACTTGTATTTTTTATTTTAAATCTATCAATACGCCAACTCATATTTCCAGTTACATTAAAGCCCATATTGGTTAAATCATTTACTAGTTTTGAGTAATCAGAGGTTGATAGACTTTCGTTTGGAGTTGAATTTGGATTAATTGCACAATTATTTTGAGTTAGATTTACAGACATGATATAACTAGTATTATATGTTGCATTTCCATAGCTACAACTAGTTGAGCTTCCCGCATTAACAATTACTTCCACACTTGCACTTTTTCCACCTGCCGTTGCAGTAATCGTTACGGTTCCGGTGCTTACGCCAGTAATATTGCCATTTGATACTGTTGCAATACTATTATTAGAACTACTCCATGTTACTGTCTTATTCGTAGCATTGGATGGAGAGATACGGGCAGTTACCGTTTTAGTTTGACCTATATTTAAATAGATTGTTTTAAAGTTTAGAGAGATGCTAGAAACATTAATTGTTCCGGTTCCTCCCCCACCGTTTCCTCCTTGGCTTCCACCTTCTTCCGAAATTTCTTGCCATCTGGCAGTTAGGGTAATATTACTCGTAATTTTGCTATTAAAATTAAATTCTTCATCGCCCAAATACCAACCTTGGAACGTATATCCTTCTCTTGTTGGTTCAGAAGGTTCAACGATACTTCCATTTTCGGCAACTCTTCTATTTTTTACTTCGGATCCACCATTTGAATTAAAGGTTACTGTATATACATTTCCTTCTGCTTCTAAAATGGTTAGGGTAGCTTCTATGGGGTCAGTTGTATTTCCATAATCATCACTAGCAATTAATTTAATTGTATGTTCTCCAACTTCAGTAATATTAGCATAATCAATTTCGTCACCGTCGGCATTGGTATCACCAGTTACATACATAATATTACATTCGCTTGTTACATCAAAACAAGTATTTACAAAATCACTTATTTCATACTTTTCGCCATCATAAATTTCTACATTTTTAGTTGTTAACATTGGTGGATTTGTATCTTCTACGATTAAATTAACTGTATAGTCTTCGCCTTGTAAACTAATTGTTATGCCATAGGTTGCTGGAGTAATTAAATAGTGTCCTACACAATCATAATCTTCAAAATTTGGTTCATCCGTACTATAAATTTCATTGATTTCTTCTTCCGTACATAACGAAGTATCATAGCTTAATTCAAATTCATCTGGATAAGTAATAACGATTTCATCGGTATCGATGTTTTCTAAAGTATTAAAATAATCAGTTACTTCCGGGAGTGTTGAACCCGATTCAATTCTTAGTTCATCCTTTAGCTCATAACTTGGAATTGCTGGATTTACGGGCTCTGGTCCATTATTTCTAGTTGCTAATATGACAATAATTACAATAATGATTAATACTAAAGCAGATAAACCAATAATTAGCCATTTTAATCTTCCTTTTTTAGCATACTTTTTTATATAATTTTCATCAAATATAAATCTTTTTTTCAAGGTTATCCCCGTCCTTATTATTTTACTATTTAATATTATCATGTTTTTAGGAAAAATGCTAGATATTATTACAAAGAAAAAGGGATATTAATATCCCATAACCATTTCTAAGGTTTCATCATTGTCAATAAATTCTTTCGTTTCAATGATTTCATATTCATTTTTGTTATTTCTTACTACAATATTTTTAATACCAGCATTAATAATCATTCTTTTACACATTGCACAAGGTCTAGCATGTGCCACATATTCACCGCTTGCTGCTTCAATTCCTACCATGTAAAGTGTAGAATCTAAAGTATCTTTTCTTGATGCACTAATGATGGCATTAGCCTCAGCATGCACACTCCTGCACATTTCATAACGTTCTCCTCTTGGAATTTGCATTTTTTCGCGCATACAGTAATTTAAATCAATGCAGTTTTTTCTCCCTCTGGGAGCTCCATTATAACCAGTAGCAATAATTTCATCATTTTTAACAATGACTGCTCCCCATTTTCTTCTTAAGCAAGTAGAACGCTCTAGTGCTACTTCAGCCATATCTAAATAGTAATTAATTTTGTCTACTCTATTCATAATTCACTTCCTTTTTTTATTGTATCAAATTTTCTTTTGCGTAGCAATGATAAGTTTATGCATTATGTTTTGCATTGCCTTTTTTAATATATAATTCATTAACATTTTACTATACAATATATTTTAGAAGAGAGGTTAAGGCGAGATGGCATTTAATTTAAACGTTGAGAGAAAAGAATCTATTAATAAATGTGTGCGATTTCCGGTTCCACTAATGAATAAAATTGAGACTGTTTTAAAAGATTATGATATTTCTTTTTCTAAGTTTGTAATTCAAGCATGTGAATATGCTTTAGAAGAATTAGAAACTGATGATAAGAAGAAAGTGGAGAGTTAGCAACCAAGTGTTGCTCTTTTTTTGACTAAAAAAGAAGCATTAATTATTTTTTAATGCTTCTTCCAATTCTTCTTTGGTCATTTTAGAATAACCTTTGATTCCTTTTTCTTTTGCTTCTTCTCTTAATTCTGTTAATGTTTTTTCATTATTTAGAGAATCCTCTTCTGGCGTTAATTTACCTGTATTTACTAAAGAATCAATTTGTTCTTTGGTTAATGTTTCATGTTCAACTAAAGCATCAGCGAGTAACATTACCAAGTCTTTATTTGCTTTTAAGATTTCTTGAGCTTTTTTATAACACTCATTAATAATCTTTCTTACTTCTTCATCAATTTCATGAGCAACTTTATCAGAAAAGTTTTTCGCTTTGCCATAATCACGGCCTAAGAATACACCTTCTTGTTTTTCTTCATATTCAACTGGTCCTAAATCACTCATACCATATTCAGTTACCATTGCTCTTGCAATATTGGTTGCTCTTTTAAAGTCATCAGATGCACCAGTTGTGATTTCGCCAAGATACATTTCTTCGCTAACCCGGCCACCTAATAAACCAGTAATTTGTGCTAATAATTCATTTTTAGTCATAATACCGATTTTTTCTTCTTTTGGAAGCATCATAGTGTAACCACCAGCAACGCCTCTTGGAATAATCGTAATTTTGTGAACTTCATTGGCATCTTCTAGTTTTAGACCAATTACCGCATGACCAGACTCATGAATAGCTACTAATCGTTTTTCTTTATCAGTTATTTTACGGCTTACTTTGGCTGGTCCCATTAATACTCTATCGGTTGCTTCATCAATTTCATCCATGGTAATTGCATCTTTATTACGTCTTACAGCCAGTAGAGCTGCTTCATTAAGTAAGTTTTCCAAATCAGCACCACTAAATCCTGGGGTTCTTAAACTTAAATTCTTTAAGTTCACATCTTTTGCTAAGATTTTGTTTTTAGCATGAACTTTTAAAATTGCTTCTCTTTCATTCGCATCAGGTAAGCTTACTGTTACTTGACGGTCAAAACGTCCGGGACGAAGTAAAGCAGGATCTAGTACATCTGGGCGGTTTGTTGCTGCCATAATGATAATTCCTTCATTTTCACCAAAGCCATCCATTTCTGTTAATAATTGGTTTAATGTTTGTTCTCTTTCATCATGACCACCACCAAGACCAGTTCCTCTTTGGCGTCCTACGGCATCAATTTCATCGATGAATATTAAACATGGAGCACTTCTTTTGGCATCTTTAAACATTTCACGAACACGTGATGCACCAACACCAACGAATAATTCGACGAAATCAGATCCACTAATATAGAAGAATGGTACATTTGCTTCTCCTGCAACAGCACGAGCAAGGAGTGTTTTACCAGTTCCAGGAGGGCCTACAAGTAAAACTCCCTTGGGAATTCTTGCACCTAATCTTTGGAATTTTTTGGGATTTTTTAGAAAATCAATTAACTCTTTTACTTCTTCTTTTTCTTCTTTTAAGCCAGCAACATCTGAGAATTTGGCTTGATGTTTATCGTCACTAAGTTTTGCTCTACTTTTTCCAAAATCCATAGATCCTTTATTTGAATTTGCTAGTTTTGAGAATAAAACATAAGAAATAATGATTAATAATAGCAATGGTAAAACATTGACAATAATATAAAGAATTGTACTTGAACCTGGATCAGATTCTGTTTCATATTCTTCTATTTCATTTTCTTCAGCTAAAGCAAGAATATTTGATACTTCTGCTTCTACTACTCTTGTCTCAAAAGATTCGTTATCAGCATAGCCATCTAGTTTACCTGTTATATAATAGACAGATTCACTACTCTTTGGCATGATCGTAATTTCAGTTACTTTATCTGTTTGCAAAGCTGTTAATAACTCACCAGTTGTTAACTCATTTACTTTTCTTCCACCCATATTTAATATTAAGAATGTTGCTATAATGATGATAAACAACACTAAATAAGGGAAGAAATTTCTAACTGTATTATTTTTCTTGACATCTTTTATGTTCATTTCTATTCCTCCTCATATGAAAGTATTATATCATATATTCCGTTACTTTCTACATCAAATTTTGATTTTTTTACACCTGGAAGCCAAAGAATGTTACCTTGGCTATCCGTTACGATAGGTAATTCATCTCTTTTTTCAAGAGGTATTTTTTCATCTATTAAAATATCTTTTATTTTTTTTCTTCCTCCTAAGTTTTTAACAGCCATTTTATCCCCATTTTTTCGAGTACGGACAATTAATGGTAAAGTAATTTCCTTGCTATTTAAACGTAAAATATTGTTGGATTTACCATCTTTTTTCTTTACTTTTTTAATTACCATGTTATTAGGCAAATGCACTTCATCAACTAATTTATATTCATAAGCTTTTTCTTTATGCATTTTCGTAATATTATAATACTGATAACTTTTTTGGGCTTGGTAATTGCTTGGTAAGTCCACTCGATCATTACTTTTATTACTATGGATTAAATCGATAATTAAATTCGTATGTTTATCACTTACTAAAAATAAGTCCTCTTTATATACTTCACTTAGTGTGTATTCAATTACTTTTTTTAATAAGAATGGGTCTAATTTTTTTAGTTCAGTTAGTTTATATCCTCGTTCTTCTTTAATTACTGGTAATAATCCTTCTATGTATTTTTCTAAAAAGGAATTTACAGCATTTAGTTCTTCGCTAAATTTTAAGAACTTAAGATGAACATTCGCATCTTCTTTTTTTAAAAAAGGTAGGACATGTAAACGATAACGATTCCTTGTATAAGATTCATCTAAATTACTTTCATCTAAATAATATTTGAGATGATGTTCGTTCATATAATTTTCTATTTCTTCTTTGGTTTGCGTTATCAAAGGACGAATGATCGTGTAATGCGGATAAATACTTTCTTTTTGAAATCCACTATATCCTTTTAGATTACTTCCTCTTTCTAGCCGCATTAAAATCGTTTCTATTAAATCATCGCCATGATGAGCTGTCATGATGTATTTTGCATGGTATTTTAGTGCTAATTCATGAAAAAATTGATATCTTTTTATTCTTGCCTCTTTTTCTAAGTTGCCATGGTTGTACTTTTCTATTTCCATGTATTCATAGATTAAGTTATTATCTTGAGCGGTCTTTTTGACAAATAAAGCTTCTTCTTCACTTGAGGCTCGTAATTTATGATTTACGTGCGCAACAATTATTTTTAAATTCCATTTACTCTTTAACTCACACAATAAATGAAGAAGACACATGGAATCTGGTCCTCCGGATACGGCAATAATGATTGTATCTTCTTTTTCTAATTTGCTATTTAAATATAATAAGACTTTTTTCATAATTTCTCCATGCCTTATTATTTTATCGCACATTCTTTATTATAGCAAGTGCTTTTTAATTCAAGGGATTGCTTCTTGAGAGAATGGCTTTGATATTTTTTTCAATCGCTTTTAAATCAAATTTTAGAATTTCATTTTCTTCCATGCTTTCTTTTTGCATTACATAATCTAGAAAATGTAGGTCACTTATCTTATCAAGAGCATCGTGACTCTTTAAAAAGGAAAAATAATCTTCTAATACTTTACTTAATGTTTTATTATATGTACTTAAGGTATTATCGTCTTTTACAATACCAATTCCATAAATGGTAGCAATAAAGGGATTGGTTTTTTCTAATAAGTCATCTAAAATGAAATTATTATTACAATAATTAATGAATGGTAAAACATCTTCTTCATGATAAAAACGAATTACGATATTTTCATTGGTAGCTTTTACATGGAATTTTACAACTGATTCAATACTATTGCGGATTAAGTAGGAAAAAATCGTTTTTAAGGCACTTATCATATAATCATATTTTACAGGAAAGTATACTTTACAACTTTCAGTATAACTTGCGCGGGCTTCTGTATAAAATCCTACATAATGGGTTGTGTTTTCTTTCGTGCCTGTTTTTCTTACAACATGGCGAACTAAAGAATTATTTAAATTATTTAAAAAATTTTGATAAAATTCTTCGATGTCAGCGACAAGTGATTGATCTTTTTTAATTCCTACATATTTTAATAAATAGTAAAAGTCATCCGCTGTTAATTCTTTGTCTGTCCTTTTTATATCACTTGCACATTGCTTTAAAAAATCATTCATTTTCATTTTTTACCCTTCTTTCTTTAGAATTACAAATTCTTGTTCTTCTTTTACTTTAGAAAATCCCCATTTTTGCAAAAAGGAAATTTCCTCTGTTCTTTCTTTTCTTAATTTGATTTGTTCTATTTCTGGCTTTATTTTCTGTATTATCTTTTTCATAGTTTTTTCATTTTGGACTTCCTTTTTTACATATAGGTTTTCTAAGCTTTTTTCTTTTTGCAAATACATGCCTATGGGATTTAGGAAATGATAAATCATAGTAAAACTTGGGTAGTTTTTGCTTACAAAATCATTAGTGGTAGCAATCGCCATGAGTTTTTCTTGATCCTTTTTTAAATAAGGAGTAATTGTTTGTAACTCATAAGTTATTAACAATGGTAAATCACTTTTTCTTGCTTTTTTCAATCTTATCATATATCACCTTTATTATCTCAATTATAATAGATTTTCTTTATTTTGTACAGAGAAAAAGCATTCGTTTTGAATGCTTAAATAATTCTACTTGACCAACGGAAACCAACATAGTTGCTAAATCCAGGAATACTCGTTAATACATTGGTTGTATGGCTTGTTTTTCTTCCTTCAGCAATACCATAGTGAAGGTGTGCTCCGGTGGTACAAGTATCATATCCACCATAAGCTGATGAGGTTTGTCTTCCACCGCCAACATAGCCAATTACAGTATTTTGATCAACTACATCCCCAACTTTTACATTATAACTTAGTAAGTGGTAATAATAGTGGGTATAATATTTGCCATTTACATAACTATAAATAAATACTTCATTTCCACCACAACTTTGACGATAGTAAGTAGCTACAACGGTTCCGGCAGCAGCAGCATAAACTGGTGTTCCTTCGGCATTTCCGCCTAAGTCTAGGGCATTGTGATATCTTCCCCAACGAGAACCAATTAAACTGGTAATTACTCCGGATTGTAGTGGCCTTGTCCAGTTGCCATTAACTGGTACTTTGGAACAAGAAGATAAAAGAGTATTATCATTTACATTTGCTTCTCCTAAATTTTGGATACATATTTTACGATTACTTTCATAATCGTCTTTCGCTTGTTGTACTCGATCATCGATCTTTTGCGCATAACTATCATAATCACTAATATCACTATAATATTTAGAAATGGTGGCTTGATATTCCACAACTTGTTTTTCTAATTTTTCTTTTTTTTCAGTTAATTCTACTTTAAGTTCTTCATTTCTTTTAATTTCATCTTCCAAATTTTTGGTTGTCTTTTGAATGTAATCACTTATTTGGTTGACTGCTTCTACACGCATAATTAATTCAGTCATACTAGATGCGCCAGAAACATATTCAACATAAGCATTTTGGCCTTGCATTTGTTGCATGTATAAAAGTACTTTTTCAGCTTCACTAGTTAGGCTAGCAATGTTTTCGTTTGATTCAGCAATTGCTTCTTCGGCAGCATCATAATCGTCTTCTGCTAAAGATATTTCTTCGTTTGCTTTATTAATTGCCGCTTGTTGCTCTGTTATTTTATCTTGGGCATCTTCTATTTTTTGATCATTTGCCTCTTTTTCGGCCAATACTTTTTCATAAGCTCTTCTTAGATCTCCTAATGTATCTCCCTCGGCAGCATAAACTTCTGCTGGAGGAAATATGTTGATTATAATCGTTAGTAATAATATCGTTCTTAACGTATAATTTAATATTTTTTTCATCATATCTTCAAATACTTCCTTACTGCTCTAGCAGAGCCAAACATACCTACGACAGAGCCAATTAATAGTAAGATAAGACTTGTTATTAGGACAAATGGCATTGGCCGAACAAGTTCAATAATGCTAAATGAAGAAGATGAACTGACTTGTTCATACATTATTAAGTATCCATAAATCATTACAATGATGGGAATAATTGATCCTAGGACGCCTAATAAGAATCCTTCAAAAACAAAAGGTAATTTAATCGATGTATTACTACTTCCTACTAAACGCATAATCTCAATCTCACTACGCCTAGAAAATATTGTTAATTTAATTGTGTTACTAATTAAGAAGGCAGTAACTACAACTAGGGCAATAACCATAACAAGAGTTACGGTTTGAACAATGTCAAACACAGAAATAATGTCTTCAACCATTCCTTCTCCATAATTAGCACTTTCGACATTTTCTATGTCTCTTATTTTAAGAGCTGTTGGACGCAGATCATCGACATTTTTAACAGTTACAATAAAAGAGTCTAGCAAAGGATTTTCATCTAAATAATCTAAAGTAGTATTTAAGGTATCAGAATATCCTTGCATTTCTACGCGCCACTCTTCTTTACTTTTGGCAGTTACATTTGTAACATTAGAAATATTTTTAATTTCCTTTTCTATCGCATCTAATCTTTCATCTGGTGTATCTGCCTTAGCATAAACAACAATTGTTAATTCTTCTTCTAAATCTTTGGTAATGTGATTAATATTAGCACTGATAATAATAGCAATGGCTACTAAAACAAGAGTAATCGTGGTACATAAAATACTGGCAATACTTAAACTAAAATTTCGAAATACACTTTTAAAAGAATCTCTAATACTTCTTCCAAATATTCTAAATGCTTTCACTTGCTTTATAACTTCCTTTCTCATGATCTTCTTTTAAGACGCCACTATCTAAGACAATGACTCTTTTTTTCATACGATTGACAATTTCTTTATCATGGGTGGCCATAATGATCGTGGTTCCTAATTCTTTGTTGATTGTTTCTAATACATCCATAATTCCCTTGGAAGTTTTAGGGTCTAAGTTTCCAGTTGGTTCGTCACAAATAAGTAATTTAGGATTGTTTACAATGGCTCTGGCAATACAAACTCTTTGTTGTTCTCCTCCTGAAAGTTCATTTGGAAAGCTTCTTAGTTTATCTTTTAAGCCAACGTGATCTAAAGCTTTAATTACTTTAGGTCTAATTTCACTTCCCTTCATTCCTAAACATTCAAGAGCAAAAGCAACATTTTCATACACCGTTAATTTAGGTAATAATTTAAAGTCTTGGAAGACAATTCCTAGTTTTCTTCTTAATTTATAAACGGTCCGATTTCGAAGTTTTCCGACATTAATTCCACCTATTTCGACAGTTCCTTTCGTTGGTTTTTCTTCTCGATATAGCATTTTTATTAAGGTAGATTTCCCTGAACCACTTGCTCCAATTACAAACACAAATTCCCCTTTATTAATATTTAAGGTTAAATCCGCGATGGCTGCTACACCATTTTTATATACCTTGTAACAGTTTTTTATTTCAATAAATCTCATGTATACCTCCTACTAGTTTAGAATCATTATAACATAAATTTTCTTTTTATTAAATACTAAATAATGGCAAAAGAAAACTTAGAACATTGTCTAAGTTAAATTGTTGCAGCTCTAAATCCAACTTTGGCACTTAATGAGCCATTTAATAAACTTGTTTGATTAACATCTGGATCATTACTTAACCAAATATATAACCGGTAACTATTTGTTTCACCTTTGTTAATTGTAATGTTGCTTTGTAAAGTTAAGTTGGTTCCACTTGTTGCTCCACTAAAATCACCACTTGTAATCATACTAGTACCATCAGCATTATAAAGGGCCCATTTAACATATTTGCTTTTTAAATTATCCGTAATTGTAAGTTCGGTTAAATATAAAGAATATGTTGCAGAGCTTGCATCTGCATTACTTGGTAGTGTTACACTAAAAGAAGTATAATCTCCTTCTGTTACAACATCAGTATCATTAATTAAACCAGCACTATTAGCATTAATATATTGTGTAGTTGTAAAATTCATCGTTAGTTCACCACTTGTAATATTTGTTCCTTGATTATCAGGATTAACTTCTTGTACCGTATTCAAATAATATGCATATGATAAGCTTAAACCTATAATAATAATAGATACTACAATAATTAAAGACCCTAATAAAATTCTCTTTTTGGAATTATCTGTGTTTGTTTTATCAACATTTTCCATGTGTCTCACCCTATTCTGTTTTCATTATACTAGAAAATGGGATTGAAAGCAATACTTTTTTCACAGAAAAAAAGCATCCTAACGAGAATGCTTTTGTGATTTTGCTTCTTCAATTTGACGATCAAAAAGATCTGCTAATAAAGTAAGATGTCTTGGATGTAAGAATTCACGAACACTATTCATGTAATTTCTTTTTCTACGTTCATCTGGTTCTGTAGTTTTGTAATACATAATTGTATAACGAATTCCATAAATCGTAATTCTTTCTACAATTTGATTTCTAAGCACATGATCATTTGCAATTTTATCAAAAAGTAAATGATTTGTTCTTTCTAAAGCTGGATCTCCATCAATATCAGCAGCTAAAGCTACATCAATAGAACCATCAACATATCTTTTTACGTCTGGATAATACTCAAAAGAACGATAATTTCTTTCTTCTTTCATCTTAAAATTCCCCCTTCAAAAAATGATATCTGTTATTCTATCATATAAATATTCATTTGTCAAATTATTTTAAAATTATGTTAATCCTTTTTTAAAATGTCACCATATCATTAGTTAAAATGTCACCAAACATATGTAGTATAATATATCTCTG